>NZ_REFU01000001.1:956719-1275626 GCF_003688915.1 Rhodococcus sp. SBT000017
GTCATGATTGCTGTCCTCCGGAAAATGCCGACTGGGCGGTCTCGCCCGTCGTGGCTGTCGAATCTGCGTCCACTACTTGAACAACCGCGTCCTTGAAAGCCATCCAGCCCAGCAGGGCGCACTTCACGCGGGCCGGGTATTTGGCCACACCGGCGAATGCGATTCCATCACCGATGACATCCTCGTCACCCTCGACGGTACCTCGACTGCCCACCATCTCGCTGAACGCATCGACCGTCGTCAGGGCTTCGTCGACGGTCAGCCCGACCACCTGATCGGTGAGCACCGATGTCGCCGCCTGACTGATCGAGCAGCCCTGGCCGTCGTACGAGACGTCTGCGACGGTGCCGTTCTCGATCTGCACACGCAGGGTCACCTCGTCGCCGCAGGTGGGGTTGACGTGGTGTACCTCTGCGCCGAAGGGCTCGCGCAGTCCACGGCCGTGCGGGTGCTTGTAGTGATCGAGGATCACTTCCTGGTACATCTGTTCCATACGCATCTACTGCTGACCTCCCCCGCCGTGGTCGGTGGTGCCGAAGAACGACTGTGCGCGGCGAATCGCCTGTGCGAGAACCTGCACTTCCTCGACCGTGTTGTACAGCGCGAACGAGGCGCGCGCTGTCGCAGCCACACCGAATCGACGATGCAGAGGCCACGCGCAGTGATGCCCGACGCGAATGGCGACGCCCTCGTCGTCCAGAATCTGTCCGAGGTCGTGGGCGTGAATACCTTCGACCACGAACGACACTGCCGAACCACGGTCGACGTTCTCGGTCGGCCCGATCACACGAACACCGTCGATCTTTGCGAACTCGGCAAGAGTTGCTGCAACCAAGGTCTTCTCGTGAGCGGCGATGACATCGATACCGATGTTCTCCAGATACCGCACGGCTGCGCCGAGTCCGACGACCTGCGAGGTCATCGGAACCCCGGCCTCGAATCGTTTTGGGGGCGCGGCGAACGTCGTCTTCTCCATGGTGACGGTCTCGATCATCGAACCGCCGGTGATGAACGGAGGCATCGCCTCGAGGAGTGCAGCCTTGCCGTACAGCACGCCCACTCCCGAGGGACCGAGCATCTTGTGACCGGAGAACGCCGCGTAGTCGACGTCGAGCGCGTGGAAATCGACCTTCATGTGCGGCACCGACTGGCATGCGTCGAGGACGACGAGCGCTCCGACGGCCCTGGCCCGACGCACCAATTCCTCGACCGGAGCGACCGCGCCGGTCACGTTGGACTGATGCGTGAACGCGAGAACCTTGACGGCAGAGGACAACTCGAGCGAATCGAGATCGATTCGACCGTCGTCGGTGACGCCGTACCAGCGCAGCGTGGCACCGGTTCGAGCTGCCAACTCCTGCCACGGAACGAGATTGGCGTGATGCTCGAGTTCGGTGACGACGATCTCGTCGCCGGGACCGAGATGGCGGTCGAATCGCTGATCGGCAAGCACGTACGTCACGAGGTTGAGCGACTCGGTCGCGTTCTTGGTGAACATGATCTCGTCGACGTCGGCCCCGACGAACGACGCGATGGCCGCCCTGGCTCCCTCGTATGCGTCGGTGGCCTCCTCGGCCAGCTGGTGCGCCCCGCGGTGCACTGCGGCATTGCAGGTGGTGAGGAACTCGCGCTCGGCGTCGAGTACCTGTACGGGCCGCTGCGAGGTGGCACCGGAATCGAGGTACACCAACGGCTTTCCATCCCGGACGGTGCGCGAGAGGATGGGGAAATCGCGGCGAACCGTGGCGACATCGAACGATGCCGCCACCGCCACAGCTGCCGGTGCAGCCATACTCATGCTCCGGTGGTCGCGGCCTGGGAGTAGCCGGCGTACCCGTTGGCCTCGAGCTCGTCGGCCAGCTCTGCTCCGCCGGACTTCACGATTTCGCCGTTGACGAAGACGTGCACGAAATCGGGCTTGATGTAGCGCAGAATGCGGGTGTAGTGCGTGATCAGCAGCACTCCACCTTCTTCGCGCTCCTTGTACTTGTTGACGCCCTCCGACACCACTCGCAGGGCATCGACATCGAGGCCGGAGTCGGTCTCGTCGAGAATGGCGATCTTAGGCTTGAGCAGTCCCAGCTGAAGAATCTCGTGACGCTTCTTCTCGCCACCGGAGAAGCCTTCGTTGACGTTGCGCTCGAGGAAGTTGGGCTCGATCTCCAGTTCGCTCATGGCGGTCTTGGCTTCCTTCACCCAGTGCCGAAGCTTGGGGGCCTCACCGCGCACCGCGGTGGCGGCGGTACGAAGGAAGTTCGACATCGAGACGCCGGGCACCTCCACCGGGTACTGCATTGCCAGGAACAGGCCGGCACGGGCGCGCTCGTCGACGCTCATCTCGAGCACGTCTTCACCGTCGAGGGTGATGGTGCCGGAGGTCACCGCGTACTTGGGGTGGCCTGCGATGGCGTAGGACAGCGTGGACTTGCCGGAACCGTTGGGCCCCATGATCGCGTGCGTCTCACCGGACTTCACGGTGAGGTCGACACCCTTGAGGATGTTGATGGGCTCCGCGGTCGAGTCGGAGTTGGCGACGCTGACGTGCAGATCGCGGATTTCGAGTGTGGACATCTTCAAATTCCTTTGTGCAGTCGAGAAAGTTTCGGGTGAGACCTACGCGCCGACGACGGCGAGTTCGGTCTCGATGGCAGCGTCCAGACGTTCGCGCACGGCGGGGACCGGAATCTTGTCGATGATCTCGTGGAAGAAACCGCGGACGACCAGGCGTCGGGCCACCTCCTCCGAGATGCCGCGAGCGCGCAAGTAGAACAGCTGCTCGTCGTCGAAGCGGCCGGTCGCACTGGCGTGGCCTGCCCCGACGATCTCGCCGGTCTCGATTTCCAGGTTCGGCACCGAGTCTGCGCGAGCGCCGTCGGTGAGTACCAGGTTCCGGTTGAGCTCGTACGTTTCGGTGCCCTCGGCCTCGGCGCGGATGAGAACGTCGCCGATCCAGACGGTGTGCGCGTCGTGCTTGCCCGGACCGACTTCGCCCTGCAGCGCACCCTTGTACATCACGTTCGACTTGCAGTGCGGAGCCGAGTGGTCGACGAGCAGTCGCTGCTCGAGGTGCTGGCCTGCGTCGGCGAAGTACACACCGAGCAGGTTCGCGTCGCCGCCGGGCGCGCTGTAGCGCACGGTCGGGCTGATGCGCACCAGATCGCCGCCGAGACTGACGTTGTAGTGCCGCAGCACGGCGTCGCGTCCCAGTAGTGCATGGTGTGCTGCGACGTGCACGGCATCGGATTGCCAGTCTTGAATCACTACTACGTGCAACTGCGAGCTGTCGCCGAGAACGAACTCGACGTTCTCGGCGTACGTGCCGCTACCCCGCTGGTCGATCACGACGGTGGCACGAGCGAACGTACCGAGCCGGATCTGCACGTGGCCGTAGGCGACATGGTCGACACCGGGACCGTCGACGGTGATCTCGATCGGATCGGACACCTCGACCTCGTTCGGCACGGAGACGATCGTGGCCTCGGTGAACGCCGAGAATGCCTGAGCGGCAATACGATCGGCCGGAACGCCGGCCTTGCCCAGTCGCTCGTCGTCGCGACCGACGGTCTCCACGACCACCGATTCCGGGGCGCCGACGGTGACCTGAGCGGCCCCGTCGGCGACAGCGGAACCGTCGTGCAAGCCGCGCAGCCGACGCAGCGGCGTGAAACGCCACAGCTCGTCACGGCCGGACGGGATCTCGAACGCATTCACGTCGTAGGACGTGAACTGAGCGCCCTTGTTCTCGACGAGCTTCGACTTGTCTTCCTTGGCCGACTCGGGGTTTTCGGATGCCACGGCACCCATCACTCCGGTGAGGGGGTTGTTCACTTATCCGACCGACCCTTCCATCTGCAGCTCGATGAGCCGGTTGAGCTCGAGCGCGTATTCCATCGGCAGTTCGCGAGCGATCGGCTCGACGAAGCCGCGCACCACCATTGCCATGGCCTCGTCCTCGGTCATGCCGCGGCTCATCAGGTAGAACAACTGATCGTCGCTCACCTTCGAGACGGTGGCCTCGTGGCCCATGGACACGTCGTCCTCACGGATATCGACGTACGGGTACGTGTCGGAACGACTGATCGTGTCGACGAGCAACGCGTCGCACTTGACCGTCGAGCGCGAACCGTGCGCTCCCTTGTTGATCTGGATCAGACCGCGGTACGACGTCCGGCCACCGCCGCGAGCTACGGACTTGCTGACGATGTTCGAGGACGTGTGCGGTGCCAGGTGCAGCATCTTCGAGCCGGTGTCCTGGTGCTGGTCCGGGCCTGCGAACGCGACCGAGAGAACCTCGCCCTTGGCGTACTCGCCGGTCATCCAGACGGCCGGGTACTTCATGGTGACCTTGGAGCCGATGTTGCCGTCGACCCACTCCATCGTTGCGCCTGCCTCGGCCTTGGCGCGCTTGGTGACGAGGTTGTAGACGTTGTTCGACCAGTTCTGGATGGTCGTGTAGCGGCAACGGCCGCCCTTCTTGACGATGATCTCCACCACGGCGGAGTGCAGCGAATCCGACTTGTAGATCGGCGCGGTGCAGCCCTCGACGTAGTGAACGTATGCGCCCTCGTCGACGATGATCAGCGTCCGCTCGAACTGACCCATGTTCTCGGTGTTGATCCGGAAGTAGGCCTGCAGCGGGATGTCCACGTGGACGCCCGGCGGGATGTAGATGAAGGATCCACCGGACCACACCGCGGTGTTCAGCGCGGAGAACTTGTTGTCGCCTGCGGGGATGACGGTGCCGAAGTATTCGCGGAACAGCTCCGGCTGCTCCTTGAGGGCGGTGTCGGTGTCGAGGAACAACACTCCCTGAGCCTCGAGGTCCTCACGGATCGAGTGGTAGACGACCTCGGACTCGTACTGAGCGGCGACACCGGAGACGAGGCGCTGCTTCTCCGCCTCGGGGATGCCGAGCTTGTCGTACGTGTTCTTGATGTCCTCGGGCAGGTCTTCCCACGTTGCAGCCTGCTTCTCGCTGGACCGCACGAAGTACTTGATGTTGTCGAAATCGATACCGTCGAGGTTGGAACCCCAGTTCGGCATCGGCTTGCGCTCGAACGTCTTGAGCGCCTTGAGGCGCGCCTCGAGCATCCACTCGGGCTCGCTCTTCTTCTGTGAGATGTCGCGGACGACGGCCTCGGAAAGACCGCGCTTGGCGCTTTCACCGGCTACGTCCGAGTCGGCCCAGCCGTATCCGTAGGTGCCGAGCGAGGCGATGGTCTCGTCCTGGGTCAGCGGCGCGGTGGGTGTCACCTGGTCTGGTGTGACGGTCATGCGGGCTCCTTCCGGAGGCGTGGGCGTTCTCCGACGCGGGGCTGCGCGTCGGGAGTCTTCTTGTCGGAACTATCGATGTTCGAGTGCCGCGTCGGTGACAGCGGCACGTGCGTCGTGCACGCGCAGTTGCCGTTGGCGATGGTCGCCAAACGCTGCACGTGCGTGCCGAGGATCTCGGCGAACGCGGTCTGCTCTGCCTCGCACAGCTCCGGAAACTCGGAGGCGACGTGCGACACCGGGCAGTGGTGCTGGCAGATCTGCACACCGTTGCCCACCTGACGGGTGGTGGCAGAAAAACCTGCCGCACTGAACGCGTCGGCGATTCGGTCGGCGGCGTCCTCCACGGCATGCGCATCGGATCCCGTCGCCGGCTCCACGTCGGCCACGATCGTGTTGACTCGTTGCCGGGCGAATGTCTCGATGGCCGCGTCTCCACCGATCTTGCGTAGCTGCCGCATGGCGGCACCGGCAAGATCGTCGTAGGTGTGGCCGAGACGGTTACGCCCGGCCGCGGTGAGCTGGAAATGCTTCGCCGGTCGTCCCCGACCACGTTGCCGAGCACCCGCAGGAGTGGTGATGCGGGCCTCGCCCACGTCGATCAGTGCGTCCAAGTGACGTCGGACACCTGCCGCGCTCAACCCCAGCCGAGTACCGATGTCGGAGGCGGTGATGGGACCCTCTTCGAGAAGCAGAGTGACCACAGCGCTCCGCGTCTGCCCCTCGGGGGCCGACGTGGGTCGCACCGACGAAACGCCTGCGCCGGAGGCCGATGACTCGACACTTCCCGGACGCACGAGCGAACTCTCGGTTGTTTTCACAACACCAGTGTGACGGAATTGCGGTAACCGGTCCAGCAAGGGTGCCCTATGCGGCTCGCTCACCGAGCACGGTGGAGATCCCGCGTGAGTGCACCGCTACGCTCCCACTGTGCCATCGACCGACAGTGAGCCCAGTTTCGAGAGCTCACCTTCCGCGAGCGGTCCCGAGTCTCCCTCGGTGTCCGGCACATCGAAGTCCACGCCGACTGCGCTCGTCCACCGGTTCGTCGTGGCCCCCGCGCGTCGAGTCATCGGGCTCGAGTCCAGTCCGCCTGGCGGCGGCGTCGCCACCCTGCACGGAGACGAGCCGGAAGCACCGGGGCTGAATCCGTCGGAAACGAACCAGCTCAGGAACATCCGCCGTTTCGGGGCCGCGGGCGCTTTGCTGATGGCGATCGGTGCCCTCGGCGCGGGAGCGCAACCGGTGCTGCAGAACCCGATCGCAGGTGTCCGACTTCTGAGCCTGCCGTCCCGGATGGCGACCACCGCACTGACCGTCACGATGACCGGAACCGTCATCGTGGTGCTCGCGTGGTTGCTGTTGGGAAGATTCGCGTTGGGACGCACGCGATCGGGAGGCACCCCGCGTCGGCTCACTCGTTCCCAGATGGACCGCACGCTGCTGCTGTGGATCCTGCCGTTGAGTGTGGCACCGCCGATGTTTTCGCGTGACGTCTACTCGTACCTGGCCCAGAGCGAGATCACCGCACGCGGACTCGACCCGTACGAGGTCGGTCCGGTCGATGCACTCGGGGCCGACAACGTCCTGACCCGAACGGTTCCCAACATCTGGCGCGAGACCCCAGCACCCTACGGTCCGCTGTTCCTGTGGATGGGGCGCGGAATCACGTACCTGACCGGCGAGAACATCGTTGCGGGCATCTTTCTTCATCGCTTGCTCGCGCTGGTGGGCGTGGCGCTGATCGTCTGGTCGCTGCCCCGTCTCGCCCGACGCTGCGGGGTCGCGTCGGTAACGGCGCTGTGGCTCGGTGCCGCGAACCCGTTGCTGCTGTTCCACCTGGTGGCCGGTATCCACAACGAAGCCCTGATGATCGGGCTCATGCTGGCGGGCACCGAACTGGCGCTTCGCGCGATCGAGCACTCGGGTGCTCTACGCAGCACCGATATCGCTTTTCTCGTCGGCGGAGCAGGCCTGATCGCGCTGTCGTCCACGATCAAGATCCCCTCGCTCATCGCGCTCGGCTTCGTGGGGATGGCATTGTCGAGGCGATGGGGCGGGACCCTCAGATCCGTGATGTACGCGGCGCTCCTGCTCGGCTCGATCGCCGTCGCGGTCCAAGTCGCCGTGAGCCTGGGCAGTGGGCTCGGCTTCGGCTGGATCAACACTCTGGGTACTGCGGGGGTGGTACGCAGCTGGATGTCGATTCCGACGATCCTCGGTCTGGGCACCGGATTCGTCGGCGTGCTGCTGGGCCTCGGCGATCACACCACCGCTGTGTTGGGTCTCACTCGCCCGATCGCCGGCGTTGTCGCGGGGATCATCGTCGTCCGGATGCTGATCGCCGTTCTGCGCGGCCGCCTGCATCCGGTCGGCGCACTCGGCGTCGCGCTCGGGGCCGTTGTTCTCTTGTTCCCGGTGGTGCAGCCCTGGTACCTGCTGTGGGCAGTGATTCCGCTGGCAGCGTGGGCCACGACTCCCTCGTTCCGGCGTCCTGCCATCGCCTTCTCATCGTTGGTCAGCGTGATCCTCATGCCCAACGGCAGTGAGTACCAGCCGTTCCAGATCGTGCAGGCCGCAGTCATGACCATCCTGACCATCGCAGTGCTCTACCTCCTCACGCGAAACCGGATGCCGTGGCCCTCCCGCACCGGACCACCGGCACGCGACCGCAGCACCGACGAATACGCTGAGTCCTCGTGATCTCCGGGACGTCCGACGCGACGCAACCTGTCGTACAACTGACCGACGTACGCAAGTCGTACGACGGTGTCGGTGCCGTCGACGGACTGAGCCTGAACATCGGCCCCGGCGAGGTTCTCGCGCTGCTGGGCCCCAACGGTGCCGGAAAGACCACCACCGTCGAGATGTGCGAGGGATTCGTCGTACCCGACAGCGGCTCGGTCCGGGTCCTGGGTCTCGATCCCGTCGCACAGTCGGCGCAGCTGAGGCCACGCATCGGCGTCATGCTCCAGGGCGGAGGTGCGTACCCCGGTTCCAAAGCCGGCGAGATGCTCCAACTCGTCGCCTCGTACTCGGCCGACCCACTCGATCCGGCTTGGCTGCTCGATTGCCTCGGCCTGACCTCTGCCGTCCGCACCCCGTACCGGCGGCTCTCCGGTGGGCAGCAGCAGCGACTGGCCCTGGCCTGCGCCATTGTCGGACGGCCCGAACTGGTCTTCCTCGACGAACCGACCGCCGGGCTCGACGCCCAGGCCCGGCTGCTGGTGTGGGAGCTGATCGACGCCCTGCGCCGCGACGGTGTCGGCGTACTGCTCACGACACATCTGATGGACGAGGCCGAGCAGCTCGCGGACCGGCTGACGATCATCGACAACGGACGCGTCGTCGCCTCGGGCACACCGTCGGAACTGACCAAGCAGGGTGCCGAGGGGCAACTGCGCTTCACCGCACCCCCGGGACTCGAACTGTCCCTGCTCGACGCGGCTCTTCCCCCGGGTTACGTACCGTCGGAACCGACGCCCGGCTCCTATGTGGTCTCCGGCGTGATCGAGCCGCAGATTCTGGTGATCGTCACGTCCTGGTGTGCACAGCAGGACGTGTTGGCCACCGAGTTACAGGTCGACCAGCGCCGCCTCGAGGACGTGTTCCTCGAGCTGACCGGCAGAGAATTGAGGAAGTGACCGTGCGCAGAGAAGCCCGGCTCGCCGACAACCGATTCGAGACAGGCCTGTTCTCGCCTCGCCCGCAGCCCGCGTCGGCTGCGCGCATGCTCCTCGCGCAGACCCGCCTCGAACTGAAGTTGTTGCTGCGCAACGGTGAACAGTTGCTGCTGACGATGTTCATCCCGATCACATTGCTGATCGGATTGACCCTGTTGCCCTTCGGCGAACTCGGCACCGACCGAGTTGCCCGAGTGGTCCCGGCCGTGATGATGGTGGCCATCATGTCGACGGCGTTCACCGGCCAGGCGATCGCTGTCGGCTTCGATCGCCGCTACGGCGCTCTCAAGAGGCTCGGGGCGACACCACTTCCGCGGTGGGGCATCATCGGCGGCAAATCCGCCGCCGTGGTGATCGTGGTGATTCTGCAGTCGATTCTGCTCGGCTCGATCGGCGTCGCTCTGGGATGGCGACCGAGCGCGACGGGTCTGTTGCTCGGGGCCGTCATCATCGCTCTGGGAACCATCACCTTCGCGTCGATGGGACTGCTGCTCGGCGGCACCCTGCGCGCCGAGATCGTGTTGGCGCTCGCGAACATCGCCTGGTTCGTGATGCTGGGAATCGGCAGCGCGGTGTTCGTGGACGACCAGATCCCCCAAGGACTGCAGAACGTCGCACGCATCGTTCCGTCCGGCGCGCTGGGTGAGGCCCTGAGCAGAGGTGTGTCCTCGTCCTTCGACATCTTCGGCGTGGTCGTACTGCTGGTGTGGGCTGTGGTGTGCGGCACCCTCGCCGTCCGCACGTTCAAGTTCACCTGATCGACGCTCGCTACCCAACGACGCTCGCCACCCAACGACGCTCGCCACCCAACGACGCTGTGTAGTTGATCGGCGTTTACCATCGTGGGGTGCTGTACAGAGCGTTCTTGCGCGTCGTCGATCTCCTGCCCTTGCCCTCGCTTCGAGTGCAACGGGTGCTGGCATTCATCGCGATCCTGACGCAGGGTGGCATCGCAGTCACCGGTGCCGTCGTTCGCGTCACCGGATCCGGTCTCGGATGCCCCACATGGCCGCAGTGCTTCCCCGGCAGCTTCACTCCCGTCGGGGTGTCCGAGGTGCCGATTCTGCATCAGGCGGTCGAGTTCGGCAATCGTCTGCTCACGTTCGTGGTTGTTCTCGCGGCCGCCGCTGTCGTCATCGCCGTCACCAGGGCGCGGCGTCGTCGGGAAGTGCTGTTCTTCGCGTGGCTGATGCCACTCGGTACCGTCGTGCAGGCCGTCATCGGCGGATTCACGGTGCTCACCGGACTGCTGTGGTGGACGGTCGCCGTTCACCTCGTCGTCTCGATGGCGATGGTGTGGCTGGCCACGCTGCTGTACGCCAAGGTGGGCGAGAGCGATGCTCCATCGGAGTCGACGCCCACGGTGCCGGGTGCTCTGCGAGCGCTGACGGGGCTGTCCGGAATCGCACTGACGGGCGTGCTGATCGCGGGCACCATGGTGACCGGAGCCGGTCCGCACGCAGGCGACAAGAGCGTCGAAGAACCGGTGCCGCGCCTCGGTATCGAGATCGTGACGCTGGTGCACGCGCACTCGCAGTTCCTGGTCGGCTACCTGGCCCTGCTCGTCGGACTGGCATTCGCCCTGTACGCAGTGCGTGCGCCGAAGGCGGTCAAGTTTCGACTCAATGTCCTGATCGCTCTGGTGCTGGCACAGTCTCTGATCGGCTTGGTCCAGTACTTCACCGGGGTTCCGGCCGTGCTCGTCGCCTTCCACGTGGCCGGTGCGGGCGCATGTACCGCCGCCACCGCAGCCGTCTGGGCGGCCTGCCGAACTCGCGGCCCGGCCACGTCCGAGAAGATCGAGACCACCGAGGACGTTGCAGTTCGCTCGTGACGATCGGTCGAGCTTCGAACAGGGTGGAGGGGCAGCCGACCTCCCCCTCAGATGGCCGACTGCCCCTCCACTGACTTCGACGCACCGGGTACCGAGTTGGTTCCCGCCGAATCGAACAAGTTTTGCGACTTTTCTCCGCTCAGACGATCGCCTGGTTGCGCGCCTTCGGGAACTTCTTCTGATTGGCTACCCACCCGGCCATCTTCTCGTGGTGTCCGGGTGCCGGATTGACCGAACTGACCAGCTCGCGGTCCCATTCGGCCTCGGTCAACTGGTCGAGACCGTCGACGATCGCGCGGGCGATGGCGGTCGTCGCCACCACCTGGTCCCCGAGGACGCCGTCGGCACCGACCATGGTGAGCCGAGTCCCGGCCCGACCGACCGGCTGGATCACCACGTTGGCAGAGTTGCCGTGGTCGGCGAGGAAGCTCTTCACTGCCGCGAGCGTTCCCTTGGGAACGTCGTTCGACTCGTTCTTCTCGATACCCGCACTGTCGATTTCGGTAGCCATGCCGACACGATACCGAGGTCGTCCACGATCCCCGCATCGACCCGTCGAGTCGTTACTGATCGGTAACTTCGCTCGCATGCGTGCATCGAGCGGATCTGTGTACCCGGGTGCGACGCGCCCGTGTAGAACGGTGCTCATGCGTGCCATTCGAATAGACAACACCGGCGGACCCGAGGTCATGAACATCGTCGACGTTCCGATACCCACGCCGGGACCCGGTCAACTCCTGGTTCGGATCGACGCCGTCGGCATCAACTACATCGACACGTACTTTCGGCGCGGACTGTACCCGCGCGCGCTGCCGTACGTTCCCGGCGACGAGGGATCAGGGGTGATCGAACAACTCGGAGCAGACGTCACCGGTTTCGCACCGGGACATCGCGTCGCCTGGGCCACAGCACCGGGTAGCTACGCCGAATACGTCCTGGTCGACGCCTCGTCCGCCATCGCGGTACCCGACGGCGTTCCTGCCGATCAGGCCGCCTCGGCGCTGCTGCAGGGCATGACGGCGCACTATCTGATCGAATCCACCTACCCGGCCCAGCGGGGTGAGACCGTCCTGGTGCACGCCGGCGCAGGTGGCGTCGGGCTGCTGTTGACGCAGATGGCGGTGGCGAAGGGCGTGAACGTGATCACCACGGTCTCCACGGATGCTAAGGCCGAGCGGTCCACACATGCCGGTGCAGCCCACGTGTTGCGCTACGACGAGGACATCGCCGCACGCGTGCGCGAGATCACCGACGGCGAGGGCGTCCATGCGGTGTACGACGGTGTCGGTGCCGAGACGTTCGAGGCCAGCATGGCGTCGCTTCGGATCAGAGGGACGCTGGCTTTGTTCGGTGCCGCGAGCGGTCCGGTCCCGCCTCTCGATCCGCAGCGGCTCAACGGCGCAGGATCTCTGTTCCTGACCAGGCCCACGCTCGCGCATCACATCCGAGACCGAGCCGAACTGGAGTGGCGCGCCGGAGATGTGTTCGCAGCGATGGCGAGCGGAGCGCTCACGGTCCGGGTGGGTGCGCGCTATGCACTCGAGGACGCGGCGCAGGCCCATATCGACCTCGAGTCACGCAAGACGATCGGGTCCATCGTTCTGGTTCCCTGATCCGGCTCTCGGCGGACGCTCGCTCAGGAAAAGATCTGGGCGAGCGTTTGCCAGCCGAGCACCGAGTCCACGGCAAGACCGCAGAACACCAGGGCCAAGTACTCGTTGGACAGGATGAACAACTTCAGCGGCTTGACCGGAGTCCCCGCTCGCACGCCTGCGTACAGGCGATGAGCGACGACGAGGAACCACACTCCCGACGCCACGGCGACGGCCGCGTAGACGACGCCCGAGCCCGGCGCCAACGCGAGCGTTGCGGCAACGGTGGCCCATGCATAGAGCACGATGTGCTTGGTGACCTTCGTTTCCGAGGCGACAGCAGGCAACATCGGCACGTTGGCCGCCTGGTAGTCCTCCTTGTAACGGAGCATGAGCGCCCAGGTGTGCGGCGGCGTCCACAGGAAGATCACAAGGAACATCACCAGCGCCTGCCACCCGATCGTGCCGGTCACGGCGGACCAACCGATCATCACCGGCATACAACCGGCCGCGCCACCCCACACCACGTTCTGCGAGGTGCGCCGCTTGAGCACGAGGGTGTAGACGAAGATGTAGAAGCAGATGGTGACGACGGCAAGCACACCGCTGAGCAGGTTGGTGGTAGCCCACAGCCAGAAGAACGAGAACACACCCAGGACGAGCCCGAAGATCAGGGCGTGCGAGACGGGCATGGCACCGCGGGCGAGTGGGCGCTTCTCGGTGCGCTTCATCACCTTGTCGATGTCTGCGTCGACCACCATGTTCAGCGTGTTGGCGCTGGCCGCGGCCAGCATTCCGCCGAACAGCGTGGTGAGGATCAGCCACGGATCGACGTTTCCTCGGTCTGCCAGCAACATCGCCGGAATGGTCGTGACGAGGAGGAGTTCGATGACCCGGGGCTTCGTGAGCGCGACATACGCAAGAAAGAGTGCGAATGCTCTGCGCGGGGCGGACGTCACCGGCGCGGCCTGCGTGGGCTCACCCTTGTCGTCTGCTCCGAATCCGGGGCCGCCGGCGAAACCGTGTCCGCCCGGCTGCTGCCCAATTCGCACTGCGTCTCCTCGCACGACTGTCGTTCTCTGGCGCTCGGCCACTTGCTCGCGCGCCACCGGCACGCGGGTTGTCTCTCCACGGCGACACTTCGGCGCCTGCGCGCACGCGCGGTCCTCCGCAACTACCACCGCGGGGGCCGACGAACGTGCGCCTACTACGACCGATGGTAGACGGCTGGGTTTGCACCTCCAATTCGCAGGGCACCCAAAGTGAGGAATATGTCGCCTACGAGTAACCCGCGCGCAATCGCCCGGGGGAAGGCACGACAGTAGGGTCGGACAGAACTAGGCTGGTGAAGGACGTCCTTCGGCACCGACTGCGCACGTGCTTCTCCCAGGCGCATCGCAGTGGCCGCCGAGCGACGATTCCTCGGAGCCACAACTCGAACGAATGTCAGGAGATTTCTGCTCGTGTCGATCACAGACGATATTGACGTCCTCACCACGGCGCACCACCCGAGCGACTGGACGGACCTGGACACCCGAGCGGTCGACACCGTTCGTGTTCTGGCAGCGGACGCAGTGCAGAAGGTCGGCAACGGCCACCCCGGAACCGCGATGAGCCTGGCCCCCCTCGCCTACACCCTCTTCCAGCGCACCATGCGCCACGACCCCACCGACACGCACTGGATCGGCCGCGACCGGTTCGTGCTCTCGTGCGGCCACTCGAGCCTGACGCTCTACCTGCAGCTGTACTTGGGCGGCTTCGGACTCGAGCTCGCCGACATCGAGGCGCTGCGCACCTACAAGTCCAAGACACCCGGACACCCCGAGTTCCGCCACACCGACGGCGTCGAGATCACCACCGGCCCGCTCGGCCAGGGACTCGCCTCGGCCGTGGGCATGGCCATGGCGGCACGCCGCGAGCGTGGCCTGTTCGATCCCGAACCCGCTCTGGGTGAGAGCCCGTTCGACCACTTCATCTACGTCATCGCGTCCGATGGAGACATCGAAGAAGGCGTCACGTCCGAGGCTTCGTCGCTGGCCGGTACTCAGCAGCTCGGCAACCTGATCCTGTTCTACGACGACAACAAGATCTCGATCGAGCACTCCACCGACATCGCCCTCAGCGAGAACACCGCCGCGCGCTACGAGGCCTACGGCTGGCACGTCCAGGTGGTCGAAGGCGGCGAGAACGTCACCGCGATCGAAGAGGCCGTCGAGGCTGCCAAGGCCGTCACCGACAAGCCGTCGATCATCGTGCTGCGCACCATCATCGGCTTCCCGGCCCCCACCATGATGAACACCGGTGCAGTCCACGGTGCCGCACTGGGCGACGAGGAGATCGCGAAGGTCAAGCAGGCACTCGATTTCGACCCCGCCAAGACGTTCGAGGTCACCGACGAGGTCATCGGCCACACCCGCAAGCTGCAGGAGCGCGGCCGCAAGGCCCACGCCGAGTGGACCGTCGAATTCGACGCCTGGGCTGCGCGCGAGCCCGAGCGCAAGAAGCTGCTGGACCGCCTGACCCAGGGCACGTTGCCCGAGAACTGGACCGACGTTCTGCCCACCTGGGAGCCCGGCAGCAAGGCCGTCGCGACACGTGCGGCGTCGGGCGAGGTCCTCAACGCCGTCGGACCCGTTCTCCCGGAACTGTGGGGCGGCTCGGCCGACCTCGCCGGCAGCAACAACACCACGATCAAGGGTGCGAAGTCCTTCGGCCCCACGTCGATCTCCACCGACGACTGGGACGCCGAGCCGTACGGCCGCACGCTGCACTTCGGCATCCGTGAGCACGCGATGGGCGCCATCCTGTCCGGCATCGTCATGCACGGCCCGACCCGCGCATACGGCGGAACGTTCATGCAGTTCAGCGACTACATGCGGCCTGCGGTTCGGCTCGCGTCGCTCATGGACATCGACCCCATCTACGTGTGGACCCACGATTCCGTCGGCCTCGGCGAGGACGGCCCGACGCACCAGCCGGTCGAGCATCTCGCCGCGCTGCGGGCCATCCCCAACCTGTCGGTGGTACGCCCCGGTGACGCCAACGAAACCGCATTCGCATGGCAGGCAGTGCTGGCCAAGTCCAGCAGCAGCGGACCCGTCGGCCTCGCGCTGACCCGTCAGGGCATCCCGATTCTCGAGGGCACCAGCTACGAGGGCGTCTCCAAGGGCGGATACATCCTCGTCGAGTCGTCCAAGGCGACCCCCGACGTCGTGCTGATCGGCACCGGTTCCGAGCTGCAGTACGCCGTGGAGGCACAGAAGCAGCTCGAGGCGCAGGGCATCGCCGCCCGCGTCGTCTCGATGCCGTGCGTCGAGTGGTTCGAGAGCCAGGATCAGAACTACCGCGACCAGGTGATCCCGCCCACCGTCAAGGCCCGGGTGTCGATCGAAGCCGGCATCGCGATGCCGTGGTGGAAGATCGTCGGCGGCTTCGGCGAGATCATCTCGCTCGAGCACTACGGCGAATCTGCCGACGCTGCAACACTTTTCCGCGAGTTCGGCTTCACCGCCGAGGCCGTCACCGCAGCCGCACAGCGCTCCATCACCAATGTGAAGGGATAATTCATGACCCAGAACAAGAATCTCGCAGAGCTCTCCGCCGCCGGAATCTCGGTATGGCTGGACGACCTGTCCCGTGATCGCATCCGCTCGGGCAACCTGAAGGACCTGATCGACACCAAGAGTGTCGTCGGAGTGACGACCAACCCGTCGATCTTCCAGGCCGCCCTGAGCTCGGGCGCGGCATACGACGAGCAGGTGACCAAGCTCGCCGGTGAAGGTGCCGACGTCGAGACCACGATCCGTACGGTCACCACCGACGACGTTCGTGAGGCGTGCGACATCCTGATGCCTCAGTACGAGGCCAGTGCAGGCGTCGACGGTCGGGTGTCGATCGAGGTCGATCCCCGCCTGGCACACGATGCCGACAAGACGTACGAGCAGGCCGTCGAACTGTGGAAGATCGTCGACCGCCCGAACCTGCTCATCAAGATTCCGGCCACCGAGGCAGGAATCCCCGCTATCGCCAAGGTGATCGGCGAGGGCATCAGCGTCAACGTCACGCTGATCTTCTCCGTCGAGCGCTACGAACTGGTGATGAACGCCTACCTCGAGGGCCTCGAGAACGCGCGCGCAGCCGGTCACGACCTCGACAAGATCCACTCGGTCGCGTCGTTCTTCGTCTCCCGCGTGGACAGCGAGATCGATTCCCGGCTCGATGCGATCGGCACCCCCGATGCCGAGGCACTCAAGGGCAAGGCCGCTCTGGCCAATGCTCGTCTCGCATACGTGGCGTACCAGCAGATCTTCGAGGTCGCTCCTCGGTTCCGCGAGCTCGTCGGTAGCGGCGCGCGTCCGCAGCGTCCGCTGTGGGCGTCGACCGGCGTGAAGTCCGACGCCTACCCCGACACCATGTACGTCACCGAGCTCGTCTCACCGAACACGGTGAACACGATGCCGGAGAAGACCATGGACGCGGTTGCCGATCACGGCGAGGTCGTCGGCGACACGGTCTCGGGCAAGGGACCGGAATCGCAGGAGATCTTCGACCGCATCTCGGCGCTCGGTATCGACATCACCGATGTCTTCGTGACGTTGGAGAACGAAGGCGTCCAGAAGTTCGAGGCCGCCTGGAACGAGTTGCTCGAGGCCACCGGCGAGCAGCTTCGCCAAGCAGGTCAGAAGAGCTGACCGACTGTGCCCACCGCAGAAACCGAACCTCTCCATTCCGCGGACTGGCTCAACCCTCTCCGCGACGCGCGAGACAAGCGGCTCCCCCGTATCGCGGGCCCGTGCAGCATGGTCATCTTCGGAGTGACCGGCGATCTCGCGCGTAAGAAGCTCATGCCTGCGGTGTACGACCTGGCGAACCGGGGGCTTCTACCCCCCGGTTTCGCTCTGGTCGGATTTGCCCGGCGGGAATGGCAGAACCAGGACTTCGCCAAGATCGTGCACGACTCCGTGCGCGATCATGCTCGGACACCGTTCAGCGAGGAGGTGTGGAACACCCTCGCCGAGGGATTCCGGTTCGTCCAAGGCTCCTTCGACGACGACGACGCCTTCGACGAGCTGTCACGAACACTGACCGAGCTCGACGAGACCCGCGGCACCGGCGGAAATCACGCCTTCTATCTGTCCATCCCGCCCAGCGCGTTCCCCGTCGTCCTCGAGCAGCTCTCGCGCTCGGGACTGGCGCAGAGCAAGGACGGCAATTGGCGACGCGTGGTCATCGAGAAGCCGTTCGGACACGATCTGCAGAGCGCGAAAGAGCTCAACGCGGTCGTGAACCGAGTGTTCCCCGAGGACACCGTGTTTCGTATCGACCACTATCTCGGCAAAGAGACGGTGCAGAACATCCTGGCACTGCGCTTCGCCAACCAGCTGTTCGATCCGATCTGGAATGCGCACTACGTCGACCACGTTCAGATCACGATGGCCGAGGACATCGGATTGGGCGGTCGCGCAGGCTATTACGACGGAATCGGCGCCGCCCGCGACGTCATCCAGAACCACCTTCTGCAGCTTCTCGCCATCACTGCGATGGAGGAGCCGGTCAGCTTCAACCCCAAGGAGCTGCAATCGGAGAAGATCAAGGTGCTCTCGGCGACCAAACTTGCCGAGCCACTCGATCGAACCTCGGCGCGCGGTCAGTACTCCGCGGGCTGGCAGGGCAGCCAGAAAGTGAAGGGGCTCAAGGAGGAAGAGGGGTTCGACTCGGAGTCGAACACCGAGACCTACGCCGCCATCACCCTCGAGGTGGACACGCGGCGTTGGGGTGGGGTGCCGTTCTATCTCCGTACCGGCAAGGCACTCGGGCGCCGAGTCACCGAGATCGCGATGGTGTTCAAGCGCGCTCCACACCTGCCGTTCGACGCCACGATGACCGAGGAACTCGGTCAGAATGCGTTGGTGATCCGAGTCCAGCCCGATGAGGGCGTGACGATGCGATTCGGCTCCAAGGTGCCGGGATCGAGCATGCAGGTGCGTGACGTCAGCATGGACTTCAGCTACGGCCAGGCGTTCACCGAATCCTCTCCGGAGGCATACGAGCGCCTCATCCTCGACGTGCTGCTCGGGGAGCCGTCGTTGTTCCCGGTCAATGCCGAAGTGGAACTGTCGTGGAAGATCCTCGATCCGATTCTGGAATTCTGGGCTTCCGGCGGCACCGCGGAACCGTACGAAGCCGGTACCTGGGGGCCTTCCTCGGGTGACGAGATGATGCACCGCACCGGACGCGAATGGAGAAGACCGTGATTGTCGACATTCCCGCCACGACGACGGCCGAGGTCGGCAAGAAGCTGGTGGAGGTGCGCGAGGCAGGCGGTGCGGTGACCATCGGCCGGGTGCTGACACTGATCGTCGCCAGCCGTGATCCGGCCAAGGCCGAACGAGCGATCGACGCAGCGAACGAGGCGAGCCGTGAGCATCCGTGCCGCGTCATCGTGCTCATCCACGGAGACCGATCAGCCGATTCGAGCCTCGACGCCCAGATCCGGGTGGGCGGCGACGCCGGTGCATCGGAGGTCGTCGTGTTGCGCCTGAACGGCGAACTCGCCGATCACGAGCACAGTGTCGTCATCCCGTTCCTGCTTCCCGATACCCCGATCGTCGCCTGGTGGCCGGACGAAGCTCCGACCGTTCCGGCGAAGGATCCGCTTGGACGCTTGGCAATTCGACGGATCACCGATGCCACCAACTCCCCCGACACCACCGCGACGATCAAGGGACGGCTGAGCAGCTATACCGAGGGCGACACCGATCTCTCCTGGAGTCGCATCACCTACTGGCGCGGCCTGTTGGCCACCGCGCTCGACCAGGCTCCGTTCGAGGCCGTCGTCTCGGCCACGGTGTCGGGACTGGCCGAGGAGCCCGCACTCGACATCCTGGCCGGTTGGCTGGCCGCGAAACTGGACGTGCCGGTCTACCGCCGGGCGGGTGAGCTGAAGGTGGAGCTGATCCGAGAGAACAGCAGCATTTCGCTGACGCGACCGCAGACGGGTAAGACCGCGACCCTGCGGCGTACCGGTCAGCCCGACGCCGAAGTCGCACTGGCGCGTCGTAACACGCGCGAGTGCCTCGCCGAGGAACTGCGCAGACTCGACACGGACGAGATCTACGAACTCGCCCTGCACGGACTGTCGAAAGTGAGCTATGAGTAAGACCTCTGTACTTCAGTACTTGGACGCGCAGGCCCTGGTCGACGCAGCACGATCGCGCTTCGTCGACGTGGTCACAGCCGCGCAGGCCGAGCGAGGCTCCGCGTCGGTGGTGCTGACCGGCGGTGGCACCGGAATCGCGCTGCTGGAGGCGCTACGCACGGACTCCGGCTCGATCGACTGGGGCAGAGTCGACATCTATTTCGGCGACGAACGCTTCCTGCCCTCGGGCGATCCCGAGCGCAACGAGGTTCAAGCCTCGCAGGCGCTGCTCGACCACGTCGAGGTCCATCCGGATCGGGTGTTTCGGATGGCAGCATCCGACGGACCGCACGGGAGCGACCCCGAGGTGGCTGCGGCAACGTATGCGCAGATCCTGCATTCCGGATCCGAAGGTGAGCCGACTCCCCAATTCGACGTCCATCTCCTCGGAATGGGCGGCGAAGGCCACATCAATTCGCTCTTCCCCCACACCGATGCAGTGCGCGAGCAGCACCGCTTCGTCGTGGCGGTCGAGGACTCCCCCAAGCCCCCGCCGGTGCGCATCACACTGACGCTGCCTGCGGTTCGCCGCGCACAGCACGTGTGGCTGCTCGTCTCGGGAGCGAACAAGGCCGATGCCGTCGCTGCTGCGGTGGGCGGGGCCGATTCCGACGACGTCCCGTCGGCCGGCGCGCTGGGCACCGAATCGACGGTTTGGTTCCTCGACTCCGGCGCAGCGTCCAAGCTGGACACTGTCTGACCTCGGACCCGACAGGTGCCGAGCTAACTGGGTTCGGCCCCGAAGTCGCGTTCCCGAGGTTCGCCGTCGTTCTCGACGGCATGAGGCTCGCACTGGATGTCTGATCGTCCGATCCGCCTACCGTTCGCGCGGTAGGCGGATCCGTTTCGCCAGGTGTCCATCGAGTTGCTGCACTGCCTCATACCTCGTTGGACGCGATCGACCGCCAGCCGGTTCCTCGCCCCTTGTGCGCGAGGCTAGCCGCTGTTGCGCAGTGCCGTCGCGAGACCGTTCATCGTCAGCAGGATTCCTCGCTTGACGCGTTCGTCGTCGTCACCGTTTCGGTAGCGCCTGAGCATCTCCACCTGCATCTGGTTGAGCGGCTCGAGGTACGGGAACCGATTGTGCACGGAGCGTTCGAGCGACGGGTTGTCTTCGAGCAGGCGACTGTGACCGGTGATCTTCAGGTACATCCGCACAGTCGTTGCGTGTTCGGCCTCGATCATGCCGAAGATCCGCGCACGCAGGTCTGCGTCGGGAACCAACTCCGCGTACCGAGCCGCGATGCCCAGATCCGACTTGGCCATGACCTGCGCGAGGTTGGACAGAACGGTCTGGAAGAACGGCCACTTTCGATACAGGTCGGTCAGCACCTCGAGCTTGGCATCGTCGTCGCCGACCCACTCCTCGAACGCCGATCCGGTGCCGTACCACCCGGGCAGCATGACGCGGCACTGACTCCACGACATCACCCACGGGATGGCTCGCAGGTCGTAGACCGAGTTCGTCGGCTTCCTCGATGCGGGACGCGAGCCGATGTTCAGCTCGCCCACCTCGGCGACCGGCGTCGACGTGCGGAAGTACTCGACGAAACCGGGCTCCTCGTGCACCAGGCGTCCGTATGCAGCACGTGCCTTGGCGGCCAGGTCGTCGAGAATGTCGTACGCGGCTTCTGCGCCGTCCCCGAGACCCTCCACGTCCAGCAGAGTCGATTCGAGCGTTCCCGCGACCAGAGACTCGAGATTGCGACGCGCCATGGACGGCTCGGCGTACTTCGCCGCGATGATCTCGCCCTGTTCGGTCAGCCGCAGCGACCCCTGCACCACGCCCGGCGGCTGCGCCAGGATCGCGTCGTAGCTGGGACCGCCGCCGCGGCCGACGGTGCCGCCGCGTCCGTGGAAGAGCCGCAGGCGAATACCCGTCTTGCGTGAGGCCTCGAGCAGATCCAGCTCGGCGCGGTACAGCGCCCAGTTCGCTGCCAGATACCCGCCGTCCTTGTTCGAGTCCGAATACCCGAGCATGACTTCCTGATTCATGCCGCGCCCGGCCACCAGCGCGCGATAGATCGGAACGTCGAGCGTGGCGAGCAAGGTCGCGGCACCTTGCTGAAGATCCTCGATGGTCTCGAACAGCGGAACGACACCCACCGTCGACGTGGGCGCCGAGCCGTCGGTGCCCGGGTCGAAGATGCCCGCTTCCTTGAGCAGCAACGCCGCTTCGAGCATGTCACTGACCGACTGACACATGCTGATGATGTAGTTCTGGATGGTGTCGGGGCCCAGGTGGTCGATGGCCTCCTTGGCGGCCCTGACAATGCCCAGTTCCTTGGTGGCGAGCTCACTGAGCTGCGCGTTGGGGCCGACGAGCGGCCGCCTGGTCGCAAGTTCCTGCGACAGCACCGACACCCGCTCGTCCTCTCCGAGGGACATGTAGTCGGAGTGAACACCGGCCCAGGCCAGCAGCTCGGCGACCACCTCTTCGTGGGTCTCGGAGTTCTGCCGCATGTCCAAGGCCTGCAGATGGAAGCCGAACGTCTCGACCGACTGTCGGAGCCGCAGCAGTCGATCGTCGGCGATCAACGCATCACCGTCCGCTCGCAACGCCCGGTCGATGATGTCGAGGTCGTCGAGGATGTCCTGCGGGCCGTCGTACTGCTGCGCCCCGAGGTCCACCCCGGATACCGGCACCGCGTCGAGTACCGCCTCGGCGGTGGCAGTGAGCCGGGCCCGGATGCCGACGACCGCGACCCGATACGGTTCGTCCGACCGGCGATCGTCCGGTTCGGCCGATGCGCCGGCCAGGGCGGCGAGATCCTCGGTGACGTCCACCAGGCGCGCGGACATCGACAGTTCCTTCTCCAAGGCGACCAGCTCGTCGAGGTAGTGCTCGAACGCGACGTATCCGGCCTGATGTGTCGCCGTGTGCACCACGTCGGCGGTCACGTTCGGATTGCCGTCACGGTCGCCGCCGATCCACGATCCGGGGCGCAGAATCGGCCTAGGCAGCAGGTCGTCCTCGGGCCACCGTGCGCGCAGTGCCGCACGCACATCCGCGTTGAGGGCTGGCATGACGTCGAAGAGAGACGACTCGAAGTAGCGGAGGCCGACCTCGATCTCATCCTGAATTCGCAGACGAGACAATCGAATCAGAGCTGTCTCCCACAGGGTCAGCACTTGCCTGCGGATCTGCACATCGATGGCGGCCAGTTCCTTCGCCGCACTGGCGGCCTTGCCCTCGACCGCCGCAGCGGCGACATCGCGGCGACGCATCAGCTCGGTGATCTTCGACTGCACGTCGAACACGGTGCGTCGACGTGTCTCGGTGGGGTGCGCGGTGATCACCGGTGCCACCAACGCATCCGTCAGCGCGGCGGCCACCTGCTCGCGCGACGGTGCCGCGGCATCGATCTTGAGCCAGGTGGCGTCGAGACTGCTGTCCTGCGGCGGGTCCTCGCGGTCGAGGTGAATCGCGCGACGACGTTCGCGGTGCAGATCTTCGGCAAGATTGGCAAGAAGCGAGAAGTGGCTGAACGCGCGAATGAGTGGAACTGCCTGTGCCACTTCCACATCGGTGTAGCGTCCGACCGAATCGTCCCGCTCGATCTCGGATCTGCGAACTGCGAAGGACTCGACACGCGCTGCCTCGATGAGGTCGAAGACGTCCTCGCCCTCGTGCTCGCGGATGATCTCACCCAGGATGCCGCCGAGATAGCGGATGTCCTCACGGAGAGGCTCTGTCAACTCCCGACCCTGAGCTGTCGGTGGGACGAAAGCTGGGGAACCGACTGACTCGTAGGAGGATTCGCTCATCCACCCAGTATCGTCGCTCCGTCACCAACTCGCACTCGGAGCCGAATTCGATCAGGTGTACTTGATCTCCAGACCGATACCGAGGATGGCGATGAGCCAGATGATGCCGGTGAAGACCGTGAGGCGATCGAGGTTCTTCTCGACGACGGTGGAACCGGAGAGGCTGGACTGCACTCCGCCACCGAACAGGCTGGACAATCCGCCGCCCTTGCCGCGATGCAGCAGGATCAGCAAGATCAGCGCCAGGCTGGTGACGACCAGCAGAATATCCAGAAACAGATCCATGTCCACCTCAAACTCGATTCGATGCCTTCAGCAGCCTACCTGGCCCCGCGAACGGCTTCGGACACCCCGCCGACGCGAGGTGTCCGAAGCCGTTTGTTGCAGCGTTGCCGATGGCCGATCAGGGCAGGGGTCCACCTGCAGCGATGGCCGACAACGTGGCGAACTCGTCGGCCTTGAGCGAAGCGCCGCCGACCAGTGCGCCGTCGACGTCGGGCTGACCGACGATCTCGCCGACGTTCTTCGCATTGACCGATCCGCCGTACAGCACGCGCACGCCCGCGGCGACCTCGTCCGAGGAGAGCGACTTCAGTTCCGCACGGATGGCGCCGCACACTTCCTGAGCGTCCGACGCCGACGCGACTCGGCCGGTTCCGATTGCCCACACCGGCTCGTAGGCGATCACGATCTTGGAGATGTCCTCGGCCGACAGTCCGTCGAGTGACCCACGAAGCTGTGCGACGTTGTAGGCCACGTGCTCGCCGGCCTCACGGATGTTCAGACCCTCTCCGATACACACGATCGGGGTGAGCCCGTTCTTCAGGGCCGCCTTCGTCTTGGCGAGCACGACTGCGTCGTCCTCGCTGTGCAGCGTGCGTCGCTCGGAGTGACCGACGACGACGAAGGTGCATCCCAGCTTGGCCAGCATCGACCCGCTGATCTCGCCGGTGAAGGCACCCTTGTCCTCGGACGAGACGTCCTGCGCACCATAGGTGAGCAGCAGTTTGTCACCCTCGACCAGGGTCTGCACGCTACGGATGTCGGTGAACGGCGGGATCACCGTCACGTCGACCTTGTCGAAGTACTTCTCGGGCAACGAGAAAGCGATCTTCTGCACCAGCGAGATTGCCTCGAGGTGGTTGAGGTTCATCTTCCAGTTGCCCGCGATGAGCGGCTTACGTGCCATGCGTTACGCCTCCAGGACGGATAGGCCGGGGAGCTGCTTGCCTTCGAGGTATTCGAGGGATGCACCGCCGCCGGTGGAGATGTGCGAGAAGCCGTCGTCGGGCAGTCCGAGGGTGCGTACCGCAGCCGCGGAGTCGCCGCCGCCGACGACGCTGAAGGCGCCCTTCTCGGTGGCTCCGATGATCGCTTCGGCGATGCCCTTGGTGCCGGCCGAGAACTTGTCGAACTCGAACACGCCGGCCGGTCCGTTCCAGAAGACGGTCTTGGCGTTGGAGAGAACCACGGCGAAACGACTGACCGAGTCGGGTCCGATGTCCAGGCCCATCCAGCCGTCCGGAATCTCGGACGCCTTCACGGTCTTCGCCTCGGCGTCCGCCGCGAACTTGTCCCCTACGACGATGTCGACGGGCAGGTGGATCACGTCGCCGAAACGCTCGAGCAGGTCCTTGCAGACCTCGATCTGATCCTCCTGCAGCAGCGAGTTCCCGACCGAATATCCTTGCGCGGCAAGGAACGTGAATGCCATGCCGCCGCCGATGACGAGGGTGTCGACCTTGGGGGCCAACGCCTCGATGACGCCGAGCTTGTCCGAGACCTTGGAGCCGCCGAGCACCACCGCGTACGGACGCGCGGCGTCCTCGGTCAGCTTGGCCAGCACCTCGACCTCGGCAGCGACGAGTGTGCCCGCATAGTGGGGCAGCAACTGCGCCACGTCGTAGACCGACGCCTGCTTGCGGTGCACGACGCCGAATCCGTCGGAGACGAACGCCGCGTCGTCGCCGGCCAGAGCAACGAGTTCACGGGCCAGTGCAGCTCGCTCGGACTCGTCCTTGCTGGTCTCCCGCGGATCGAAGCGAATGTTCTCGAGCAGCAGTACGTCGCCGTCGGTCAGACCCTCGGCGCGAGCCTCGGCGTCCTGACCCACAACGTCGCCCGCGAGCTGAACGTGGCGTCCCAGCAGCTCGCCCAGTTTCGCTGCGACCGGAGCCAGGCTGTACTTCGCGTCGGGCTTGCCGTCGGGACGACCGAGGTGCGCGGTGACGATGACCTTGGCACCAGCCTCGACCAGTGCCCGAAGAGTCGGGATCGACGCCTGGATACGGCCGGGATCGGTGATCGTGCCGTCCTCGAGCGGGACATTGAAGTCCGATCGCACGAGGACGCCACGGCCTTCGACACCGGCATCGAGCAGATCCTGCAGTGTCTTGACAGCCATCGGTGTCAGAGGGACTTGCCGACGAGACCGATGAGGTCGGCGAGGCGGTTGGAGTAGCCCCACTCGTTGTCGTACCAGGAGACGATCTTGACCTGGTCGTCGATGACCTTCGTCAGCGGCGCATCGAAGATCGACGAGTGCGGGTCGGTGACGATGTCCGAGGACACGATGGGATCGGTGTTGTACTTCAGGATGCCCTTCAGCGGACCCTCGGCAGCAGCCTTCATCGCAGCGTTGATGTCCTCGGCGGAGGCCGACTTCTTCAGCAGCGCGGTGAGGTCGGTGACCGAGCCGGTCGGGATCGGAACCCGCAGCGCGTAGCCGTCGAGCTTGCCGAGCAGCTGCGGGAGAACCAGGCCGATTGCCTTGGCTGCACCGGTACCGGTCGGGACGACGTTGAGAGCTGCAGCACGGGCGCGACGCATATCGCTGTGCGGGCCGTCCTGCAGGTTCTGATCCTGCGTGTACGCGTGAATCGTGGTCATCAGACCCGAGACGATGCCGAACTCGTCGTCGAGAACCTTGGCGATGGGGCCGAGGCAGTTGGTGGTGCACGACGCGTTGGAGATGATGTTCTGGCTGCCGTCGTACTTGTCGTCGTTGACGCCCATCACGATGGTGATGTCCTCGCCCTTGGCGGGCGCGGAGATGATGACCTTCTTGGCACCGGCGTCGATGTGGCCCTGGGCCTTCGCAGCGTCGGTGAAGATACCGGTGGACTCGACGACGACGTCGACCCCCAGGTCACCCCACGGAAGTGCGGACGGGCCCTCGCGCAGCGACAGCGCCTTGATCTTCTGGCCACCGACGACGATGGTGTCCTCGCCCTCGAGCGAGACGTCGTGCGACAAGCGACCCAGGATCGAGTCGTACTTGAGCAGGTGTGCGAGCGATGCGTTGTCGGTCAGGTCGTTGACAGCAACGATTTCGATGTCGGTGGTACCGAGCGCCTTCTGCGCATCGACAGCCCTGAAGAAGTTACGCCCGATGCGGCCGAAGCCGTTGACGCCTACCCGGATCGTCACTGTTCGCTCCTAAAAGTTGTGAAAACAGATGTCTGATTGTGCCTGCGTGCGGGGTGCCACACGCGGTTCCCACCCTAGTGTGCGCGCAGGCAGAGCGCGCGCATCACGTGATCGGGCCGGTCACGCCTCGTCGAGCAGTTCGGCGGTGACCGCGGACTCGGTGTCCGGAATTCCGGTTTCCTTGGCCTTGCGGTCTGCCATGGACAGCAGGCGCCTGATTCGGCCTGCTACAGCGTCCTTGGTCATCGGTGGGTCGGCCAACTGGCCGAGTTCCTCGAGTGAGGCCTGCCGATGCTGGACTCGGAGCGAGCCCGCGGCGGCCAGATGATCCGGTACGTCCTCGCCGAGGATGTGCAGGGCCCGCTCGACGCGTGCTGCGGCGGCCACGGCGGCCCTGGCCGAGCGGCGCAGGTTGGCGTCGTCGAAGTTGGCGAGCCGGTTCGCGGTGGCCCTGACCTCGCGTCGCATGCGTCGTTCTTCCCAGATCAACCGGGTGTCCTGTGCCCCCATGCGGGTGAGCAGTGCCCCGATCGCCTCGCCGTCACGGACCACTACTCGATCGGTGCCGCGGACCTCGCGTGCCTTGGCGGCCACTCCGAGGCGTCGAGCGGCTCCGACGAGCGCGAGCGCAGCCTCCGGTCCGGGGCAGCTGATCTCCAGAGCCGAGGATCGACCCGGTTCGGTGAGCGAACCGTGCGCCAGGAACGCGCCACGCCATGCGGCCTCGGAGTCCCCCACCGTGCCGCCGACGACCTGCGCGGGCAGCCCGCGAACAGGCCGTCCGCGCAGGTCCAACAGACCGGTCTGCCGCGCCAGCGCCTCGCCGTCCTTGGCGACGCGCACCACGTAGCGAGAGGTCTTGCGAAGCCCGCCTGCTCCGAGCATGTGCACGTCGGAGGAGTAGCCGTACAGCTCGAAGATCTCCCGACGCAGCCGTCTCGCAATGGACCCGAGGTCCACCTCCGCCTCGACCACCACTCGGCCCGCCACGATGTGCAGTCCGCCGGCGAATCGCAGCAGTGCGGACACCTCGGCCTTGCGGCAACTGACCTGACTGACGGTGAGCCTGCTCAGCTCGTCCTTGACCTCCGCTGTCATGGCCACGAAGTGATCCCCTCTCTGCGTGCGGCAGTCGGTGCGGTGCCGTCGGTGGACGACACGATGGAGCCGAGAGCCGCGGCAAGCTTGCCGTAATGATGTGCGTGGGTGCCGTTTTCGGCAACGTCGACGTAGACGACCTCGGCACCGAGCCGGGCCGCTGCCCGCGCCACGTGCTCGCGGTTGCTGCCTTCCGGGACCGAGGCGGAATCGACCAACACGTAGTCGATTCCCAAATCCGGTGCGTGTTGGGAGAGTACGTGGACATGGCGCTCGGCGGAGAATCCGGTGGTCTCCCCCAGTTCTGGGGCCAGGTTCAACACCAGTACCTTCGGCGCGCGGGTGCGAGCCAGCGCGGTGAGCTGATCCGGCACCAGCACGTGCGGGATGACGCTGGAGAACCACGATCCCGGTCCGAGCACCACGAGGTCGGCCTTCTCGATCGCGGCGAGTGCATCCGCGGAGGCCGGCGGTTCGGGTGGCAGCAGTCGAACGCGGCGAACCTTGCCGGGAGTGGTCGCCACCGCGACCTGTCCGCGAATGACGCGGCTCACGCGTGGGTCGTCCTCGAGACCGGAGACGTCGGCCTCGATGTCGAGTGCGATCGGCGACATCGGAAGCACTCGTCCGTCGATTCCGAGCATCCGCACCATCTCGTCCAGTGCGGCGATCGGGTCGCCCAGTACCTCGGTGAGGCCGGCGAGGATGAGGTTGCCCACCGAGTGACCGGCCAGAGCGCCCGTGCCACCGAAGCGGTGCTGCAGCACGTCGGTCCAGAGCTGCGTTCGCTCGTCCGAGCGTGCCAGCGCGGCCAGTGCCATGCGTAGGTCCCCGGGCGGAATGACGCCGAGCTCGGCTCGCAGACGCCCCGAGGATCCTCCGTCGTCGGCGACCGTGACGATGGCGGTGACGTCGTGACCGAGCAACCGGGCCGCCGACAGCGTGGCGTACAGGCCGTGACCGCCGCCGAGCGCAACTATTTTGGGGCCCGATACCGGTACTTCGGTGTCGACCTCGCTCATTCGCGACCCAGATCCCGATGCAGCACGCGCACCGACACATCACCCTGATCGGCGAGAATCGCGGCCAGTGCCTCGGTCATCGCGACACTTCGGTGCTTTCCTCCGGTGCAGCCCACGGCCACCGTCATGTATCTCTTGCCTTCCCGCACGTATCCCTCGATCGTCAGATTCAGCAGATGCGTGTATGTCTGCAGGTAGTCGCGTGCCCCGTCCTGCCCCAGCACGTAATCGCGGACGTCCGCGTCCTGGCCGGTGTGTTCGCGCAGCTCGGGCACCCAATGCGGATTGGGCAGAAAGCGCACGTCGCAGACCAGGTCGGCGTCCATCGGCAGGCCGTACTTGAAGCCGAACGACTGCACGGTGACGCCGACGCCGGTGGTGTCGGCGTCACCGAACACCGTCTCGATCTTGCGCCGCAGCTGATGCACGGACAGGGATGTGGTGTCCACCGTCAGATCCGCAGCCGCCTTGACCTGGGCGAGTCGCAACCGCTCGGCGGTGATGCCCTCGGTCAACGTTCCGTCCTGACCGTCGTTCTGCAGGGGATGGCTGCGCCGGTTGGACTCGAATCGACGGATCAGCACGGCGTCGGACGCGTCGAGGAAGAGCACTCTGTTGCGCACGCCCTTGGAGTCGAGTTCTTTCACGACCCAGCCCAGATCGCCGGTGAACAGGCGGCTTCGAACGTCCATGACCAGTGCCAGTCGCTCGATTCTGGGATTGGACTCGAGTCCGAGATCGACCATCTTGGAGATGAGCTCCGGCGGTAGGTTGTCGGCGACGTACCAGCCGAGGTCCTCGAGAATCTTGGCCGCAGTGCGCAGTCCTGCACCGGAAACGCCGGTGACCAACGCCACTTCGATCTCGTCGTGCCGCGACTCCCCCGCGGAGGGCTGTTCGAGGTGCTCTTCGGACGGTGGATGTCTCTGTGTCTGGTGTTCGCTCACTACGAAGCCTGTCCCGCCGATTCCACACGCGGTGCGATCGCATGTTCCGCCGTGTTCTCGCCCGATGTCGTTGCAGTTGCGGTGCCATCATCGCCTAGATCGGCGTCGTCCGTGTCGGAACCCAGCGCGGCCAGCACCGACTTGGCCGTGGTCTCTCCGATCCCGGGAACTTCGACGATCTCCGCGACCGTCGCACGCTTGAGGTTGGCGACCGAACCGAAGTGTGCCACCAGCGCCGTTCGACGCGACTCGCCGAGTCCGCGAACCGAATCGAGAGCAGACGCCGTCATCCGCCGCGACCGCTTGCTGCGATGGAACGTGATCGCGAACCGGTGTGCTTCGTCGCGGACCCGTTGCAGCAGGTAGAGCGACTCGCTCGTACGCGGCAGGATGACCGGATCCTCCTCCCCCGGTACCCATACCTCCTCGAGCCGCTTGGCCAGACCGACCACGGCAACGTCGGTCACGCCGAGTTCGTCCAGTACCGCCGCGGCAGCGGCCACCTGAGGGGCACCGCCGTCGACGACGAACAGGTTGGGTGGATACGCGAATCTGCGCGGTCTGCCGGTCTGCGGATCCAACGCGGCTTCCGGGGCCAGATCGCCCCCGGTCCCCTCGGCCGAACCGTCCGCGGAGTGTCGTAGGAATCGGCGACGGGTCACCTCGGCGATGCTCGCCACGTCGTCCGAGTGTCCGTCGCCTGCCGCTTCCTTGATCGCGTAGTGGCGGTAGTCGCTCTTGCGGGGCAATCCGTCCTCGAAGACGACGAGCGAGGCCACCACATCGGTTCCCTGCACGTGGGAGATGTCGATGCACTCGATGCGCAGTGGTGCGGAATCCAGATCGAGTGCCTCCTGAATGCCCTGCAGCGCAGCCGATCTCGATGTGAAGTCGCCCGCGCGCTTGAGCTTGTGCTGCTGCAGGGCCTCCTTGGCGTTGCGTTCGACGGTCTCGGCCAATGCCTTCTTGTCGCCGCGCTGGGGAACCCGCAGGGTCACGTTCGAGCCCCGGAGTTCACTGAGCCAGACCTGTACCTCGTCGGCGTTGTCCGGCAGGACCGGAACCAGCACTTCCCTCGGAACGGCATTGGAACCACCGTCGTCGCCGCCCGGTGCCTGGGCGGACAGGGCAGCCTGCTCGCCGTAGAACTGCGTCAGAAACTGCTCCACCAGGGCGGGCAGATCGGCCTCGTCCTGACGTTCGATCACCTCTCCCGCCTTTTCCACCACCCAGCCGCGTTGCCCGCGCACGCGGCCGCCTCGGACGTGGAAGACCTGGACGGCAGCTTCGAGGGCATCGGTGGCGAAGGCGACGAGATCGGCGTCGGTGCCGTCGCCGAGCACCACCGCCTGCTTCTCCAATGCCCGACGCAGCGCACCGACGTCGTCTCGAAGACGTGCGGCGGTCTCGAAATCCAGGTCCTCGGATGCAGCCTGCATCTTCTTCTCGAGCTGACGAACGAGCTTGTCCGTCTTTCCGGCCAAGAAGTCACAGAAATCCTCGACGGTGGCGCGATGCTCGTCGGCGCTGACCCGGCCGACGCACGGTGCCGAGCACTTGTCGATGTAGCCCAGCAGGCAGGGCCTGCCGATCTGATTGTGGCGCTTGAGCACTCCGGTCGAGCACGTGCGCGCGGGAAACACTCGCAGCAGTAGGTCCAGCGTCTCGCGAATGGCCCACGCGTGCGCGTACGGGCCGAAGTAGCGCACGCCCTTGCGCCTGGGTCCGCGGTAGACGAACAACCGCGGGTATTCCTCGTTCATCGTCACCGCCAGCATCGGATAGCTCTTGTCGTCGCGGTAGCGGACGTTGAACCGTGGATCGAATTCCTTGATCCAGTTGTACTCGAGCTGCAGGGCCTCGACTTCGGTGGTCACCACGGTCCACTCCACCGACGCTGCGGTGGTGACCATCTGGCGAGTACGTGGATGCAGCGAGGCGACGTCGGCGAAGTAGGAATTGAGCCGACTGCGGAGGCTTTTGGCCTTTCCTACGTAGACGACGCGACCGTGCGGATCGCGAAATTTGTACACCCCCGGCTCCACCGGGATGGTTCCGGTGGCCGGGCGGTAGGTAGCGGGGTCGGACACGACATCCACGTTAGCCGTCGGGTCCGACGTTCTCCGCATCCGCAGCTCAGCTGCGGTGCGGAGGTACGACGTCAGTCCTGATCGACCGCGACGTCCGGAACGGAGGCGGCGGGTGCGTATTTGCGTTCGAGGGTGCGGAACCGTCGTACCGCCGCGACCGCATGGTCACGATCGTTGGACTGGATGGCCATCACGTTGATGAACTCGTCGTCGGGGATGTCGACCCTGGCCCACATCGCTCCGTCCGGGAAAGACAGCCCATGCACCAGATCCCACTCGATCAGACGCTCCGACAACAGGTTCCGTACCGCGACACCGGCCGGCCCGACGCGAATGCGCGGCCGGGTCAGCACGAGCGCGAGGCCTCCGAGCAGAAGTCCGATGCCCGCCATCGCAAGTTGGTCGGCGGTTCTGAAGTACACCCCGGTCGGCGACACTCGCAGCAGGACGGCGACGGTGGAGTGCGCCACCACGAGCAGTACCGCCGTCGCGATGGCATAGCGAGCCGACTTGCGCGACTTCACCACCATGTCCCACTCGGCGGACGGTGCGGTGGCGGTCACGTGAACTCCTGATTCGTCCAGGGTTGGCGCAAATGTTTGAGAGTCAGCGCCGTGTCGATCGCGGCCGCGGTGGCCTGCGCACCCTTGTCCTCGAACGAACCGGGAAGTCCGGCGCGATCGAGCGCCTGCTGCTCGTCGTTGGTGGTGAGCACGCCGTTGGTGACCGGAGTGCCCTCGTCGAGCGAGACTCGCGTCAGTCCTGCCGTCACGGCGTCGCACACGTACTCGAAGTGCGGTGTGCCCCCGCGGATGACGACGCCGAGAGCGACGACGGCATCGTGGTTGCGGGCCAGCGCCTGCGCGACGACCGGCAGTTCGATGGCTCCGGCCACCCGGATGACCGTGACGTCCTGAATCCCCGCCGACTCGGCTTTGCGGAGTGCACCGTCGAGGAGCGCCTGGGAGATCTTCTCGTGCCACTGACCCGCGACGATCGCCAGCTTGAGATCACTCGCGCCCGCGAGCTGCAGGGTGGGTTCGCCTTCGCCGCTCATGAGGTGGCCCCGTTTTCGAAGTCATCCAACCCGGTCAGGTCGTGGCCCATGCGGTCGCGTTTGGTGCGCAGGTAGGTGAGGTTTTCGGCGTTGGCGCGCAACGGCATCGGTACTCGTTCGGTGACGTGCAGGCCGTAGCCGTCGAGTCCCACTCGCTTGGCAGGGTTGTTGGTCAGCAGCCGCATCGAGGAGACGCCGAGGTCGACGAGGATCTGTGCGCCGATTCCGTAGTCGCGGGAGTCGGCGGGGAGGCCGAGCTGCAGGTTGGCGTCGACGGTGTCGGAGCCTGCGTCCTGGAGTTGGTAGGCCTGGAGCTTGTGCAGCAGACCGATGCCGCGCCCTTCGTGTCCGCGCATGTACAGCACGATGCCGCGTTCCTCGGCGGCGACCATTTCCAGGGCCGCGTCCAGCTGAGGTCCACAGTCGCAGCGCAGTGATCCGAACACGTCGCCGGTGAGGCATTCGGAGTGCACTCGAACGAGCACGTCGTTGCCGTCTCCGTCGGGGCCCGCGATGTCGCCGCGGACGAGCGCGACGTGTTCGACCTCGTCGTAGATGCTCTGGTAGCCGACGGCGCGGAAGGTGCCGTGGCCGGTGGGGATTCGGGCGTCGGCGACGCGAACGACGTGCTTCTCGTGCTTGCGACGCCAGGCGATGAGGTCGGCGATGGAGATGAGGGCGAGGTCGTGTTCGTCGGCGAAGACGCGCAGTTCGTCGGTCTGGGCCATCGCGCCTTCGTCTTTCTGGCTGACGATTTCGCAGATGACGCCTGCGGGCCGCAGGTCTGCCATACGGGCGAGGTCGACGGCGGCTTCGGTGTGGCCGGGGCGACGCAGCACTCCGCCGTCCTTGGCGCGCAGCGGTACGACGTGGCCCGGACGGGTGAAGTCGTTGGCTCCGGTGTCGGGGTCGGCGAGCAGTCGCATCGTGGCCGCCCGGTCGGAGGCCGAGATTCCGGTGCCGATGCCTTCGCGGGCGTCGACGGTGACGGTGTACGCGGTTCCGTGCTTGTCCTGATTGGTGGCGAACATCGGCGGCAGGCCGAGCCGGTCGCAGTCCTCACCGGAGAGTGGAACGCAGAGATAGCCGGAGGTGTAGCGGACCATGAAGGCGACCAGTTCCGGGGTGGCCTTCTCGGCGGCGAAGATGAGGTCGCCTTCGTTCTCGCGGTCCTCGTCGTCGACGACCACCACTGCTTTACCCGCAGCGATGTCCGCAACTGCGCGCTCGATACTGTCGAACCTGGTCACCACGGTGTGCTCCATACGTCTCGGGCCTGGCTCAGCGCCCTGGAAATTCTCCGATGCACCATCGATTGCGTGCACGTCAACAGTACTTACTGTGCGTCGATCGTCTGCAGCCGCTCCACGTACTTGGCGATGACGTCGACTTCGAGGTTGACCGTCGATCCGACCTCGGCCGTGCCGAGAGTGGTCAGGTCGAGGGTGGTGGGGATCAGGGAGATCTCGAACCAGTGCGCTCCGTCGGCGACGCCGAGTCCGGAGACGGTGAGCGAGACTCCGTCGACGGTGATCGAGCCCTTCTCCACGACGTAGCGCGCGACCGAGGTGGGCAGTGCGATGCGCACGACGGTCCAGTTCTCGGACGGGGATCTGCCGATGATCGTTCCGGTGCCGTCCACGTGCCCCTGCACGAGGTGCCCGCCGAGGCGGCTGCCGAGCGCGGCGGCCCGCTCGAGGTTGACGCGGCTGCCCACGTCGAGGGCACCGAGGCTGGAACGGTTCAGCGTTTCCTGCATGACGTCGGCGGTGAATCCGCCGTCGGGCAGCACCTCGACGACGGTCAAGCAGACGCCGTTCACCGCGATGGAGTCGCCGTGGCCTGCATCGGAGGTCACCACGGGGCCCCGAACGGTGAACCGCGCGGCGTCGGGCAGTTCGTCCTTGGCGACGATCTCGCCGAGCTCTTCGACAATTCCGGTGAACATCTACTTCGCTCCTTCGGGCACGACGCCGATCAGAATGTCGTTGCCGATCATGGTGACTGTCTCCGTGCGGAACCGAATTGCGTCGGCAATTGTTCCGATGCCCGCATTCTCCACCGCTGCGGGGCCGCTGCCCAACACCGCCGGTGCGACGTACGCCACGACGCGGTCCACCAATCCCGCAGCGAGGAATGCGCCGGCCAACGTCGGACCGCCCTCGATCTGGATGTCGGTGTGCTCGTTCAGGGCGTCGAGCACGGCCGCGGGGTCGTGTGTGTCGAGGAACACCGTGGGTGCGTCGGACCCACGTATTGCCGCAGTGGCCGCAATCTGCCGCGATCCGACGACGACGCGCACGGGTTGGTGAGGCGCAAGGGTTCCGTCGGGACGTCGCGCGGTCAGTCGCGGGTCGTCGGCCAGCACGGTGCCGGTTCCGACGACGATGGCGTCGAGCTTGGCTCGCTCGGCGTGGACGTGCGCCCGGGCCTGCGGTCCGGTGATCCACTGACTCGTGCCGTCCGCCGCAGCGCTGCGTCCGTCGAGGGTGGCGGCATATTTCCACGTCACGTGCGGCCGACCGGTGCGTTGCTTGTGCAACCAGGCGCGCAGTGGCCCCTGCCGCACCGCGGTCTCGCCGATCCCCTGTTCGACGCGAATGCCCGCCGCACGCAGGGCGGCCCCGCCGCCCGATGCGAGCGGATTCGGATCGGCGACGGCATGCACGACCGCGGCGATGCCCGCGTCGATCAGGGCCTGTGAGCACGGTCCTGTGCGGCCGGTGTGGTTGCAGGGTTCGAGGGTCACCACCGCGGTGCCGCCGCGCGCGCGGTCACCGGCCTCGGCCAGCGCGACGATCTCGGCGTGTGGACCGCCGGGCGGACGCGTCGAGCCGATACCGACGACGACGCCACTGGCATCGAGAACGACAGCGCCGACAGCAGGATTGGGACTGCTGATGCCCCGCGCGGACTCGGATGCCTCGACGGCGAGGGCCATGGCGTCCGCGATGGACAGTGCTGCGCCCTGGCCGTTCATTACGACAGGTGGTGTGATGCGCGGGCGGCTCGGTCGCGTAGGTCGCGCACAGCAGCTGCGGGATCGGCGGTGTTGTAGACGGCCGAGCCGGCGACGAAGCAGTCGATTCCCGCCTCTGCGGCCTGCTCGATCGTGTCGGAGTTGATGCCACCGTCGATTTCCACGATCAGTCGCAGATCACCGGAATCGATAAGTGCTCGAACGGCTTTCGCTTTCGCGAGTACCTCCGGCATGAACGACTGTCCGCCGAATCCCGGCTCCACACTCATCACCAGCAACGTGTCGAAGTCGCGCAGGATCTCGAGGTACGGCTCGATGGGTGTTCCCGGCTTGACGGACAGTCCGGCTTTGGCTCCCGCGGCCCGGATGTCTCGTGCGACGGCGGACGGGTCGTCGGTTGCCTCGGCGTGGAAGGTGACGTTGTACGCACCCGCCTCGGCGTACGGCGGCGCCCAGCGGGCCGGGTCCTCGATCATCAGGTGGCAGTCGATCGGAATGTTCGTCGCCTTCAGCAAGCTCTCCACGACCGGCAGCCCCAGGGTGAGGTTGGGTACGAAGTGCGCGTCCATGACGTCGACGTGCAGCCAGTCGGCTCCGGACACGGCATCGGCTTCGGCAGCCAGACGCGCGAAATCTGCGGACAGGATCGAGGGGGCAATCATCGGGGAAACCACGATTGACGAGCCTAGCCCAGCGGTATCGTTCGCCCATGACCACCATGGATTCCGTGACGGCGGTGATCGCCGAGTTGCCCGAGGTCACCGAGAGTGTTCGGTACGGCCATCCGGCGTGGTCGGTGGGCAAGAACGTGTTCGCGTGGATTCGTCCGTTCAGCAAGGCCGATCTGAAGCGGTTCGGCGACGAGATCCCGCCCAGCGGGCCGATCCTCGCCGTCCGCACCGCTGACCTCAACGAGAAGGAAGCCATCCTCGCCGCCCACCCGCGGGCGTGCTTCACCATCTCGCATTTCGACGGGTTCGCTGCCGTTCTGGTCGACATCGACAACACCGAGGACGACGAACTGCGAGAACTGATCATCGACGGTTGGCTGGTCTACGCCCCGAGAGACGTGGCCGAGGCATTCCTGGCCGGCGACTGATTCTGCCGCCTTCCCGGTCACATCGGTTTACGCAGCGCCGCCATGAACATTGCATCCGTGCCGTGTCGATGCGGCCACAGTTGCACCGACGTACCGTCGCCGAGTTGCGGCACTCCGGGAACCAGCTCGCGGGTATCGAGCTGTTCGACGCCGTAGCGACGGACCGCGTCGGCGACGACGGCGGTGGTTTCGGACAGGTGCGGCGAGCAGGTCGAATACAGCACCACTCCGCCCGGGCGTACCAGCTCGATCGCCGCGGCCAGAAGTTCCTTCTGCAAGGTCACCAGTGCCGCCACATCGGAGGGTTGACGACGCCACCGGGCCTCCGGCCTGCGGCGCAGGGCACCGAGCCCGGTGCACGGCGCGTCGACGAGCACGCGGTCGTAGCCGCCGTCGAGTCCGGACGCTCGACCGTCGACGGTGTACACCGTCACCGGGAGATCCTTCGTCGTCTTGGACACCAGGTCGGCTCGGTGCGGAGTCGGTTCGACGGCGTCGACCGTGGCACCGTCGATTTCGGCGATGGCACCGATCAGGGCAGCTTTACCGCCCGGTCCGGCGCACAGGTCCAGCCACCGGCCACCGTCCTCGCCGACGAGCGGCGCGAGGGTGAGCGCCCGGCCGACGAGTTGACTGCCTTCGTCCTGCACCCCGGCCAGTCCGTCCCGGACGGCGTCGATCTTGCCGGGATCTCCGCCGTCGAGGAGCACTGCGTAGGGCGAATAGGGTCCCTCTTCTCCCCCGGTGATCAGCGCCAGCTCTTCCGCGGAGATCTCGCCGGGTCGGGCCACCAGGTGTACCGAGGGACGCGCGTCGTCGGCCTCGAGCACCGCAGCGAGTTCACCGGCATCGGCACCGAGCGCATCGGCGAAGGCCTGCGCGATCCACTTGGGGTGGGCGTACTCGAAAGCGAGATGGCCGACAGGATCGACCGCCGTCTCGGGCGCGAGCTCGTCCACCCACTGCGCCGCCGTACGCTCGGACACGCGCCGTAGCACCGCATTGACGAAACCTGCCTTGCCCGTACCGAATTCGGATCGCGCCAGATCCACCGACGTGGCGACGGCCGCGTGCGGTGCCACTCGGGTGCGGAGCAGTTGGTAGGAGCCGAGCCGCAGAATGTCGAGCAGCGGCCCGTCGATCTCGGCGGCAGGCCGACCGGCAGCATGGGCGATCACCGCGTCGAGCACACCACGCGCCCGGGACGCACCGTAGGCGAGTTCGGTGGCCAGTGCCGCGTCGCGCGAGTCCAGTTTGCGCTCTCGCAGCAGGCCGGGGAGCACCAGATTGGCGTAGGCATCCCGTTCACGCACCGCCTTCAGGACGTCCCGGGCGGCACGGCGGGCCGGGTCGATCGCGTCGACGCCGCGGGGTCCTGCTCCCTGTGGGGGCCGGTTTCCCTTCGGGCCGCGAGCTCCCGGCGACTTCTTGACGTGCTTGCGCGGTGGGCTCGACTCGCGCTTACGAGGCCTGTCGGGTTCTGTCATCGCGCTACCGCCGTATCGTCCAGCCGAGCGCCGCGCGCCCAGTCGAGTGCCTTCATGAGCTTCTTGCCCTGCGGTTGAACATCGCCGAGAACCACTGCGGTCGTGCCTGTTCCGACGTGCACGCCGGACTTGCGAACCTCGATCCGGCCCGGAGCGAGCGTCTCCTCCGAGATCCGAACCGGGGCGATCTTGACGCGGAGTTCACCGATCGTCGTCCATGCGCCCGGTGCGGGGGTGACCGATCTGATGTGCCGGTCGACGAATGCTGCCGATCGAGTCCAGTCGATGCGCGCGGCGTCGACGCTCACCTTGCTCGCGTAGGAGATCCCGTCCTCGGGCTGCGGATGCGCGGATGCCGTCCCGTCCTCGATCGCGTCGAGGGTGGCGGCCAGTAGGTCCGCTCCGCTCGACGCCAGACGGGTGAGCAGGTCCCCCGTCGTATCGGTTGCCCGCACCCGCTCGGTGACGACGCCGAGGACCGGTCCGGTGTCCATTCCCGCGTCGAGCAGGAAGGTGGAGGCACCGGTGATCTCCTCGCCTGCGGCGATGGCGGCCTGTACCGGCGCGGCGCCTCGCCACGCGGGCAGCAGCGAGAAGTGCAGATTGATCCAGCCGAAGCGAGGGATGTCGAGCACCGGCTGCGGCAGCAGTGCCCCGTATGCAACGACCGGACACACGTCGGGCGCGAGTTCGGTCAGCTGTGAGACGAAATCCGGATCCGAGGGCTTCGCGGGTGTGAACACAGGTATTCCGTGCTCGTCGGCCAGCTGCCCGACCGGCGACCGCATCGTCTTGCGACCCCTACCGGCTGCGGCGTCGGGGCGGGTCACCACCGCGATCACCTCGTGGCGTTCGGACTCCAGCAGTCGCTGCAGCGACGGGACCGCGGGCTCCGGTGTACCGGCAAAGACGACGCGCACTCGAGCAACTCCCTGGGATGGACGAAAGGATCTCGGGTGTTCATCCTAATGGGACTTGATCGGCGAGTCTCCGGCTGGAACTGGAGCAACCGGACAACGCTGGTCACCGAGCCGCTGGTGGGTGAGCACTATTTCAACCTGGAGTGTGGATCGACTCCTAACCCTAGATCGTGTCCCCACCGGTCGGCGAGGGTTCCCAGAATGCTGATGGGGTGTCGTGCCACCAGAGCACTGATCCATTAGGTCGCCGTCCGGATCCCTCGAGGCTCGCCGACAGTGTCCGATCGAGCGCGAACAGGAGAACCGAATGATTTTTGTTGGAGACGACTGGGCGGAGGATCACCACGACATCCACGTGATGGACGCCGACGGGAAACGGTTGACCTCACGCCGATTACCCGAAGGACTGGCGGGTATCAGTGGGTTTCACGATGTGATTGCCTCGTACGCCCAGGCGCCCGCCGAGGTCGTCGTCGGCATCGAGACCGATCGCGGCTTGTGGGTGTCTGCTCTGGCCGCGGCCGGATACACCGTGTACGCGGTCAATCCGCTCGCTGCTGCGCGCTACCGAGACCGCCACCATGTCTCGGGTGCAAAATCCGACGCCGGCGACGCCAAACTCTTGGCCGACCTCGTGCGCACCGACAGGCACAACCACCGCACCATCGCCGGCGACTCGACCTCGGCCGAGGCGATCAAAGTATTGGCCCGCGGACATCAGAATCTGATCTGGTCCCGTAACCGGCAGACCAACGCGTTGCGCTCGTCCTTGCGCGAGTACTACCCCGCCGCACTCGAGGCCTTCGACAGTCTTCATCACGGCGACGCCGTCGCGGTGCTCTCGCGTGCCGCCTCGCCCGCCGAAGCATCTCACCTGAGCGCAGCGACGATCCGATCGATCCTGAAAAAAGCTGGGAGACAACGCAATATCGAATCACGCGCTGAAGAAATTCGCGTTGCATTGCGTACCGACCATCTCACGGCACCACCTCCTGTTGCCGCTGCGTTCGCCGCCACCACCCGCTCGGCGGTGGCGCTGATCGCGGAGTTGAACCGTCAGATCGTCGACCTCGAAGCCCAACTGACCCGCCATTTTGAAACACACCCGGACGCCGCTATCTACCTCTCCCTGCCAGGAATCGGTGTCATCCTCGGCGCCCGGGTGCTCGGTGAATTCGGCGACGACGTCGCCCGCTACACCAACGCCAAGTCTCGCAAGAATTACGCCGGTACGTCACCCCTGACAGTTGCGTCGGGCAAGAAGCGGGCCGTACTGGCTCGTCATATCCGCAACCGGCGGCTCTACGATGCCATCGACCAGTGGGCGTTCTGCGCCCTCAACCAGAGTCCGGGCGCACGCGCGTTCTACGACCACCACCGCGCTGCCGGAGACCTCCACCACCAAGCGCTCCGCGCACTCGGCAACAGACTTGTCGGGCTCCTGCACGGGTGCCTACGTCACCACACCGAATACGACGAACACACCGCTTGGGCACACCGCACCGGGCAACAACCAGCCGCAGCTTGACAAGTTACGGACCTGGGATGTCTAGGGAGTCGCGAGCGCTGCGGACGATTCCGCACCAGCCGATCACGTCGCGTCGGGGGCGTCGACCGTGTCGTCGGGATCTCGATCGGTCGGCGCGTCGTCGGCAAGGATCCGGTACAGCGACCTGCGTGCTTCGGTGAGGATGTCGGCGGCCTGCTCCACCTGTTTCGGTGTGCCGACTCCGGCGACCTGACCGGCTGCGCCCATCAACTGGCCGATGAGCGCCCGAAGATCCCGGGCGTCGACACCGACGGACCCTGCCACGTCGTCCCAAGGGCTCCCCAGGTCGGCGCGATGAGCCTCGACGTGTGTTCGCCCCTCGTCGGTCAGCGCAGCCGTCTTGCGGCCGGCAACCTTGTCGATCAGGACCAGGCCCTCGTCTTCGAGTTGCGACAGGGCCGGGTAGATGGAGCCCGGACTCGGCTTCCAGGTGCCGTTGCTCTTCTCGGCGATCTGCTGGATCAGTTCGTATCCGTGCATCGGACGTTCCTCGAGCAGTAGCAGGATTGCAGCGCGCACGTCCCCGCGTCGCCCTCGTCCTCCCCGACCCCGGCCTCGACCGAAATCTGCATTCGGCCCGAAACCGCCGGGGCCGAAGCCGTGCCTACTCCGTTCGCCGTGGCCTCTCCTTCCACGACCTCGCTCTCGCGGACCGTGGTCGTCCGTCGGGCCGTGATCGTCGCTCTGCGCGACCCACATCTGAAATGGCGCGCCTCGCATCTGTCGACCTGCGACTGCGCGGCGTCCGAATTCGTTCGCGAATGCTTCGAATGGGTGGTTCATGTCGTTCTCCTTCATATCGATTGACACATCGACGATATATCGACAATAGATCTTTGGCAAGGTCCCGAGGCAACCTCCACGTTTCTGCATCCGAGGAACGCGTCGTCGATCGCTCCTGCTCGTTAGAATGACGCGGTCGGCACGAGCTCTCGTGGACGCGCCGAATACAGCGGCCGGCTCGAAAGCGCTCGCTCACGAACGAGGGAGGCCGTGTGGCCGGATCGACGAGGCGACGCGCGACCGTCGTTCTCGGCTGCGTCCTGGCCGTCGTCCTGCTCGCCGGCTCCAACGTTCTCGGCCAGCGAATTTCGGTTCTGATCGACGACGTCGCACAGCTCGCAGGTGGTATCACCGCGACGGTTGTCTGCTGGCGGACGGCGTCGAGAAGGACGGGCTCCGAACGGCAGTGGCGCGTTCTGATGGCCGCAGGAATGGCGTGCTGGAGTGCAGGCATGGCGGTCTGGGCCTTGTATCGATCCGCTCTCGACATGCCGCTGCCGACCGCATCGGTAGCCGACGTCGGGTTCTTTCTCTTCCCGATCTTCGCCGTGCCCGCATTGCTCGCCTTCGTCGGCCTGTCGCCCCGGCGGGCGGCGGCAGGTGCACGCCATGTCTGGGTGATGTCGTTGCTCGACGGGGCCGTCGTCGTCGGGTCACTCTTCGTTCTCTCCTGGGCCACCGTGCTCGGTGCGGTCGTGCACTCGTCGGAATCCGAGTCCATCGAGTTCCTCGTGGCGATCATGTACCCCATCACCGACCTGGTTCTCGTGGCCATGATCGTGCTGCTCGCCGTGATCCCGAAGATCGCGTCGCGGTACCGAACGCAGCTCACCCTGCTCGGTGCCGGGATCCTGATGATGGCGATATCCGACAGCATCTACGCGTACCTCGTGGCCACCGGTGCGGATTTCATGCCGGTTCTCACCGACAGCGGATTCATCGCAGGCACCGCGCTCATCGCTCTCGCGGCCGCCGCCCCGACAACCGTCGACGACGATCCCTCGTCGCTGCACGGATCGGACCCCTCTGAGCGGGCGTACGCCGAGACCGTCACCGGTGAAAGAACACAGTTGCTGTTGCCGTACGCACTCATGGGTGCCATCGGCATCGTGTTGGCGATACTTCGGGTGCAGACCGGGGAGCTGGACTCCACCGTCATCGTGCTCGGGGTGGCCGTGGTGCTGCTCTCGCTCGTGCGCCAGGTGATCACCCTGGTGCAGAACGACAATCTGCTCCGAAGTCTGTCTCGGGCACAGGCCGAGCTTACGTACCGCGCGCACCATGACGGGCTGACCGGGCTGCTCAACCGGTCGTCGTTCGACGAACACCTGCGAGCGGCGGTGCACGACGCCCGAGCGGGCCGGGGCCGCGCCGTCCTGCTGCTGATCGACCTCGACGACTTCAAGAGCGTCAACGACAGATTCGGCCACGGCGGCGGCGATCGGCTCCTGGTCGAACTCGCACGCCGCCTCGACCGATGCGTGGTCGACGGGGTGGTGGCGCGCTTCGGCGGCGATGAGTTCACCGCCCTGGTTCACGCCGACCTCGATACCGGTTGCGCGACGGCTGTCCGCATCGCCGAGGCGATGCGGACAGCACACGAGATCGACGGCCATTCGGTGTCGATCGGCGTGTGCGTGGGAGCCGTGCAGATCGGTCAGGTCGACCGCACACCCGAGGACGACTCCGACGTCCACGACTCCGACACCTCCCACACCTCCGGCGTCGACGAGGACGAGCTGATGCGGCTCGCCGATCGCGCGATGTACAAGGCCAAACACGAGGGCAAGGCCGGCATCTACGCCTACGACACCGCGGGCACACTCCGCGCGGTGTCGAGCGGTTCCGATCAGGCGATTCTGGGCACCAGACCGAAAATGGTTGCAGGCGAACCAGATCCGGACCGGTTGATCGGGCCACCGACCAGAACGTAGGCACCCGTGGCCGGAATCGACTCCAGATTGGTCAGGTTCTCCAGGCTGATCCGACGCCGGTCGTAGAGCTTGACGGACACCGGATAGGTGTCGTCGTTCCCCAGATCGGGTCCGAAGGTGTCGGTACCGAGGGCACCTCTATCGGCGAGCCTGCCCGTGTCGATCAACCACTGCGCCGCCTCCGCGGAGAACCCGGGTTGGTGCGTCACACCGTCCGCGTCCGCGTTGGCGTAGGCATCGGTCCCCCAGCGTGACGCCCATCCGGTCCACAGAATGACAGCCGCCCCTCGCGGAATGGCTCCGTTGACTGCTTCCCAGTTCTGCAGGTCGGCCACCGTCACGGCGTAATCGGCGTCGGCGGCCGCCCGATCACGAATGTCGATCTTCACCGCAGGCAGAAACAGATCCTCCGGATCGAGCTGGTCGGCGGTCAGCCCACCTTCCTGGAAGTGTGCGGGCGCTCCCCAGTGCGTGCCGGTGTGCTCGCCCTCCTTGACGTACTGGAGGTAGAAGCCGTCGTCGGCGACGGTGAACGCCGTCTCGAGCGAGAATTCGGGATCGCCGGGAAAGATCGGGGTGAGCGCCGGATCGTTGATGTGCGACAGCGACACGATCCGGAGCAGTCGGTCCAACGGAACGGCCGGTGTCGGCGGCTGCGCCGAGCCGGTACCGGGCAGAGCGTCGGCGGTGGCGGGTGCCACCAGACGGGCCCCGATCACCACTGCCAAACCTGTTGTCGCACGGCGAAAGAGCTGCCTTCTCTTCATATCCCCGACCCACCTCTCGTCGGCGCCCCGTGCGCCGCCCCGAGGCAACCCTAGGCCACGTCGAGCACGGACGGCAGTATCAACCGATTCGAATCGGGTCTATCTGAACCCGCACTCCACCGCCGAGTTTCTTGGCACTGCGCGACGCCTGAGCGGTGGCCAGCGCACGCGCCAACGCCGCCCCGGTGCTGCGCGGTACGCGTATCAACAGGCGCTGCACATCACCGGGAAGTACGTCCTCACCGCCGCCCGCGGGTGCCCGTTGGCCGTCCGGCAGGTCGACCGGCCCGAGTATTTCCACTGCCTCGGGCAGATCTGCACTCTCCACCAACGCCGTGATCGCATCGGTGGTTCCGTCGATCGCCGCGACGTGCACGGCGGGCGGGAACCGTACCTCGACTCTTTCGTCCAACTGGCTTCGGGCGTGCCACAGTGGATCCCAGCGAACCAGCGCCTGCACCGTGGGTATCTCGGACTCGGCGACGACGACCACGCGGCCACCAGCCGTGCCCGGCCGGACCAAGGCCGCGGCCGTCATCCACCGACGCAGTGTCTCCTCTGCCGCGCGCAGGTCCGCCCGGCCGAGGAGAGCCCAGCCGTCCAGCAAGAGGGCCGCGCCGTACCCGCCGTCGACCGTCGGCTCGGCGCCGACGGTCGACACGACCAGACCGGCACCGGGTTGGACGGCGTCGAGCACGGCGGCGCCTCCCGAGTTGTGTATGGGTACGCCGGGAAATGCCCGTCCCAGTTCCTCGGCGGTGCGGCCCGCGCCGATCACGACTGCACGCAGGTTGCGTGATCCGCACACCGTGCACCGATGCGCGGTGTCGGCGATTCCACACCACGAGCACGTCGGACTGCCGGCTCCGTCGCTTCCAGGGGCGGAGGGCAGAGCCAACGGCCCGTTGCACCGGCGACACCGAGCCGGATGCCGACACTTCGCGCATGCCAGTGACGGCACGTACCCGCCGCGCGGAACTTGCACCAGCACAGGCGAATCGGCCTTCAGTGCAGCGCGCGCAGCCTCGAACGCGATCGCGGGCAACCGGGCGACACGGGCTGCAGGATCCCGCGCGAGCGCATGGTCCGAGTCCGACAAGGCCACCACGTGGGGTTGACGCTCACGGACCAGCTCACGAGGAGCCACCAGGTCGTGTGCCCAACCGGAATCGACGAGAGCTTCCGCCTCCGCCGTCCGCGAATGTCCGCCGATGACGACCGCGGCCCCGGATACGTGCGCTCGGAGCAACGCAACTTCTCTGGCGTGCGGATACGGCGAGCGGGGCTCGGCGAAACTGTCGTCACCGTCGTCCCAGACGGCAATCATGCCCAGAGTGGACACCGGAGCGAACACTGCGCTGCGGGTCCCCACCACGACGACCGGGCCCGATCGCAGACCGCGCAACCATTGCCGATACCGCTTCGCCGGGCCCAATCCGGCCGACAACGCCACCACCCGGTCGGCACCGAGCAGAGCCGTGCAGGCCGCCTCCAGCCGATCGAGGTCTCGCTGATCGGGTACCACCACCACCGCGGATCGACCGCCGGCGACGGTCACCGCAGCGGCCTCCGCCAGCCGCACCGGCCACCGCTCACCGGGCAACGCCTGCCATACCGCCCGCGGTATGCGTCCCGATGCCAACGCGTCGAGGAAGTTCGAGCCGTGGGTGTATACCGACCAGGCTGCCCGGTCGATGGCCGGCTCGACCGGCGGCTCGACGACGGGCGTCTGTTCCGCCTCGACTCGGGCGTGGCGAGCCGGGATCGCCAGACGCAGCACGTCCGCTCTGGTCCCGGCGTACCGATCGGCCACCGCCTCGGCCAGTTCCGCGATCTCCGGGGTCAGAACTCGCTCCGCCGACACCACCCGATCGAGCCAGCCGAGCTTGCCGGAATGCTCGGTCTCGGCCAGTCTGGCCAACACGAAACCGTCGACCAGTCGGCCTGCGAACCGAACCCGAACTCGCACCCCGGGTTGAGCATCACTGCTCATCTCCTCGGAAACGAGGTAGTCGAACTCTCGGTCGAGATGCGGCAGCGGCAACATCGGGAGAATGCGCGCGATCGGAAGATCCGACGCCGCCACCCGCGCTACGCCCGCCACCGCACCTCCTCCTCGATTCTCACCCCACACTCGATGTCGGAGCACCGAGCCGGTGCGAGCAGGGTACGTGCAGAACGGTCGAAGCCGAACTCAGAGTCCGGCAGCCTCGCGGAGCTTGCCTGCGCGATCGGTGGACTCCCACGGAAGATCGATGTCGGTGCGGCCGAAGTGACCGTACGCCGCAGTGGGTGCGTAGATCGGTCGCAGCAGATCCAGATCACGAATGATGGCACCGGGACGCAAGTCGAACACCTCGCTGATCGCCGCCTGAATACGCGCGGGATCGGTCTTCTCGGTGCCGAACGTCTCGACGAACAACCCGACCGGCGCGGCCTTGCCGATGGCGTACGCCACCTGGACCTCGATGCGATCGGCGAGCCCGGCCGCGACAGCGTTCTTCGCGACCCAGCGCATCGCGTACGCGGCGCTGCGGTCGACCTTGGACGGGTCCTTGCCGGAGAACGCACCGCCGCCATGCCGTGCCATGCCGCCGTAGGTGTCGACGATGATCTTGCGACCGGTCAACCCGGCGTCACCCATCGGTCCACCGAGCACGAACTTTCCGGTGGGATTGACCAACAGACGTACATCGGACGTGTCCAGCGTCGGCACGTCCAACTCGGCGAGAACCGACCCGAGCACCTTCTCCCTGATATCGGGAGTGAGCAGGTTGTCGAGATCGATGTCGGCTGCATGCTGGGTCGAGATCACCACGGTGTCGAGGCGAACGGCGTTGTCACCGTCGTATTCGATCGTCACCTGCGTCTTGCCGTCCGGACGCAGGTACGGCAGCACGCCACTCTTGCGGACCTCGGTCAGTCGCCGAGAAAGCCGGTGTGCCAACGCGATCGGCAACGGCATCAGCTCGGGAGTGTCGGTGTTGGCGTACCCGAACATCAACCCCTGATCGCCAGCACCCTGACGGTCGATCTCGTCGTCGGACAGTCCTTCGACTCGGGCCTCGTGCGAATGATCGACGCCCTGAGCAATCTCGGGAGACTGCGCGCCGATCGCGACGTTCACGCCGCACGAATTTCCGTCGAACCCCTTGGCCGACGAGTCGTACCCGATCTCGAGCACCTTCTCGCGCACGATCTTGGGGATGTCGGCATACGCGGTGGTGTTGACCTCACCCGCGACATGCACCTGGCCGGTGGTGACCAGAGTCTCCACGGCCACCCGAGCCCGCGGATCCTCCGTCAACAGAGCATCGAGAATCGAATCGCTGATGGCGTCACAGATCTTGTCGGGATGACCCTCTGTGACGGACTCGCTGGTGAAAAGCCGACTACCGGACTTGCTCACGGACTTCCTCTCGACGCATGTTCCTGCCCGACCCGACGCCTCGCGCCGGTCGGGCACTCCACGAAAATTTGACGTTCCCTCGGTGTTATCGCCCCTGCCGGAGCCAGGCAAACCTCTACGGCACTACACGTGGCGCTCAGCACGGTAACCGGTGCGACATCGATCGTGCACCCTCGCCGCCATCACGGAGTGGACTTCGGTCGAGGACTCCGTGCGTCGAGCATCTGCGCCACCGAATCCAGGACGCGGCTCGCGAGAAGTGCTTTCGAACCCTCACCGAGCGCAGCCTCGGAACCGTCGGATCCGAGCAACCATCCGTCGTTGTGGTCGACCTCGAAGGCCTTGCCGTCACCGACAGCGTTGACCACGAGCAGGTCGCAGCCCTTGCGTTCGAGCTTGGCCCGCGCATACGTCAACACGTCTCCGTCCGCGTCCCCGGTCTCGGCGGCGAATCCGACGATGACCGTCGACGATTCGAGCTCACCGTCGCGGCGAGCCGAGACGAGGCCAGCGAGGATGTCGTCGTTGCGGACCAGCGGGATAGACGACGGCTCGTTCGACCCCTTCTTGATCTTGCTGCCCGCGATGGACTCCGGGCGGAAGTCGGCGACCGCGGCCGCCATCACGACTGCATCGACACCGACGGCACGTTTGCGAACGGCGTCCTGCATGTCCGACGCCGTCTTGACGTGCACGACGTCGACCGCGGCCGGAGCGTCGAGGTCGCTGGTGTATCCGGCGACCAACGTCACCTGGGCTCCGCGTTGCGCAGCCACACGTGCGAGCGCGTATCCCTGCTTGCCGGAGCTTCGATTGCCCAGAAAACGGACCGGGTCGAGAGGCTCACGAGTGCCGCCGGCAGACACCAGAACGTGGCGTCCTTCGAGGTCCCGAGGAAGCGCATCGGCTCGCTCGGTCACGAGCATCGAGAGCGCGAAGATCTCGTCGGGCTCGGGTAGTCGACCCGACCCGGTGTCGCGACCGGTCAGACGCCCCGACGCCGGTTCGATCACGTGCGTACCGCGTGAGCGAAGGGTCGCGACGTTGGTGACCGTGGCGGGGTGCTCCCACATCTCGGTGTGCATCGCGGGAGCCAGGACCACCGGACACCGCGCGGTGAGCAGGGTGGCCGTCAGAAGGTCATCGGCCCGTCCCCCGGCGATGCGGGCCATGAGGTCCGCGGTGGCCGGAGCGACGACGACGAGGTCCGCCTCTTGGCCCAGGCGCACGTGCGGGACTTCCGGCACATCTGCGAAGACCCCGGTGTGCACCGGTTGACCGGACAGCGCCTCGAACGTCGCGCGCCCGACGAACTCCAGAGCGGACGCGGTAGGAATCACCCGTACCTGATGCCCACTCTCGGTGAAACTGCGGATGAGCGAACAACTCTTGTAGGCGGCGATACCTCCGCCGACTCCTACGACAACGTGCAAGTCAGATGTCCTCTGTGAGGTTCTTATTCGCCTTCGGTGTGCTCGAGCAGGTCCGCGTGGATCTCGCGGAGAGCGATCGACAGCGGCTTCTCCTGCAGACCCGGCTCGACCAGCGGTCCCACGTACTCGAGGATGCCGTCACCGAGCTGGTTGTAGTAGTCGTTGATCTGACGCGCACGCTTGGCTGCGTAGATCACGAGGGCATACTTGGACGAGGTGCGGGCGAGCAACTCGTCGATGGGTGGATTGGTGATGCCGAGCGGCGTGTCGTAGGCCGGCAGAGCGCTGCGTCCGTCGAAGTCGGAAACGGCCGCTGAAATGCTGCTCACTGATGATCTCCTGAAATTGCATCGTTGGTGCTACGAACTAGCTGGTCGGGGCCTCGTGCGCCGTGAAACTTGTCAGCTGTTGCCGACCGACGACCTACCGACCAACAAGGATACCAACTGTTCGCACGAATGGTCGACATCGGTATTGACAACCACCGTGTCGAACTCCTCCTGTGCGGCCAATTCCACCCGTGCGGTCTCCAACCTCCGCTCGGTGGCCGCGCTCTCCTCGGTCGCGCGACCGACCAGACGAGAGACCAGGTCGTCCCACGTCGGTGGTGCCATGAACACCAGCAGAGCCTCGGGCTTGGACACCCGCACGGCACGAGCACCGGCCAGATCGAGCTCGAGCAGCACCGGGCTGCCTGCCTCGAGCGCGGCCTCCACGGGTGCGGCCGGAGTCCCCGACCGCTGCAGACCACCATGGATACTCGCCCACTCGAGCAGCTCGTCGTCGGCGATCATCCGATCGAACTCGCCGGCCGACACGAAGTGGTAATCCTGACCGTCCACCTCGCCCGGCCGCGGCGATCGCGTCGTGACCGACACGCTGAAGACCAGCTCGGGAAGCGCCGCGCGCACGAGCCGAACGACACTGGACTTGCCGACGCCGGAGGGGCCGGACAGCACCACCAACCGGCCGCGCTCGTTCTCCGCGACCGATGTCGCCGCAGTGTCATTCACTGTCGTCAGGCCTCGAAATCGAACTTCGTCAACAGCGCCTTGCGCTGCCGATCGCCGAGACCTCGCAGTCGACGGGTGGGCGCGATCTCCAATTCCGTCATCAACTCCGCGGCCTTGACCTTGCCCACCTTCGGCAGGGCCTCGAGCAACGCGGAGACCTTCATCTTTCCGAGAATCTCGTCCGTCTCGGCATCCTCGAGCACTTGCTTGAGATCGGTGCCGCCGCGCTTGAGACGCTCCTTGAGCTCGGCGCGCGCTTTCCTGGCGATCGCTGCCTTCTCGAGGGCAGCGGCACGCTGCTCGGGGGTCAACTGGGGAAGGGCCACTGTCGGTTCCTCCGTCTTCTCGTTCTGGGCGATACGACGCACACGATCGCTGTCGGCACGTCGATCATCGGTGTTCCACTGCCACCGGCCGCGGTCATCGGCGCTCCGCACTGGCGATCCGCGCTGTTCGTCGGCAGCGCTAGCGACCGTACCGACGACTCGCGTTCACCGCTAACTCGCCCCCGAGTGCCGGAGCGCAGCAGCATCGACTATGCAAGACCGGCTTCGATCTCGTCGCGCAACCGCATCGCCGCGTCACGCAATGCCGTCACCGACGGGCCTGCCGCCAGCACACCCCGAGAGGAGTTGGGGAGCAACAGCTCACGCGACTCGCGGAAGATCTCCGCTAGATCGGCAACCGTCGCTCCCTGTGCACCCAGACCCGGGGCGAGGATGGGCCCGGTGTAGTTCGACAGATCGAGACCATGATCACGAGTGGCACCGACGACCAACCCCACGGTGTCGGCATCGAGGCGATTACGCGCCGCCGCCGCGTCGACGATCGACTGACCCACCGACCCGCCGTTCGACGTCGCCGCCTGCTGCAGGGCCGAGCCCTCCGCATTCGAGGTTCGAGCCAGCACGAACACACCGCGCTGATGTTGCACCGCTCGGTCGACCGTCTCCCCCAGCGAATCGAAGCCCAGGTACGGCGACACCGTGACGGCGTCCGAGGACAACGGAGACGCGGGGTCCAGCCAAGCCTGTGCGTATGCATCCATCGTGGTGCCGATGTCGCCGCGCTTCGCATCGGCGATCACCAGGGTGCCCGCGTCCCTGAGCACACTGACAGTGCGTTCGAGCACCGCGTACCCGGCAGATCCGTACGCCTCGAAGAACGCCACCTGAGGCTTGACGATCGCCACCTCACCGACGAACGCCTCGACACACAGCTCGGCGAACACCTCGAGACCGTCCGCCGAGCGTGGCAACTCCCACGCCTCGAGCAGAGCCGGATGCGGATCGATACCGACACACAGTCGACCGCGCGCCGCGACCGCGGCCCGAAGCCTGCCCGACCAACTGCGATCGTGCGTCATTCCACTCCCCGCCCCTCGGGTCGTTCCGCAGGCTCCACTCCCAGCCCCTCGGGTCGTTCCGCAGGCTCCACTCCCAGCCCCTCGGGTCGTTCCGCAGGCTCCACTCCCAGCCCCTCGGGTCGTTCCGCAGGCTCCACTCCCAGTCCCTGCTTCAGACCCGCATGCAGATCCTGCAGCGAGCGAACACCGATTCCGCCGGCGATACCGGCTTCGATGCCCTGCACCGCTGCCGACGCGCCCTGCACCGTGGTGATGCACGGAATGTTCTGCGCCACCGCGGCGCTCCGGATCTCGTACCCGTCGACGCGGGGGCCGGAGTTGCCGTACGGAGTATTGATCACCATGGCGATGTCACCGGCGAGTATCCGGTCGACGATGGTCCGCTCCCCCTCCGGCACGTCCTCGCCGGACTGCTTGTACACCTGCTCACATGTGATTCCGTTGCGTCGCAATACATCTGCGGTGCCCTCGGTCGCCAGAATCGTGAAGCCCAGATCCGCCAGTCGCTTCACCGGGAAGATCAGTGATCGCTTGTCCTTGTTGGCCACCGACACGAACACCGCGCCGCCCGTGGGCAACGAGCCGTACGCGGCGGTCTGACTCTTGGCGAAAGCGGTGCCGAAATCGAAGTCGATTCCCATCACCTCGCCGGTGGACTTCATCTCCGGGCTGAGCAGAGTGTCCACTCCGGTTCCGTCCGCGCGACGGAACCGGTTGAACGGCAACACCGCTTCCTTGACCGCGATCGGGGCGCCGGCCGGAACGGTGCCACCGTCCCCGGTCTCGGGCAGGATGCCTGCGGTCCGCAGCTCGGCGATGCTCTCCCCCAGCATCACTCGGGCGCAGGCCTTTGCGAGCTGTACGGCCGTCGCCTTGGAGACGAACGGAACAGTCCGGCTCGCACGCGGGTTGGCCTCGAGGACGTACAGGATGTCGTCCTTGAGTGCGTACTGCACGTTGAGCAGGCCGCGCACGCCGATGCCCTTCGCGAGAGCCTCGGTGGACCGGCGGACGTTCTCGATGTCGGTCTTGCCGAGCGTGATCGGCGGCAACGCGCACGCCGAGTCGCCGGAGTGGATACCGGCCTCCTCGATGTGTTCCATGATGCCGCCGATGTAGACCTCGCTACCGTCGCACAGTGCATCGACGTCGATCTCGACTGCATCTTCGAGGAATCGGTCTACCAGTACCGGACGGTCGTCCGAGATCTCCGTCGCGTTGGAGATGTACGTCGCGAGCGAGGCCTCGTCGTACACGATCTCCATGCCGCGTCCGCCGAGAACGTAGGACGGACGCACCAGCACCGGGTAACCGATTCCCGCGGCGATCTCACGAGCTCCGTCGAACGTCGTCGCGGTGCCGTACTTCGCTGCCGGCAGTCCGGCTGCGTCGAGCACCTTGCCGAATTCGCCCCGGTCCTCGGCGAGGTCGATGGCCTCGGGCGACGTTCCGACGATCGGGACGCCTGCGGCCTTCAGTCGCTTGGCGAGTCCGAGCGGGGTCTGTCCGCCGAGCTGGACGATGACGCCCCGCACCGTGCCCGACGCCGCCTCGGCCCGGTACACCTCGAGGACGTCCTCGAAGGTCAGTGGCTCGAAGTACAGGCGGTCTGCGGTGTCGTAGTCGGTGGAGACGGTTTCGGGGTTGCAGTTGACCATCACCGTCTCGTAGCCGGCTTCGGACAGTGTCTGCGCTGCGTGCACACAGCTGTAGTCGAATTCGATGCCCTGACCGATGCGGTTGGGACCCGAGCCGAGGATGAGCACCTTGGGGCGGTCCGGCTGCGGGGCCACTTCCGATTCGGCCTCGGGGTCGAGCTCGTAGGTGCCGTAGTGGTACGGGGTCTTGGCCTCGAACTCGGCAGCGCAGGTGTCGACCGTCTTGTAGACCGGATGCACACCGAGCTCGGTACGCAGCGCCCGCACACCGTCCTCACCGTCGAGTTCGGGACGCAGAGCCGCGATCTGGCGGTCGGACAGACCGTGATACTTCGCCTGCCGCAGCAGCGCCTCGTCGAATTCGGCCGCCTCGCGAACCTGAACGCCGAGTTCGTGGATCTGCTGGAACTGATCCAGGAACCACGGGTCGATCTTGGTCGCCTCGAAGAGCTGCTCGAGGGTGGCGCCCATCGCGAACGCCTTCTCGATTCCGTACATCCGACCGTCCTGAGGAACGGATAGGTCCTGCAACAGCGCGTCGAGGCTCTCGGCCTCGACCTCGGGGCCGGTCCAGTAACCCGCGCGCTTGGTTTCGAGCGAACGCATCACCTTGCCGAAGGCCTCGGTGAAGTTGCGGCCGATCGACATCGCCTCACCGACGGACTTCATCGTCGTGGTCAGCGTGCCGTCGGCACCGGGGAACTTCTCGAACGCGAACCGCGGTGCCTTGACGACCACGTAGTCCAGGGTCGGCTCGAAGCAGGCCGGGGTCTCGCGGGTGATGTCGTTGACGATCTCGTCGAGGGTGTAACCGATGGCCAGCTTGGCGGCCATCTTCGCGATCGGGTAACCGGTCGCCTTCGAAGCCAGCGCCGACGAGCGAGACACCCGCGGGTTCATCTCGATGACGACGAGACGCCCGTCCGCCGGGTCCATCGCGAACTGGATGTTGCAGCCGCCGGTATCGACGCCCACCTCACGCAGGATGTCGATGGAGAGGTCGCGCATCTTCTGGTATTCGCGGTCGGTCAGCGTCATGGCCGGGGCGACGGTCACCGAGTCGCCGGTGTGCACGCCCACGGGGTCCACGTTCTCGATGGAACACACGATGACCACGTTGTCGCGGCCGTCGCGCATCAGCTCGAGCTCGTATTCCTTCCAGCCGAGGATGGACTCCTCGATGAGGACGTTCGCCGTCGGCGAGGCCGCCAGCCCGCCGCCCGCGATCCGGGTCAGGTCCTCGTCGTTGTAGGCCAGTCCCGAACCGAGACCGCCCATGGTGAACGACGGCCGGACCACGACCGGGAAGCCGAGCTCGGCGACGGTCTCGCGGACCTCGTCCATCGTGTAGCAGACGGCAGACTTCGCGGACTCGCCACCGACCTTGGCGACGATGTCCTTGAACTTCTGCCGATCCTCGCCGCGCTGGATGGCGTCGAAGTCGGCACCGATCAGCTCGACGCCGTACTTGGTGAGAATTCCCTGATCGTGCAGTGCGACAGCGGCATTGAGCGCCGTCTGTCCACCGAGGGTGGCGAGCACGGCCTGGATGGGATGACCCTGCTCGGCTTCGCGGGCGAAGATCTTCTCGATGAATTCCGCCGTGATCGGCTCGACGTAGGTGGCGTCGGCGAACTCGGGGTCGGTCATGATCGTCGCGGGGTTGGAGTTGACGAGGCTGACACGCAGTCCTTCCTCGCGCAGCACTCGGCAGGCCTGGGTGCCGGAGTAGTCGAACTCACAGGCCTGACCGATGACGATCGGGCCGGATCCGATGACCAGGACGTGGTTCAGGTCTGTGCGGCGTGGCATTACTTCTTCTCCTGAAGGACGCTGGTGAAACGGTCGAAGAGGTAGGCGGCGTCGTGTGGACCGGCCGCGGCCTCGGGGTGGTACTGCACGGAGAAGGCGCTGCCGCCGATCAACTCGACGCCCTCGACGGTGCCGTCGTTGGCGCAGGTATGGCTGATGCGGGCTCGGCCGAAGTCGGTGTCGAACTCCTCGCCCGCTTCGCCTTCGAGTGCGAATCCGTGGTTCTGCGCGGTGATCGCGATACGGCCGGTGGTGTGCTCGATGACCGGGATGTTCATGCCGCGGTGGCCGAACTTCATCTTGTAGGTGCCACGGCCCAGTGCGCGTCCGAAGATCTGGTTGCCGAAGCAGATACCGAACAGCGGAAGCTCACGTTCGAGTACCTGCCTGGTCAACGCGACGCTGGTGTCGGCCGTGGCCGGGTCGCCTGGTCCGTTGGACAGGAAGACGCCGTCCGGGTTCAGTTCCAGAACCTGCTCGATGGTGGTGTTCGAGGGCACCACGTGCACGCGGATGCCGCGCTCGGCGAACATCCGCGGAGTGTTGGTCTTGATACCGAGATCGACTGCGACGACGGTGAATCGAGCATCGCCGGCCGGCTCGATGGTGTAGCCGGCTCCGGTGGTCACCTCGCCGGCGAGGTCCGCACCGAGCATCGACGGCTGACCGACCACCTGCTCGAGCATCTCGTCCGAGGTGCCGAGTGCGTCGCCGGAGAACACTCCCGCTCGCATCGAGCCGCGGGTGCGCAGGTGCCGTACGAGGGCGCGCGTGTCGATTCCGGCGATGCCCACGACGTTCTGGGCCTCGAGCTGATCCTGCAGAGTTCCGGTCGAGCGCCAACTCGAGGTGCGGCGCGCCGGATCTCGCACGACGTAGCCGGCGACCCAGATCTTGTTGGGATCCTGGGCGCTGGCGGCTTCACCGTCCTCTTGGTTCCAGCCGGTGTTACCGATCTGGGGCGCGGTCGCGACGACGATCTGTCGGTGATAGCTCGGGTCGGTGAGGGTCTCCTGGTACCCGGTCATTCCGGTGCAGAACACGGCCTCCCCGAGGGTGCGCCCCTGTGCGCCGAATGTGGTGCCGCGGAATGTCCGGCCGTCCTCCAGAACAAGAACTGCGCTGCTCACGCGGTTTCCTCCTTGGTTTCTCCGGTGGAACTCGCTGTCCACACCGGGTAGATCTGCTTGTCGTCGGCCCGGAAGCCGGTGTCTATCTCGGTCCCCGTCGGGAGCTCCCAGCGAATGACCAGGAGCCCGTCCTTGGTCATGACCTTGCCTGCCAACCCGCGTTCGGTGCGGATCGCGCGGATCGATTCCGTCGGAATCCAGATGGGAGATTCTCCGTCTCGATCGAGCAGAATGCCCTTCTCGTATCGCGACAGTTCACCGGTGGCGCGGTGGCCGATGTCTCCGACGGCGATGCGGTCCTGCCAGCTCGGCGCGATGGTGCTGCCGACGTACAGGCCGGTGCTGGGCTCGATGTGGGTGGCACCCAGGTTCTCGGGCACGCCGGGGAAGTCACCGATTCGCTCTTCCTGGCGCTTCTGCCGTCCTCGCCAACCCCAGAAGATCAGCGCGATCATCAGCGCCCAGAACAGGATGAATCCGATGACGATGAGAACTCTGTCCACGGCTCTACTCTCCCGCTCTGTTCGCCACGACTCCGCCGCGGACGGTGATTCGTCCGCGCAACACCGTCGTGGTCACCTTCGAGGAGAAGGTCATGTCCTCGAACGGCGTGTTGTGTGCGACGCTGGCCAGCTTCTTGCCCGAGACCGTCCAGCTCGCATTCGGGTCCACCAGCGTGAGGTTGGCGATCTCGCCGACCTCGACAGGCCGTCCCTGATCGGCCAATCCGACGATCTGTGCGGGACGCTCGCTCATCACCCGCGCCACGCCGCGCCAATCGAGCAGTCCCGGGGTCACCATCGTGTCGACGACGATGGACAGTGCGGTTTCGAGCCCGAGCATTCCGGGACGGGCGATCGAGAACTCACAGCACTTGTCCTGCTCGGCATGCGGAGCGTGATCGGTTGCCACACAATCGATCACACCGTCGGCCAAGCCCTTGCGCAGGGCGTCGACATCGGACTTCTCGCGCAGTGGCGGGTTCACCTTGTTGATCGCGTCGTACGTCTCGAGCCGCGAATCGTCGAGCAGCAGGTGATGCGGGGTGACCTCGGCGGTGATCGAAATGCCCTGTCCGCGTGCCCATTTCATCAACTCGACGGTTCCCGCGGTGGATGCATGGCAGATGTGCACCCGCGCACCCGCGTCACGGGCGAGCAGGGCGTCGCGTGCCACGATCGATTCCTCTGCCGCGCGTGGCCAACCGGCCAGTCCGAGACGCGCCGCAGTGGGCCCCTCGTGTGCGACGGAACCGACGGTGAGCCTGGGCTCCTCGGCGTGCTGAGCGATGAGTACACCGAGCGAACTCGAGTACTCCAGTGCCCGACGCATGATCAGTGGATCGTCGACGCAGTGGCCGTCGTCGGAGAACATCTTCACCCGGCCGATTCCCGCTGCCATCGTGGCCATCTCGGCGAGCTGCTTGCCCTTCAATCCGACGGTGATCGCTCCGACCGGGTGGACGTCGACGAGGCCGACTTCCTGTCCCCGACGCCACACGTGATCGGTGACCACCACCGAGTCGGCGACCGGATCGGTGTTCGCCATCGCGAACACTGCGGTGTACCCGCCCAGAGCGGCTGCGGCCGAACCGGATTCGATCGTTTCGGTGTCCTCGCGGCCCGGCTCGCGCAGGTGCGTGTGCATGTCGACGAATCCGGGCAGCAGAATTTGGCCGTGGGCATCGACGACCTCGGCACCGTCGGCGTCGAGGTCCGAGCCGATTCCGGCGATCTCCTCACCGGTGATCAGGACGTCGGTTTCGGGGCCCTCGCCGTACAGCACCACGCCGCGGAGTAGGACCGAGGTCGCAGGTGCGTTCACGACGCACCCCCGTCCGAACCGACCAGCAATCGGAACAGCACCGCCATCCGCACGTGAACTCCATTCGTAACCTGTTGCAGAACTGCAGTTTTCGGAGAATCGGCCACCGAGGATGCGATCTCCATTCCGCGCAGCATCGGACCCGGGTGCAGTACGACGGCATGCTCGGGCAGCAGGTCGAGCCTGCGCTGCGAGAGCCCGTACGTGATCGAGTACTCGCGAGCGGAGGGGAAGAACCCGCCGTTCATTCGCTCGGCCTGCACTCGGAGCATCAGCACCGCATCCAGACCGGGCAGTTCGGCGTCGATGTCGTGCGAGACCCGCACCGGCCAGCCGGTCACTCCGACGGGCAGCAGGGTCGGTGGTGCGATCAGCACCACCTCGGCACCGAGCTTGGCCAGCAGGATCGCGTTCGAGCGCGCCACCCGGCTGTGCAGGATGTCGCCGACGATCGCCACCCGACGGCCGGCGATGTCGCCGAGTCGTTGGCGAACCGTCAGGGCGTCGAGCAGCGCCTGGGTGGGGTGTTCGTGGGTGCCGTCGCCGGCATTGATCACCGCGGGGCCGCCACCAGGAGTGGAGTCTGCGGAATGACCATCGAGGCCAGCGCCCTGATCGGCGGTCCACTGGGCGATCTGGTGTGCGGCACCGGACGCCGGGTGTCTGACTATGAGCGCATCGGCACCTGCGGCGCGCAGCGTCATCGCGGTGTCGCGGAGCGACTCTCCCTTCGACACAGACGAGCTGCTGGCGCTGACGTTGATGACGTCGGCGCTCATCCACTTTCCTGCCACCTCGAACGAGACGCGGGTGCGCGTCGAGTTCTCGAAGAACACCGTCATGATGGTGCGTCCGCGCAGGGTCGGGAGTTTCTTGACTTCGCGGCCGAGAAGCGCTTGCTCGAATCGTTCGGCTTCGTCGAGAAGCTCGGTGGCCGATTCGGCCGTCAGGTCGGCGACCGAGAGCAAGTGCTTCATCGAGCGGATCCTCCCTCGGACAGGCTGACCCCGTCGCGGCCGTCGTGTTCGGAGAGCAGCACCGACACGTCCTCGGTGCGCGCTGTGGGGACGTTCTTGCCGACGTAGTCCGCACGAAGCGGAAGCTCGCGGTGGCCGCGGTCGATCAGGACCGCGAGTTGTACGGCTCGGGGGCGGCCGAGATCACGCAGGGCGTCGAGCGCGGACCGCACGGTTCGCCCGGAGAACAGCACGTCGTCGACCAGTACCACGAGTGCGTCGTCGACACCGCCCGTCGGCACCGACGTGCGTTCGAGCGGACGGTGCGGCTTGTTCCGCAGATCGTCGCGGTAGAGGGTGATGTCGAGGGACCCGAGCGGAGGACGCACGCCCGAGAAGGCCTCGATACGTTCGACGAGTCGTTCCGCCAACGTGGTCCCGCGAGTGGGAATGCCGAGTAGCACCACGCGCGGCGAGTCTGCGGCGTCGAGGGCCGTCTTCTCGATGATCTGATGGGCCATGCGGGAGATGGTGCGTCCCACATCGGCCGAGGACAGCAACTCGCGAACGGCGGGGTTCGCGGACGAGCTTTCGGGCGCAGGCAAACTACGACCTCCTTCTCCGCCTCTCTGGACGGATCGTTAAAGGATGTCTGACAACAGCTGCATAGAGCCTAGCAACGCTCTGCGAACCGCGACCAGCAGGCTCGCAGAGCGTTCGGTCACACGAGCGTCGACGGTCCGATCACTGCTCGGCGTCGACCGACGGTTCGCCGGACTGCGTACGGCTCGAGACCGCGGCGGCCGCGGCGCGTACCTGCGGCGCGACCAGGACGATCTGACCGAGCACGCCGTTGACGAAGCCGGGCGAATCGTCGGTGGACAGCTGTTTGGCCAGCTCGACGGCTTCGTCGACGGCGACGACGGGTGGCACGTCGGTGGCGTGGAACAGCTCCCACACTGCGACGCGAAGGATGGCCCTGTCGACTGCAGGCAGACGGGTGAGCGTCCAGTCCTTGAGGTGATCGGCGATCACTCCGTCGAGGCGATCGAGATTCTCGGCCACACCCTCGATCAACGTCTTGGTGTAGTCACTGACGGGAGCGATCGTGTCGTCGCCGCTTGCGAGTTCGATGCGCTCGGTGGTCAGATTCACCGGGTCGACGTTGCGCGCCTCCGCCTCGAACAGAAAGTCCACCGCACGCTTGCGGGCCTTGTGGCGCGCACCGAGCTTCTTCGCACCGGGGGCACCGTTCTGCGAGGCGGAGGATGTCGACTTGTTCGATGACACGTTAGGAGTTCACACGCCCGAGGTAGTTTCCGTCACGCGAGTCGACCTTGAGCTTGTCGCCGGTGTTGATGAACAGCGGCACCGAGATTTCGGCTCCGGTCTCGAGGGTCGCCGGCTTGGTGCCGCCGGTGGAGCGGTCGCCCTGCAGACCGGGATCGGTGTGCTTGACCTCGAGCTCGACCGTGACGGGAAGCTCTACGTACAGCGGCACGCCCTCGTGCATGGCAACCTGAACCCGGAGGTTCTCGAGCAGGAAGCGCGCGCCGTCACCGACGGTGGCTTCACCGATCGCTAGCTGGTCGTAGGTGTCGGCGTCCATGAACACGTAATCGCTACCGTCGTGGTAGAGGTACGTCATATCGCGACGGTCGACCGTTGCGGTCTCGACCTTCACACCGGCGTTGAACGTCTTGTCGACGACCTTGCCCGAGAGCACGTTCTTGAGCTTGGTCCGCACGAATGCGGGTCCCTTGCCGGGCTTGACGTGCTGGAATTCGATGATCGACCACAGCTGGTTCTCCAGGTTGAGAACCAGTCCGTTCTTGAAATCGCTGGTGGAAGCCACTTGCTTCGGGTCTCCTCAATCGTTTGTGCGCGTGACGCGCCGTCGGTCACGGGCTTGGATTCGCTCCCGCCCGCGCGCTAGACGGACGTGAGTTCCTTGCTTGTCAGGGTGAGCAGTTCCGGACCCCCGTCGCGAACGACGAGTGTGTCCTCGATCCGAACGCCGCCGCGACCGGAGAAGTAGACACCCGGCTCGACGGTGACCGCTGCACCGCTCAGCAGTGTACCGGTGCTCGTCTTCGCGATTCCCGGCGCTTCGTGGATTTCCAGGCCGACGCCGTGGCCGAGCCCGTGGAGGAAGTACTCCCCGTACCCTGCGTCCTCGATCACCGATCGCGACGCGGCGTCGACCGAGGCGGTGGTCACTCCCGGTGCCAGAGCCTCTCGACCTGCCGTCTGGGACCGCTGCACCAGCTCGTACAGATCGCGCTGCCACTGCGCGGGAGTCCCGATCACGAAGGTCCGAGTCATGTCCGAGTGGTAACCGCCGACGAGTGCACCGAAGTCGAGCTTGACGAAGTCGCCGTCGGCCAGCACCGCATCGGTGGGCCGGTGATGCGGGACCGCGGAGTTGGCCCCCGCAGCGACGATGGTCTCGAACGAGATCGCATCGGCACCGTGATCGAGCATCGACGACTCCAGCTCGCGCGCGACCTCACGCTCGGTCCGACCGGCACGGATGCCGCCCCCACCGATCAACCGAGCCAGGGCGTCGTCGGCGGCCCGGCAGGCGTCCCTGAGCAACCCCACCTCGAACTCGTCCTTGACCATGCGCAGCGATTCCACGACACCCGGTGCGCGCACCAACTCCACAGCGCCGTCGAGCTCGGACCACGCGCGATGAGCGTCGACGGTCACCACGTGGCTCTCGAAACCGACCCGGCCGCCACGCCCCGACACACCCGATCGAAGCAGGTGGATCGCCGAGGCCCGGTCGATCTCGGCCCGCAGATCCGGCACCTGCTCGGCCACCTGAGTGACGTACCGACCGTCGGTGCAGATGACCGTCCGATCCTCGTCACCGGCCGAATCGGTCGCCGAGACCAGCAATGCGGCGTTCGACCCGGTGAAGCCCGTCAGATATCGGACGTTGAGAAGATCGGTGATCAACATCGAATCGAGTGCGTCGGCGGCCAACAGTTCTCGTAGGGCACCACGACGGGCACCGAAATCGGCAGGCATGCCGTCGACATTACCGGTCGTTCCATGGGCTCCTTTTCACTCGACCGGGTCACCGAAGTTGTGGGCCCCGACACACGAAGTTCGACGTGCGGATATGCTGTGCCGCATGACTGGGTGGGCAGTGCGTGGCATATGTATGGGGTTGTTCAATGTCGTCGTTCGACTGCTGCTGGGGGCAGCAGTATCGATGTGGCCGCTGAGCGGATCGGCACTGCGCTGGGTGGCATACGCCCTCGTGCTGCTCGTCATCATCGTGTGGGCCGGCATCGACGGAATCCGCGACCGACGCAAGCATCCTGACCCCGACGACGGCGAGGACCTGACCATGGTCTGGCTCAAAGCCGCTGTGGTCGGTGGACTCCTCGGAGGTCTCCTGAGCTGGATCGTCGACTTCTTCGTCGACTTCAGCCTGGGTCAGAACGGTCTGGTCTTCGAGCTGACGTCCGGAGCCGCGTTCACCATTCTCACCATCTTCATCGCCGCCAGCGTCGCGGTGTTCGTGGGAAGACAGATCGTCAACCGCGAGGCCAAGAAGAAGTTGGCCACGTCGGACGCCGAACGAGCGCACGACCGCCAGCTGGTCAACGCAGGCCAGGAGAACCGGTCGAGTCAGGCCGAAACTGCGCGGTCGGAAACTCCGCAATCAGAAACTCAGTGGGCCTCCGAGCACGGCGAAGCCGACACCGAGGTGTTCTCGGCGGTGGACGCAGACGGCAAGCCACGGCTGGACGAGCGCGGTCGTCACGGCAGCGCCGACGGTTCCTGACTCCCTCACATCGGCCTACGGGCGGTGATCGACGCTGTGCGCGTCGATCACCGCCCGTTCTTCGTTCGAACCCGAGTCGCCTCTCACGGGTCACAACAGGATGGCCGACCCACCTGCGGCCGGGGCCTCGCGGCCGACCGCCGAGAATGCGGCGACGAGCAGTGCCGGATCCGGACCCTCGAGCCGTCCTGGCTTGGCCAGACCGTCCAGAACCACGAACCGCAGCAACCCGGCACGGTTCTTCTTGTCCGTCTGCATGCCCTTGAGCAGATCCGAGAACGCGTGCTCGTCGTAGGTGACCGGCAAGCCGACCGATTCGAGAATCGAACGGTGGCGGTCGGCAGTTGCGTCGTCCAGGCGGCCGGCCAGGCGGCCCAGCTCGGCGGCGAACACCAGACCGACCGACACCGCGGCACCGTGACGCCAGCGGTACTGCTCCCGCCGCTCGATCGCGTGCGCGAGCGTGTGCCCGTAGTTCAGGATCTCGCGCAGGTTCGACTCGCGCAGATCGGCCGCCACCACCTTCGCCTTGACCTCGACCGAGCGCCTGATCAACTCCGGCAGAACGTCGCCGGTCGGATCCAGCGCCGCAGCAGGATCGGCCTCGATGATGTCGAGAATCTTCGGATCCGCGATGAACCCGGTCTTGATCACCTCGGCCATGCCCGAGACGATCTCGTTCTTCGGCACGGTCTCGAGCGTCGCCAGATCGATCAACACGGCGGCCGGTTCGTGGAACGAGCCGACGAGGTTCTTGCCCGCATCGGTGTTGATGCCGGTCTTGCCGCCCACGGCCGCGTCGACCATGGCCAGCAGCGTGGTCGGGACGTGCACGATACGGACGCCGCGCATCCAGGTCGCTGCCACGAATCCGGCCAGGTCCGTTGCCGCTCCGCCGCCCAGACTGACGATCGCGTCGCTGCGAGTGAGACCGATTCGGCCGAGGACTTCCCAGCAGAACCCCGCCACAGCAAGGTCCTTGCCGTCCTCGGCATCCGGGATCTCGATGCGGTGAGCGTCGATTCCCTTGTCCGCCAACGCAGCTCGGACAGCATCCGCGGTCTCTGCCAGCGGAGGCTGGTGGAAGATCGCCACGGTGGCCGTTCCGGCGAGCTCGTCGACGAGGTCCGTCAACAGACCTCGGCCGATGATCACCGGATACGGGTTGGCAGTCTCGACCTGGACGCGCACTGGCTCTGTCATCGAATCACCTTCATCTACTGGGGGTTTTTCTCGTTCGCATCGCGCCCGGGAACAGGGGCGATCGCCGTCAGCTTCGCCACCAACTGGCCTACGACCCGCGCGGGGCTGCGACTGTCGGTGCGCACTCGCACCGTGGCGACCGAACGATAGAGAGGTCGCCGATGACGCATCAGTTCCTGGTACTTCGCACGCGGGTCGGGACCGGCGAGCAGCGGCCGAACCGTATTGGCGCCGGTACGCCGAAGCCCTTCGGCCACACTGATTTCCAGGTACACCACGGTGTGCCCGGACAGCAAGGCGCGGGTCGCGGGCGACAACACAGCACCACCACCGAGGGAGACGATTCCATCGTGCGAGGCCAGAGCACCGGCGACTATCCGCTCCTCGATCTGCCGAAAAGCCGGTTCGCCGTCGCGGCTGAAGATGTCGGCGATCGTACGACCGGTGTCTCGCTCGATGGCCACATCGGTGTCGAACAGATCCAGGTCGAGAGCCTGTGCCAGCCGTCGACCGATCGTCGACTTCCCTGCTCCCGGCGGTCCGACGAGGACCGCGTACGGGGTCATCGTGGAGGTCGGGCGGCGGTGCCCTTCACGTAGTGGTCGACGTTGCTCGTCGTCTCCGCCAGCGAGTCCCCACCGAACTTCTCCAACGCTGCCTGCGCGACCACAAGGGCGACCATGGTCTCGGCCACGACACCGGCGGCCGGAACCGCGCAGACGTCCGAGCGCTGATGAATGGCCACTGCCTCGTCGCCGGTCGTCATGTCGACCGTCGCCAACGCGCGCGGAACCGTCGAGATGGGCTTCATCGCCGCCCGCACTCGCAGTGCCTCACCATTGGTCATACCGCCCTCGATGCCGCCTGCACGGTTGGTCGAGCGCAACACACCGTCCGGGCCGGGCTTGATCTCGTCGTGGGCGACGCTTCCGCGTCGACGCGCGGTCTCGAAACCGTCCCCGATCTCGACCCCCTTGATGGCCTGGATACCCATCAGTGCCGCGGCGAGTCTGGCGTCGAGCTTGCGTTCTCCGGAGACGAACGATCCGAGGCCGACGGGGAGGCCGTGCACGACGACCTCGACGACGCCGCCGAGGGTGTCGCCGTCCTTCTTCGCGGCCTCGATCTCGGCGATCATCGATTCTTCGGCGGCTTTGTCGAAGGCGCGAACCGGAGAGGCGTCGATCGCGTCGAGATCGGCACCTGCGGGCGGCGGTCCGACGTAGGGGTCGGATGCGCCGATGGAGATCACATGGGACACGACCTCGACGCCGAACGCCTGCTTCAGGAACAGACGGGCGACAGTGCCGATGGCGACCCGGGCGGCCGTCTCACGGGCGCTGGCGCGTTCGAGAACCGGACGAGCGTCGTCGAAGCCGTACTTGAGCATTCCCGAGAAGTCGGCGTGGCCGGGCCGCGGCCGTGTCAACGGAGAGTTGCGCGCGAGATCCGCGAGCACTGCATCGTCGACGGGGTCGGCCGACATCACCTGCTCCCACTTGGGCCACTCCGTGTTGCCGACCTCGATCGCGACCGGCCCGCCCATGGTGCGTCCGTGTCGGACACCGCCGGTGAGGGTCACTTTGTCGGCCTCGAACTTCATGCGGGCACCACGGCCGTAGCCGAGGCGACGGCGAGCGAGTTGAGAGGCAATGTCGTCCGAGGTCACCTCTACTCCCGCGACCATTCCTTCGAGGATGGCGACGAGAGCGGGTCCGTGGGATTCTCCGGCAGTTATCCAGCGCAGCACTCGAACATCTTTTCACGCCAGGGACGCCGCGGATGCCAGCAGGGTGGCCGCGCACATGGACGGGCCGTGCGGGATGCGGGCTCGCCGGTGCCCGAACGCCGCGGCAATCGACCCCACCACGGCAGTTGCCACCGGTGCCGACAGCGCGGCGATCGCCCATCCTTCCCCGCCGCCGACGCACGCGATCGAGCCTACCGACCAGGCGAGTTTGACGTCCCCCGCTCCGAACGCCGCGGGCGCGAGAAGATGAACGACGAGGTAGATCGCGAACAGCAGAGCGCCGCCGAGCAGTGCCCCCGCCGAGCCGGTGAGCACGAGCGCGATCGTCACCACGATCGCACCGGGGACGGTCAAGACGTTCGGCAACCGGCGTCGCTGCAGGTCGACAGCGCTGAGCGCGGCGAACCACCACGTCGTGATGCACAACGGAACCGCGTACCCGGAACCGCCGAACCGCCACCAGACCCATCCGGTCCCGAGCGCACACAGCAGCGGCAGGAGCCGAGGCTCCCATCGGACCAGGAAGCGGCACATCGTCATTCCCGCGGCGGCACCGACCACGACCGCGACACACAGACCCATCATGATCGAAGGGTTGCACTGCGGCAGCGATCGGTTGTGTCGAAAGGCCCAGGTGGCAGATTGCCCTGTGTACAACTCACGGCCTGTGGACAACTACGGCCTGTAGACTACCGACGGTCCGAACTCACCGCATGGTGGTCAGCGCGTCCCGCATGATCGCTCTCGGGGCCGGCCTGCCGGTGAACTGTTCGACCTGCCCGTACGCCTGATTGAGCAGCATCGACAATCCGCTGATGACGGTTCCTCCGGCAGCCTCCACGGCAGTGGCGAGTGGCGTCGGCCAGGGATCGTAGATGGCGTCGAGAACCAACGGCGCATGGGCGAGATCCGACGCGATGTCGGCGGCTCCAGCCGCGGGAACGGTGCTGACCAGTACAGCCGACTCCGCTGCGACAGTGGCGAGACGAGGGTCGGTCATGTCCACGAACTCCGCGCGCATCCCCGCGGCGACGGCGCAGTCCAGTGTGTCCCGGGCGCGGTCGGCCGACCGCGCGACCACGGTGACCGCAGTAGCCCCGAGCCCGGCCAGCGCCACGACCGCCGGCCTCGACGTTCCCCCGGCACCGACCACCGTCACGGTGCTACCGGACAGGTCCTCGACTCCGGCGTCGCGCAGTGCACCCACGATCCCGTCGACGTCCGTGCAGTCGGCGCGCCAGCCCGACGCGGTGCGCACGAGGGTGTTCGCCGAGCCGGCCAGAACTGCCCGCGCGGTGCGCTCGGTCGCGTACGCCAGCGCTGCAACCTTGCCCGGCATGGTGACCGACACACCGACCCATTCGGGACCGAAACCGTCGAGCAGACCGGGCAACTGCTCACCGGTGCAGTCGATGCGCTCGTAGGTCCAGTCGGCGAGACCGAGCGCGCGATACGCAGCACAGTGCAGCACCGGCGACTTCGAATGTTCGACGGGGCTGCCCAACACGGCGGCGCGCATGTCAGCGACCGCTGTCGAGGAAGCCATCCTCGACCCTGGTGATGTTCGCCAGATGTTCCTCGTAGCTGCGGGTGAACAGAGTTTCGCCCGCCTGGTTGATGGTCACGAAGTACAACCAGTCGCCGTCGGCAGGCATCTCGACCGCCTGCACCGCACCGATACTCGGCGAGGAGATCGGGGTTGCGGGCAGCCCCTCGCTGGCATAGGTGTTCCACGGGGTGACGCGGGCTCGGTCGGCGTCGGTGGTGGCCACCTCGGTCGTGTCGAGCGAGTAGTTGACGGTCGAGTCGAACTCGAGCTTCTGCGGCACCGCGAGGCGGTTGAGGATCACCCGGGCCACTTTGCTGAAGTCCTGGGGCAGGGACTCACGTTCGACGAGCGAGGCGGCGACGAGGGTGTCGTACGGAGTCAGCCCGGAGTTGGCACCGGCGGTGAGGATTCCGGTGTCCTCGTAGCGAGTCGCACTCTCGGACACCAACTGCTTCAGAATGTCGGTCGGAGTCGCGCTGGGGTCGAAATCCCAGGTTCCCGCGGCGATCAGGCCTTCGAGCTGCCGATCGCGATCCGGGACTCCCTCGACGCGATCGGTGGCCCAGTCCGGGACGCCCAAGGCAGCCGGGTCGTCCACGGCTCCTGCCACGTTGAGATCGTCGTAGCTCACGCAGGTTGGGGTTCCACTGCCGGTTCGGTCCACGCAGCTGGCCTCGGAGATCAGGGTGTAGATGCCCTTCTTGACGGCATCGGTGTTCACGTCGCGCGCATCGTGAAGCTGTCGGCCCTCCGAGATCACCATGTTGCCCACCCGGGACGCGGGGTCCACGAGTTCGGTCACGGCCTGCGATGCAGGCACGTTGCTGGCGAGCAGATAGAAGCCGGGTTGAACCGAAGTGATGGCGTTGTTCAGGAGGGCTGCCTCGAGGAACGCACCCGAGCTGGCCACGACACCCTTGTCCGCTGCCTGGGTACCGATCTGCTGTGCGGTGTCGTTGGGATGAACCTGAATCACCACGCCGTCCCCCGGGGAGCCTGCGGCGAAGTCCGCGTTCGGTGTCGTGCGATTGCCGAACTTGTTCACCGCGAAATACCCTCCGCCCGCCACGGCCACAAGCAGTACGAGCCCGAGCACTGCAGCCACCAGCCAACCGCGACGCTTGCGGCTGGACGCGGCTCGGTCCTTGCGGGTCGCAGCACGGCTACGCCCGACCTCCTGGGGCACCGCCCCGCGCTCGGCCTCGTGATCGGGCTCCCGATCTACGTTCCGAGATGCCCGGGGGTGCGGCTCCTGACGCTGCGGATGGCCCTGCATGCGTCGGTCGAACTCGCTGCCCTCGTCCACGGAATAGCCGATCGGGTCGGTGTGCGCCTCGTCCGAGCGCGCGTCTCGCCGGTCCCGATCGGGCCCTTGGTTGTTCACTCGTCGACCTCCGTCGATCCTGAATTGTTCGCTGCACGATCCGACACGGCACGGCGCTCGTCGAGCCAGCCCTGCAATATCGCCACCGCCGCAGCCTGATCGATCACCGATCGTTGGTTCTTGGCTCGCACTCCACTGTCCCGTAACGCGCGCGATGCGCTCACGGTAGTCAGTCGCTCGTCGGCCATCCGAATCGGTACATCACCCAACCGCCGGTACAGGGAGCGGCCGAATCTCTCGGCTGCCTCGACGGCGCTGCCGCGCTCTCCGCGCAGCGTCCGGGGAAGCCCGATCACGATCTCGACGGCCTCGTACTCGGCGACGATCTCCGCCACCCGCACCACGTCCGGCGCGTCGGGACCCTTGATCTTCGACCGCGGCACGGTCTCGACCGGCGTGGCGAGTACACCGTCGGGATCACTCGAGGCGATGCCGATGCGGACGCTGCCGACGTCGATGCCGATACGACGGCCGCGTCCGGGATCGTCGACGCCTGGCCGATCGGGGCCGCGCCCCTGACCTACCACGATCGTCAGTGGGTCGTGAGTTCGTTCAGCCGAGCCCGGGCGGCGTCGATACCGGCTGCGATTCCGGCGACGTCCGATCCCGACCCCTGAGCCAGCTCGGGCTTGCCGCCGCCTCGGCCACCGATGCTCGGACCGAAGGCCGCCACCAGATCGCCTGCCGCGACGCCTGCATCCTGAGCTGCCTTGTTGGTCGAGACCACGAACGGGACCTTGCCGTTCACGGTGCCGAACAACACCACCACGGCCGGGTCGGTGCCCAGCCGTCCGCGAATGTCGGTCACCAGGGTGCGCAGGTCATTGCCGCCGACGCCGTCCGGTGCCTGAGCGACCACCGCTCGCACATCACCGAATCGCTCGGCCTTGCCGACGAACTCACCTGCCGAGGCCAGCACGGCAGCGGCCTTGACGGCGTCGAGTTCCTTCTCCGCGACGCGCAGGCGCTCGACCATGGTTTCGATGCGGGCCGGGACCTCCTCGGACGGCACCTTCAGCGAGGACGCGATGCCGGCCAGCAGTGCGCGTTCCTTGGCGAGATAGCGGTACGAATCGAGGCCGACGAAGGCTTCGACTCGGCGCACTCCGGAGCCGACGGACGATTCACCGAGAATGGTGACAGGGCCGATCTGCGACGAGTGCTGCACGTGCGTACCACCGCACAGTTCCATCGAGAACGGTCCGCCGATTTCGACGACGCGCACTTCGTCGCCGTAGTTCTCGCCGAACAGGGCCATCGCGCCCATCTTCTTGGCGCTGTCGAGGTCGGTGACCAGAGTGTTGACCGCGAAGTCCGAACCCACCGCGTCGTTTGCGACGTTCTCGATGTCGTCGCGCTGGGCCTCCGAGAGTGCGCCCTGCCACGAGAAGTCGAACCTGAGGTAGCCGGGCTTGTTGAGCGATCCCGCCTGCGTCGCGTTCGGCCCGAGGACCTGTCTCAGTGCCGCATGCACCATGTGCGTACCCGAGTGGCCCTGCGTCGCACCCTTGCGCCAGGCGTGATCGACGTCGACGTGGACGGTGTCGCCTTCGGTGATCTGACCCGACTCGACCACGGACTTGTGCGTCCAGAGCTTCTTGGCGATCTTCTGCACGTCGTTGACCTTGACACCGAGGCCAGGGGCGGTGATCGTGCCGATGTCGGCGATCTGACCACCGGACTCGGCGTAGAGCGGACTGCGATCGAGAATGATCTCGATTCTGTCTCCCGCAACCGCGGTCGGAACCCGGACGCCGTTGGAGATCAACGCCAACACTGTTGCGTCGGAACCGAGTTCGTCGAATCCGGTGAACTCGGTCGGCGAACCGTCGACGAAATCCTTGTAGACCGTCAGGTCGGCGTGCGCGTGCTTGCGGGCGCGGGCGTCGTCCTTGGCCCGGTTGCGCTGCTCGGCCATCAGCGATCGGAATCCGTCCTCGTCGACAGACAGCCCCGCCTCGGCGGCCATCTCGAGCGTCAGATCGATCGGGAACCCGTAGGTGTCGTGCAGCGCGAATGCTTCTGCGCCGCCGATCTTCTTCGCACCCGACGCCTTGACTGCCTCGGCGGCACCCTCGAACAGTCGTGAGCCCGAGGTGAGGGTCTTGAGAAACGCCGTCTCCTCCCCCACCGCGACGGTGAGGATGCGATCGAAGTCGGTGACGAGGTTCGGGTAGGACTCGGCCATCGTGTCGCGCACGACGGTGACGAACTGAGCCATGGTCTCGTCGGGTGCTCCCAGCAGACGTGCCGAGCGTACGATGCGGCGCAGCAACCGGCGCAGTACGTAGCCGCGACCGTCGTTGCCGGGGTTGACCCCGTCGGAGATGAGCAGCGCAGCGGTGCGCGCGTGATCGGCGATGACGCGGAAACGGACGTCGTTTTCGTGATTCGCACCGTAGGCGCGTCCCGAGAGCTCCTCGGCCTTGGCGATCACCGGCCGAACGAGGTCGGTCTCGTAGACGTTGTCCACGCCCTGCAGCAGAAACGCGACGCGCTCGACGCCCATGCCGGTGTCGATGTTCTGTTTCGGCAACGGACCGAGGATCTCGAAGTCGTCCTTGCTGATTCCCTTGCCGCGCTCGTTCTGCATGAACACGAGGTTCCAGATCTCGATGTACCGATCCTCGTCGGCTTCTGGACCGCCCTCGGCACCGAACTCGGGTCCGCGGTCGTAGTAGATCTCCGAGCACGGGCCGCATGGGCCGGGAATGCCCATGGACCAGTAGTTGTCGGCCATTCCGCGCCGTTGAATTCGATCGTCGGGCAGGCCGGCGATCTCCTTCCAGAGTTCGATGGCCTCGTCGTCGTCGAGATATGCAGTGGCCCAGATGCGCTCGGGGTCGAACCCGTACCCACCGTCCTCGACACTGTCGGTCAACAGCGACCAGGCGTGCCGAATGGCGTCGCGCTTGAAGTAGTCACCGAACGAGAAGTTGCCTGCCATCTGGAAGAACGTGTTGTGGCGGGTGGTGATACCGACGTTCTCGATGTCGAGGGTGCGCACGCACTTCTGGACGCTCGTCGCCGTCTTGTACGGCGGTGTCTGCTGACCGAGGAAGAACGGCACGAAGGGGACCATGCCCGCGTTGACGAACAGCAGGTTCGGGTCGTCGAGAATCAACGACGCACTGGGTACTTCGGTGTGTCCCGCCTTCACGAAATGGTCGAGGAAACGCCTGCGGATCTCATGGGTCTGCACAGATACAGGTTAGCGTCGTCAGACCCTGTGCCGACTCGAGGGCCTATCGGCCTCGGATGATGCGTCGCAGTTTCCCCACCCTGGTCGCGATTTCGCGCTCGGCACCGTGTTCGGTGGGCTCGTAGTAGTTCACGCCCACCAGCTCGTCCGGCGGATACTGCTGCCCCAGCACGCCGCCCGGACTGCTGTGCGGGTACCGATACCCGACGGCGTTTCCCAGTCCCTGCGCTCCCTTGTAGTGGCCGTCGCGGAGATGCGGCGGCACCGATCCCGACTTGCCTGCCGCAACGTCGGCCATCGCCGCACCGAGTGCGCCGATCACGGCCCCGGACTTGGGCGCCGTCGCCAGGTGGATCGTGGCCTGCGCCAGCGCCAACCGCGCCTCTGGCATCCCGATCATCTGCACCGCGCTGGCAGCGGCCGTCGCGGTCTGCAGCGCGGTGGGATCGGCCATCCCGATGTCCTCGCTGGCGTGCACCACCAGTCGCCGAGCGATGAAGCGCGCGTCCTCGCCTGCCGTGATCATCCGCGCCAGATAGTGCAGGGCTGCGTCGACGTCGGATCCTCGGATCGACTTGATGAACGCACTGATGACGTCGTAGTGCTGATCTCCGTCGCGGTCGTACCGCACGGCGGCCTTGTCGACACTGGCCTCGACGGTCGCGAGGTCCAACGTTCCGTCGGTTGCGGCGCCCGCTGCCGCCTCGAGGGCCGTCAGCGCTCGGCGGGCGTCACCGGCCGCGAGACGCACCAGGTGCTCCATTGCGTCCTCGGCGATGGTCACCGCACCGTCTAGGCCGCGCGGATCGTTGGCGGCGCGAGTGAGCAACAACTCGATATCCTCGGACCCCAGCGGCTGCAACTGCAGAACCAACGATCGGGACAGCAGTGGAGACACCACCGAGAACGACGGGTTTTCGGTGGTCGCAGCCACCAACAACACGATCCGATTCTCGACGGCAGCGAGCAGTGCATCCTGCTGTGTCTTGGAGAACCGGTGCACCTCGTCGATGAACAGCACCGTCTGCTCGCCCGAGAGCAGTCGACGTCGTGCCAGTTCGATGACGGTGCGCACTTCCTTGACGCCGGCCGACAGGGCCGACAGCGCCTCGAACTTGCGTCCGGTCGCCCCCGAGATCAGCGAGGCCAGCGTCGTCTTGCCGGTTCCCGGTGGACCGTAGAGCATCACCGAGGACGCTCCGGAACCCTCGACGAGACGGCGCAGCGGTGCGCCGGGAGCCAGCAGATGAGACTGCCCGACCACCTCGTCGAGGGTCGTCGGACGCATTCGCACCGCCAGCGGTGCGTCGGGCCTGATGTAGGTGGACGTCGGACGGGACTCGGCGATCGTCGCCTCCGGTGCCGCAGGCGTGTCGAAGAGTCCGTCGTCGCCGAACTCGTCGCTCCCCGAGATGTCACTGCCGATGCCGCCGCTCACCGGTCGAACGCTACCGATCGCGCTGCGAAAAATGCGAACGACGTCGTGGCTACCGCTCCCACTTGGTACGCAGAGCGGTGCCGACCGATGTCGCGTACTCGGCGATACCGGTCTCGCCGAGGCGCGCAGCACTGTCCGCCAACGCCGCCCACCGCGACATCAATGCCTGCGACCGCGGAACCGACAGATGGTGAGCACGCGCCGCTGCGATGCGAGTGTGGTCGTCGGGCAGGAACCAGTAGGTGCTCAGCCATACCCAGATCAAACGTGCGTCGAGGATCTTGCTCGCCAGCGTGGTGTCGTCGGCCAACGCGGGCCAGATGCCCACCACTTCCGAGCGCCACGCGTCGATCATCGCCTGCTCGCGGTCGTGCGAGAGCTCGAAGCTGCACAGGCAACCGGGGAAGGACGCCAACGCATAGGTGATGTCGAGGGTGGCGTCGCGGAATCCGCCCCACTCGTAGTCGAGGAACCGTACGCCTTCGTCGTTGACGATGATGTTGTCGGGGCACAGGTCGGACGGGCTGAAGGCGCGGAAAGCTCCGTGCGCGAACAGTCGTCCGCTGCGAGAGACGCGCTCGAGAATCGCATCCGGGGTCGTTCCGACGCCGAGGAGATCGGTCAACAGGCCGGGAACCTCGGCGAGCGCGTCGGGTATCTGGGCGGAGATCCCGTCGGTGGAGTCGGGTTGCCCCACCCGGCGCAACAGAGCGGCGAAGTCGTCCTCGCGGCCGACGGTGGCGGCATGCATGCGGCCGAGCGCCTGCGCCATGGCCATCAAGGAATTGGTCACCGCGGCTTCGTCCGAGTTGCGCAACAGAGTGGTGATGGGACTGGCGTCGCCGAGATCGCTGAGCACCAGCAGCCGCGCATCGAGATCGTAGGCGTGCAGCTCGGGTCCGGGCCTGCTGTCCGTGGCCAGAGCGTTGGCGAACTGGTACGACGCTGCCTCACGTAGGAAGGCGCTGGAACCGGGGATGTCGGCGAGCTCGGCGTGCAGCTCGGATTCGGCGGGGAGGTCGCGAACCTGCTTGATCACCAGGGTGCGGGGCAGTTGAAACGGGTTCTCGGATACTCGGACTCGCAACACGACCGCTTGGCCGCTACCCCCCAGATTCACCGGGTCGATCAACGTCACCGGCGCTCCGGTGCGTTTGGTGAGGAGTCGCTGAGCTGCTGCTACTACCTCTGATACAGGGTCTGCCAGTGTTGCGGTCATCGATGTCCAAGCTACCCGTTCGCTGCGTTCTGCTGTGCTGTGTCGACGACTACGAATGAGACACGATTGTCCGTTTTGCGGTGTTGATCGGTCCACATCCATAGATTCGACCAGGTGGTCGGTTACCTCCGAGCGACCGAATTATGCCGGGTTCGCTACTGCGGTGCAACGTCCACCGATACGGCGATGGTGCTCTCCTCCGCTTCGGTGTAGATCACCCCTCGCAGTGGAGGTACGTCGGCGTAGTCGCGTCCCCACGCCACGGTCGCGTACCGCTCGTCGACCAGCTGATCGTTGGTGGGATCGAAGGCGAGCCAACGATCGTTCGGCATCCACACCGCAGCCCACGCGTGGGTCGCGTCGACCCCGATCATCCGCTCCTTGCCGGGCGGAGGTTCGGTTGCGAGATAACCCGAGACGTATCGCGCCGCGAGTCCCTGGGACCGCAGGCACGCGATGGCAAGCCGAGCGAAGTCCTGACACACTCCCGATCGCGCGGCCAGCACGTCGACCACAGTGGTCGAGACCGTCGTCGAGCCGGAGAGGTAGCGAAAATCGGTGAAGATCCGATGCGTCAGATCCACGATGACGTCCGCGAGGGGACGACCCGGCCAGAAGCTGGGTGCAGCGTAGGCGCGTACCTCGTCGGTGATCTCCGGGGTCGGCAGATCCAGAGCGAACTCCACAGCCGACGCGCGAGCCGGATCTGCAGGCACGTTCGCACCGAACAGAGCCATCCGAGCGGACTCCCAGGATGCCGTCGCCGGCCACGACGTGGTCTCGTCCGCCGGGCGCGGATACACCTCCACCAGCGAATCCGCCGTCACCACCAACTTCTCGTGGTCGTGCGTCACGTGGAAGTACACATCCTCGTTGCCGTAGACGTCAACGCCGAAGGATTGATCGGTGGGTGCCGGCTCCACCGTGACCGACTTCTCCACGCAGTGCTGCCCGTCCATGTCGCGCGGCGCGAGGAATCCGCGCCCGTAGGACGAGGTCACGCGGTCGGAGTACGTGTAGGTGGTGATGTGCTTGATTCGGTACCGACGACTCATCACCGCACCCCGTTCGCAGTTCGGACGTTCGAGCTGCCCCACAGCGGCTGCGTGCCACCGGGCAACGACATGTGCGTGGCGAGGACGACGCGAGACAGTTCCTCGAGTGAGTCGTGGATGCCGTCCACCAGCTCGAGCAACTCCACCCGTCGACCGTTCGCGTCGACCGATTCCAGATCGCCCGGGTCGACCCGACGCAACCGCACCCGCATCTGCTCGACGAGCTGCTCGGGCCGCGACGTACCCGAGGCATCGGGCAACGAACCCAGGTCGTCCCGAAGCCGATCGAGCTGGTAGACCAACGCTCGAGGGTTGCCCTCGTCGAACAGCAACAGCTGCGCGACGGCTGCCGGACGCGCGCGCCCACTGTTGCGTCTGCGGTAGATCACCGAGGACTCGGCCGCGGACAACACCGAATCGATGACCGCCTGTTCGGTGGACGGAGTGAGAGCGTGGCTCAGTGTGGCCGAGAGCAGCGAAGTCAGCTGCAGACCGCGCTCGATACGTTTACCGGCGTCCATCAGGTACCAGCCCGCGTCTCGCACCATCGACTCCGACGCCAAGCCGGCCAGCGCGAGCAGACCACGCAACACACTCGACTGCGACGACGCCAGTTGCGCGCCGTTGTGAACCGGCGACTCGGCCAACTCCTCGAGCGCGGTGTCGATGCGGTTCAGCACCGCCCAGGTGTCGTTCGAGAGCTGGTCGCGCACCGCGCGCGCCGCTTGCTGCATCCGGTCCACCGATTGCGCCAGCGACCCCATCCGTCCCGTCGAGAGCATCAACGACCGCATTTCCACGGTCGCGTCGCCGCGGTTCTTCTCGTCGAGAAACCCCGGCCAGGTGCGCGAGACCTTCGTGACCGCTTCGAGAAGGATCGGCAGACTGTCGCTGCCTTCGAGCCACGGCATCGAGCGGTAGTCCTGATTGCGTTCGCGCGCGGCGATGAGCAATCGAGTCATGTCCTCGGCGCGCTCGCTGTAGCGGCCGAACCAGAACAGGTCGCCGAGTACACGCGGGGAGCTGACGACATCGACGTTGGACGCGGCGTACTGCGGCAACTCCTCCACCGTGGCGGGCGGGGTGTGCGGCGCGGAGTCGGCCGGGGTGACCCGTTCCACCGACTTGACCCACACGTCCTTCGACGCCACCGTGATGAGCGGCTCGGTGACCGGCGCGGTGAGCACCACCTGCCCCAGGCCGCCGCGCATCGGTGTGTACCCACCCCGCTGCGCAACCGTGAACAACCTCATCCCCACCTGCGCGGGGGCCACCGACAACTGCGAACCCGACCCGCCGTCGATCGACGAACCGACCGGAGCCAACGAGAACTCGGGGACCTCCTGCCCGGTCCACTTCCACGGCTCGGCAACGATTCGATTCCACAGCTCCCTGGCTGCGACGTCGGTGAGATCGTGCCCCACCACCGTCCGACGCGAGGTGGTCGACCGCAGCACCAGCGAACGCATCCGGCTGCCGATGTGCGAAAGCTGATTGGGGTCACCACCCCAGTAGGTCTGCACCGAACCGAGAATCAGATCCTCGTCCAGCAGGCCACGGCTCAACGCCGGAAGTAGCGGAAGCAGAGCCGGGTTCTCGAGCACACCGCTACCGAGGGTGTTCACCACGCTCACGGCCCCGCGCCGCAGCACCTCGACCAGACCGACGACCCCCAGGTGCGAATCCGGGCGTAGATCGAGTGGGTCGGCGAACTCGGCGTCGACTCGGCGCAGCACCACATCCACCCGCCGCAGCTTGCCGAGCGACCGCATCCACAGACAGCCGTCACGGACCACGAGATCGGCATTCTCCACGAGAGGAAAACCGAGAACCGTTGCGAGATAAGCCTGATCGAATGCAGTCTCGGAGTGCGAACCAGGACTGAGCACCACCACGACCGGATTCTCGGCCGATGCGGGTGCCGCATCACGAAGCGCCAGCCGCACCGCGCGAGCGAACGTCGAGAGCGGCCTGGGATTGCTCGCCTGGAACAACTCGGGCATCGCGCGCGACATCACTCGCCGATCGGCGAGCGCGTACCCCACTCCCGACGGCGCCTGCGTGCGGTCGGCGATGACTCGGAACTCGCCGTCGGAACCTCTGGCGACATCGGCGGCATGCATGAACAACTGATGCGGCCCCGGAATGGTGATCGCGTGCGCCGTCCGCAGATAACCCGGGTTGCCGAAGACCAGCTCCGGCGGAATCAAACCCCGACGAACGGTTTCCTGGGCACCGTAGATGTCGGTGAGCACCGCATCGAGCAGCATCGACCGCTGAACCAAACCGGCTTCCAGACGATCCCACTCGTCGGCCGCGACAACCAACGGAACACTGTCCAGCCCCCACCGAACAGCACTGGGTAGCGCTTCGCTGCCACCCGACGGAATCGGGTTGTACGTGATGCCATGGTCGTCGACCAGACGGCTCACCCGCGACTGCAACGTCTGCATGGCACCCGGGCCGGCCTCACGCATCCCGTCGACCAACTCCGCCCAATGCGGACGGACGGCGTCGTCGGCATCGAGCATCTCGTCGAACCGATCGACGCGACCGGTCACGGCCTCGCGTCGACCGCGATACGCGAGCCACGACGACCCGGCTCCACTCGAAACATCTTCGTTCCTGCCGGCTCCACTCAGGGTGGTATCCACGGGCACCATCGAGCCGTTGTTCCTTCCGTCGGTCGATCACACTCCGCCGCCGAGCGGATCCGCTACCTGCGGAACCGCCCGATACGCGTCGGACCGAGATCGCTACCGGTCGACTCGTTCTCCTGTGCAGTCGCGCGTCAGGACGTGATGACTCCGGTCCGGCGCAGGTCGAGCATGCCGGGCGCGGACACATCGATCGCTTGGCGCGCGTGCATCTCGAGCAATCTTGCTACGTCCACCTTCCCCGAGGTGAACCCGCCCTCCTCGAAGCGGCCGTTGCGGCGTGCTTCGGCTTCCACCGAGTTGACGGGAGGCCCCTCGTACGAACGCCCTCCCGGATGCACGACGTGGTACGAGCACCCGCCGACCGCGCGTCCTGTCTGCATTTCCACCAGGTCGAAACGAAGTGGACTCTGTACCTCGATCGTCGGGTGCAGAGCACTCGGCGGCTGCCAGGCGCGGTAGCGCACACCGGCGACCTGAACGTCCTGACGCTCGGTGCGCAACATCGGCACCGGCACCCCGTTGCACGTCACCATGTATCGGCCCGCGTCGGCTCCGGCGACCTGAACCTGGATTCGCTCCACCGAGGAGTCCACGTACCGCGCGGTGCCCGAGGACGTCGATTCTTCGCCGAGGGTGTTCCAGGGCTCGATTGCACCCCGCAATTCGATCTCGGCGTCACCGACCACGGTGGTACCGATTCGGGGGAACCTGAACTCGGTGAACGGATCGAGCCAACTGGTGTCGAAATCGATGCCGTGCTCACGGAGGTCCTCGACGACACGACCGATATCGTTGATGACGAAGTGCGGCAACATGTACCGACCGTGCAGGTTGGCACCGTGCCGGATGAGAGGTGCTTTCAGCGGGGTGTCCCAGAACCGCGAGACCATCGATCGCACGAGCAGTGACTGCACCATCGCCATCTGATGGTGCGGCGGCATCTCGAACCCGCGCAGTTCGAGCAGTCCCAGTCGGCCGCGAGTGGAGTCGGGACTGTAGAGCTTGTCGATGCAGAACTCGGCGCGGTGCGTGTTGCCGGTGATGTCGGTGAGCAGGTGCCGCAGCGCTCGGTCGACGATCCAGGGCGACGCCGATCGGTCGGCCCGGTCAGTCGCTCGATCTCACTGAATGCGACCTCGAGCTCGTAGAGCGATTCCTCCCGGCCCTCGTCGGCGCGAGGTGCCTGCGACGTGGTGCCGATGAAGCGGCCCGAGAACAGGTACGACAGCGACGGGTGGCGCTGCCAGTGAGTGAGCAGCGACACCAGCAGGTCCGGTCGACGCAGAACGGGTGAATCGACGGGCGTCACGCCGCCGAGAGTGATGTGGTTGCCGCCGCCGGTTCCGCGGGTGGTGCCGTCGTTGTCGAATCCTTCGGTGCTCAACCGGGACTGGCGAGCCTCGAGGTAGAGACGCTCCATCAGGTCGTTCTGTTCGGCCCACGAGGAGGTCGGTTGCACGTTGACTTCGATCACACCGGGATCCGGTGTGACGGTGAGGGTTTGAATACGCGGATCCGACGGCGGGCCGTATCCCTCGATCACGACGGGGGTGTCGATGGTCGAGGCCGCCTTCTCGACGCGTGAGACGAGGTCGACGAAATCGTCCAACCGATCCATCGGCGGCATGAACACGTGCAGGACGCCGTCACGGACCTCGGCGACCAGCGCGGTGACGGCAGTTCCGCCCACCCCGGACGTCTCGTTGACCAGCTGCGCGTACCGCGACTCGGCCGGGTTCACCGCACGCGGCGGTTGCTGCGTCAGCTGCGGTGTAGGCAGATCCGGCTTGGGAGCGGTGGGGTCGGCCGGATTCTCGACCGGTCCGCCGTCCCAGGAGATCGCCCGGAGCGGCAAACGCAGACCCGCGGGAGAATCGCCTTCCAGCAACACTATTCGGCCACGGCGCAACTTCCAGTCCGAGCTCTCCCAGCCGGACCCGTCCGCGGTGCGCGAGATGGGCAGCACGAATGCGGCAGGCTCGTCGGTGCTGGCATCGAGCCGTTCGAGCAGTTGTTTTCTGGCGTCCGCGGAATCGGCTCCCGGTTCGAGGTCCTCGTCGTCGGCGGGCGGGTCACCGTAGGGCTGGCGAACCAGGTCCAACAGCTTCACCAACGGGTCCTCGTAGGCGGGACGCGCTTGTGAGGCAGGCAGTCCGAGCGCCTTGACCAACTCGTCGATCAGTTCCTGCGACGCCGAGTTGTCGACCGGTTCCGGGCGCAGGTCCTCCGCCAACCAGGGATCGGCGATCAGGTCGGAGTCGTGCCACAGGGCTTGACCGTCGGTGCGCCAGAACAATCCCACCTGCCACCGCGGTAGCGGCTCGCCCGGGTACCACTTGCCCTGGCTGCGCTGTACCAGACCGTCGGGTGCGTAGATGGTGCGAAGCCGTTCGGCGAGAACACTTGCCAGCTTGCGCTTGTGTGGGCCGTCGGCCGTGGTGTTCCACTCGGGCGCTTCCTGATTCTCGATCGCGACGAATGTGGGCTCGCCGCCGACGGTCAACCGAATGTCCTGATCGAGCATCCGCTTGTCGATCTTCATGGCTGTCGCCTTGATCGACTCCCACTGTTCGGCGGTGTAGGGCAACGTCGTTCGCGGGTCCTCGTGGACGCGGACGACGGTGTTCGAGAAGTCGAGTTCGGCCTTGCACTTGCTCGTCGCACCGGAGATGGCGGCGGCAGTCGAGGGGTGCGGCGTCGCCGACAGTGGAATGTGGCCTTCGCCGGCGAACAGGCCCGAGGTCGGATCCATCCCGACCCAGCCGGCACCGGGGAGATAGACCTCGGTCCAGGCGTGGAGATCGGTGAAGTCCTCCACCGGCCCGGACGGGCCGTCCAGCGACTTGACGTCGGAGGACAACTGGACCAGGTAACCCGAGACGAAGCGCGCTGCCAGACCCATCTGACGCAGTACCGACACCAGCAACCACGCCGAGTCGCGGCACGACCCGACGGCGGACGTCAGGGTCAGATCAGGGGTCTGCACTCCGGGTTCCATGCGCACGGAATACCCGACGTCCCCCATGACGGCTTGGTTTGCCATCACGAGGAAATCGATGGTGCGCAACGACTCTCCGCGTTCGACGACGGCTGCCTGCAGCTTCTCCACCCAGGCCGAGACCACCGGGCCCGGTCCGGATCCGGCTTTGTCCTCGTCCACCGGGCGCAGGTACGGCTCGAGGTCGGGAAGGTCGTGCTCTTCGTACGCGAAGCCGAAGTGCTCGGCCCATTCCTCCACGAAGAAGTCGAGGGGGTTGATCGACGCCATGTCCGCGACGAGGCCGACGGTGATCGACAGGTGGTCGGTTCGCTCGGGGAAGACCACCCGAGCAAGGAAGTTTCCGAACACGTCCTGCTGCCAGTTGACGAAATGCTCGGCCGGTTCGATCTTCAGCGAGTACGCCTCGATGGGGGTACGCGAGTGCGGTGCCGGTCGCAGCCGAATCTCGTGCGGAAAGATCTTGACGGTGCGGTCGAATTTGTAGCTGGTGCGGTGTTCGAGTGCAACCTTGATGCCCACGGCGAGCCCCTCGTGATAGTCCCGGTATGGGTAGAACACCCAACCCTAGTAGGACCGGGCTCGGTGCGCTCGGCGAGGAATCGTGTCCGAAATGTGCCGACCGGGCAGGCGTGTAGTGCTTGACACCCTCTTCGTGGTGCGGTTCGCTCAGCGAGAATCGAGTATTCGTTCGACGCACGCCACACTTTGCAACCAAAGGGAATCTCGTGAGCGACAATTCACCCAACGGACCGCAGTACGGCTCCGATCCGAACCAACCCCAGTACCCCACGAATCCAGCGTCCGGTTACCCGCCGCCCGGTAGTTACCCACCCCCGGGCAACTACCCACCGCCGCCGGTCGGCGGCAACGCGGCATTCGGAATGGGTTCGCAGCTGCCCGGCGGCGCGCAGCCCGGCAGCCTCGGATCACGGTTCGCGGCCCGCTTCCTGGACGGGCTCATTCTCGCTCTCGTCCAGTTCGTCCTGTACGTGATTCTCCCGAGCGGGTTCTTCGGAACCTTGCTGTTGAGTCTCGCGTCCGCCCTCCTCGGCTTCGCGTACTTCACGCTGCTCGAGTCCTCCCGCGGCCAGACTTTCGGCAAGCAAGCCCTCGGCCTGCGCACCCTCGGCGCAGCGGGCGGACTGCCCACTCAGGCCGAAGCGGCCAAGCGCAACGCCTTCATGCTGCTGAACGTGGTGCCGCTGCTCGGCACCGTCCTGGTGATCGTGGCGTACATCTTCATTGCGGTGACCATCAACTCGAGCCCCACCAAGCAGGGCAAGCACGACGAGCTCGCCGGCGGAACCCAGGTCGTCAGCGTCTCGTAACAACCCGTCCACGCACGAGCGGACCTCCGTAGTTCGGCGGAGGCCCGCTCGTCTGCGTTCCGGTGTTCCAGGGCCTTCGGTGCCCTGAAGTACCCCACTCGTCCCGACCACAGACCAGGAGAACGACGTGAGCGACAATTCGAACGACGAACCGCGTCCCGGCGAGGGATCCGATCCCGACCGCCCCGAAACGCCGAACACTCCCCCGTCGAACACGGGAAACACCCCGCCGCCTCTAGGAGGTGGCTACCCGTCTCCCGGTGGATACCCACCTCCGCCCGGAAACTACCCACCCCAGGGCAACTACCCACCGCAGGGCGGCTACCCGCCTCCCGGTGGATACCCACCCCCGCCCGGGAATTACCCACCGCAGGGTGGCGCACCCGGCGGCTATCCACCGCCGCCCGGGGCGTACCCGCCGCCGCCCGGCAACTACGGAAACTATGGCAACCAGGGCTACGGTCAGGCTCCGCTGGGGCCGAACCCCGGCCGCCTCGAGGTCGGTGCCGCGCTGAGCTACAGCTTCGACAAGTTCAAGGCCAATGCGGGACCGTGGATCGGAATCACCGCCATCGTGTGGGTGGTCAGCGTCATCGGTGTCGTCCTGGTCTTCGCGTCGACGTTCACCGCAGCAATGGCAGCCGCCGACAGCGGTGACACGGCGTTCACTACCACGACGTCCGGGGTAGCCCTCGTCATGACGGCCATCGCCACGTTCGCGTCGTATTTCGTCAACGCCGCCTACGTTCGGGGGGCGCTGGACGAGACCGGCGCGCCACAGAAGCCGTCGTTCGGGCGGTTCTTCCAGCTCACCAACGTCGGTCAGATCGCGATACTCGCTTTGATCTGGACCGTCGTCAGCGTGGTGTTCAGTTTCATCCCGTTCCTCGGAACGGTCCTTCTGATCGTGATCGGCTTCCTCGCCAACTTCGCACTGACGTTCCTGATCGATCGCAACCAGACGGCGATCGAATCCATCAAGTCCAGTGTCGACCTGACCGTGAAGAACTTCGGCCCCTTGCTGCTGCTCTTGCTGCTGCTGGCCGCGATCAACATCGTCGGTGCGCTGCTGTGCGGTCTCGGTCTGCTCGTCACCATCCCGATCTCGGTGATCGCCACCAACTACGCATACCGCGTCCTGACCGGCGGTCCGCTGTCCCCCGCACGCTGACCAGCCTGCTCCTGAGCAAACTGGCCCATTGAGACGACTGTCCCCGTAGCGCACAGCGCTACGGGGACAGTCGCTTTCGAACCTTCTAGGCCTCGGCCGGAGACTCTTCCTTCTTCTCCGGCTTGAAGTCGACGCCCGATTCCTTACGCTGCTGCGGCGTGATCGGTGCTGGCGCGTCGGTCAACGGGTCGATGCCGCCACCGGACTTGGGGAACGCGATGACCTCACGGATGGAATCGACTCCGGCAAGCAGCGCCGTGATGCGATCCCAGCCGAACGCGATGCCGCCGTGCGGCGGTGCGCCGTAGGAGAAGGCATCGAGAAGGAAGCCGAACTTCTCCTGAGCTTCTTCCTTGCCGATACCCATGATCGCGAACACCCGTTCCTGAATGTCCTTGCGGTGGATACGAATACTGCCGCCGCCGATCTCGTTGCCGTTGCAGACGATGTCGTAGGCGTAGGCCAGCGCCGATCCGGGGTCGGTGTCGAACGTATCCATCGACTCCGGCTTCGGCGACGTGAAGGCGTGGTGCACGGCAGTCCACGCACCGGATCCGACGGCTACGTCACCACTGGCCGTGGCGTCGGACGTGGGCTCGAACAGCGGAGCATCGACGACCCACACGAACGCCCATGCCTTCGGGTCGATCAGGTCGAGCTTGCGGGCGATCTCGCCGCGCACCGCACCGAGCAATCCACGTGATGCCTTGATCGGGCCCGCGGAGAAGAAGATCGCATCGCCGTTGTTCGCACCGACGTGTGCGGCGAGGCCGTCGCGCTCGGCGTCGGTCAGGTTCTTGGCAACCGGGCCACCCAACGTGCCGTCCTCACCGACGAGAACGTACGCGAGACCCTTGTGGCCGCGCTGCTTGGCGAACTCCTGCCACCGGTCCAACTGCTTGCGGGGCTGGCTCGCGCCACCGGGCATCACGACCGCACCGACGTACGGGGCCTGGAACACACGGAACGTGGTCTCGGAGAAGAAGTCCGTGCATTCGACCAGTTCGATGTCGAAGCGGAGATCGGGCTTGTCCGAACCGTAGCGACGCATCGCCTCGGCGTAGGTGATCCGTGGAATCGGAGCCGTAAAGTGGTGCCCGACGAGCTTCCACAGCGACGCCAGGATCTCCTCGGCCAGCAGGATGACGTCGTCCTGGGTGACGAAGCTCATCTCGACGTCGAGCTGAGTGAACTCCGGCTGACGGTCGGCGCGGAAATCCTCGTCTCGGTAGCACCGGGCAATCTGGTAATACCGCTCGATACCGCCAACCATCAGCAGCTGCTTGAACAGCTGCGGGCTCTGCGGCAGCGCGTAGAAGCTACCCGGCTGCAACCTCGCAGGCACCAGGAAGTCGCGGGCACCCTCGGGAGTGGATCGCGTGAGCGTCGGAGTCTCGACCTCGACGAACTCGTGGTGCGCGAGCACCGAACGGGCCGCCGCGTTGACGTGCGAGCGCAGGCGAATGGCTCGCCCCGGTCCCTCGCGACGCAGATCGAGGTAGCGGTACTTCAGACGCGCTTCTTCGCCCGGCTGATCGTCGAGCTGGAACGGCAGCGGCGCGGCCTCGGACAGGACCTCGATCTCGGAGGCCTCGACCTCGATCGCACCGGTCGGGATCTCGTAGTTGGCATTGCCTTCGGGGCGGCCTTCGACCTTGCCGGTCACCTTCACGACGTATTCGGCGCGCAGGCGGTGGGCCTGCTCGAGTGCTGCTCCCTCTCGGAAGACGACCTGGGACACGCCGGACGCGTCGCGAAGGTCGATGAAGATGACGCCGCCGTGATCGCGTCGGCGGGCCACCCATCCCGTCAGCGTCACGGTTCGGTCGACGTGCTCGGGGCGTAATGAGCCGGCGAGGTGGGTGCGCAGCACGGGTGTCCTTTCGAGAAAAATCCGCTGATCGTGTTCTTCGCTCACCGATCCTACGGAGCACATCACCGTAGAAGGAAACGAGATCGCGACGCGGCATGCGAAGCTATGGCCGACAGCAGCGATTTGTGTTCTCGCCACAGGTGGGGGCTCGGCGGAGAGGAACTCGGGCATGACCTTCAGAGAAGGTTCGCGGATGGAGCGGGGTCGAGTCTCCGTCGGCGGCAGCGGGGGTGGCGGTCGCGGTGGCAAACTGGCTATCGGCGGTGGTGCAGGCGGCTTGATCATCATCGTCATCGCGTTGCTCTTCGGCGGAGATCCCGGTTCGATTCTCAATCAGATCAGTGGCGGCGACAGCTCTGCCGGGCAGGTCGACTCCGGCACCTCGGGGACCCTCGAGGGCTGCGAGACCGAGGCGGAGGCGAACACCAAGATCGATTGCCGTATCGGATTCACGGTGTCGAGTCTGGACACCGTCTGGGAATCTCAGCTCCAAGCTCAGACCGGCGTCGCCTACGTTCAGCCAGGAGTGAAGCTGTTCTCGGGAGCAACGAACACCGGCTGCGGCAACGCCACCAGTGCCGTCGGGCCGTTCTACTGCCCGGCCGATTCCACCGCGTACTTCGACACGAGCTTCTTCCAGGTTCTCGTCGACCAGTTCGGTTCCAGCGGCGGCCCATTGGCGCAGGAGTACGTGGTGGCGCACGAGGTCGGCCACCACCTGCAGAACCAACTGGGCGACATCGGCCGCGCGCAGGCCGATCCGCAGGGACCCGAGTCCGGTGGCGTCAAAGTGGAGTTGCAGGCCGACTGCTATGCAGGAATCTGGGCGCACTACGCTGCCGACACGGTCGATCCGGACACCGGGGTTCCGTTCCTCGAGCCGCTGACCACGGCCGACATCAACGACGCCCTCTCGGCAGCGTCGTCGGTGGGCGACGACAGAATTCAGCAGGCATCCACGGGCAGCGTCAACCCCGAGGGTTGGACACACGGTTCGTCCGCGCAGCGCCAGGCGTGGTTCACCGCGGGCTACGAAACCGGACAGGTGGCGGCCTGCGACACGTTCGCGGCACGCGACCTCGACAATCCCTGAACCGCCACCGATCAGAACAGGGTCAGAGCCGGCCCCGAGGTCACCAGTTCTCGGGGTTCGGCAGGCTCGTTCGCGGGCAGCGGCCGGGTCTGCTCTGCGGCGAACCCGTAGGTGTCGAGCAGCGGATCGATTCTTGCTTTCAGCCACTGCTTGTACTCAGGGGTCACGTACGCCCCGTGTCCGTAGAGCTGACGGTATCGACGCACCAATGCGGGGTGTTCCTCCACCAGCCAGCTCATGTACCAGTCCTTGGTGCTCGAACGCAGATGCATCGGCAGCGCCGTCACGGTTGTCGCACCTGCCTCGGCCAGGGCTCCGATGAGGCCGTCCAATTGCTTGGCCCCGTCGGTGAGAAACGGAATCACCGGTGCCACCAGAACGCCGCAGTTCAGGCCCGCGTCGCGGACCGCACGAACGAGATCCAATCGCGCTCGCGGGCTGGGGGTCCCGGGCTCGAGCTGCTTCTGCAGGTCGGCGTCGTGAATGGCCAGGCTGATGCTCACCTGCACCTCCACCTGTTGCGCAGCCAGCGTCAACAGGGGCAGATCACGCCGCAGCAGTGTGCCCTTGGTGAGAATCGAGAACGGCGTCCCGGATTCGGTCAACGCTCGAATGATCCCCGGCATCAACCGATATCGACCCTCCGCGCGCTGATAGGGGTCGGTGTTGGTGCCGAGCGCCACCGGCTCGCGCTTCCACGCCCGGCGCGCGAGTTCCTTGCGCAGTACCGCAGCGACGTTGGTCTTGACGACGATCTGCGAGTCGAAATCGTTGCCGGAGTCCAGGTCCAGATATTCGTGCGTCGGGCGGGCGAAGCAGTATCGACATGCATGCGAGCACCCACGCATCGGGTTGACGGTCCACGAGAAGGGCACCTGCGATTCGCTCGGCACTTCGTTCAGGGCGCTCTTGCACAGCACCTCGTGGAAGGTGATGCCCTCGAACTCGGGTGTCTGCACGCTGCGGACCAGCCCCGATCGCTCGAGCCCCGGTAGCGCCCCGTCGTCCGCGGCGTCGAGAGTCTGACCGGCCCATCGCATGCACACAGTCGAACATTTGTTCTATGTCGTGTCAAGGCCGACTCGTCCCTGACGATCCCCGCTCGGGTGTGGTCACCGGAAGGCGATAGCGTAGGCCCCCAGTCGATCCTAGGAGTGCACCGCAAGTGACCGCCCCGAACACACCGACCCTCGAGCCCATTCTGCGCCTCGGCCTCACACTCGGACCGGGCATCGAGATCGGTTCGGTGCCCGCCGGTGAGCGGGTGGTCACCGCTGTGCTCGGCGGCGCAGCTCCCGGCCCCGACATAGAGGGCACCCTCGCAGCCGGGTCGACCGTCGTCAGCGTGACGCGACCCGACGGATGCACCGAGTTCAGCAGCGACCTCGTTCTCGAATTGGCGACCGGCGGTTACCTCTCACTCGACTATCGCGGAGTTCAGTTCGGGCCGGCCGAGGTCATCGAAGCCCTCAACGATCCCGAGCGTGAGGTGGACCCCGCCACGTACTACTTCCGCGGCACCCTCCGCGTGGCGACGGCGGTCCCGAAGTTCACCTATCTCAACCGAGCGCTCGTCGTCACGTCCGGATCTCGCTCGGCCGAAGCCGTCGTGCTCGACGCATTCCTGGTCACCTGATCCTGCTCATTCGAGCAGCTGGGCGACCTCACGGTCGGTCAGTGTCGCCTGTGGAGTTCGCCCCTTGCTACGGACGAGTTCGACGGCGCGATAGAGCGGCCGTTGGTCGAGTCCGGCGTCGCGTGCCTCGGCGCGCAGTTGATCCACCAGCACCGATGCGATCGCCGCGGCAGGCACCAACTCGGTGGTCCACAGCGAGTCGGCGAGGGTGCGTAACGCAAGGATCGGCAGTTCCCGGCCCCCGTTTCTGGTGTACAGAGCAAGCGCAACCACGATATGCGTACGCCCGTCGTAGAGCCGTAGCGAGATCTGATCGATTCCGGCCGTCCGAATCGTCAGTTCGGCCGTCACCACCTCCGGCATCTTCAGCCGGCGAGTGCGCAACCCTCGCGCGCACAGTTGCGGACCGTCGAGCCATACCCGTCGGCGCAGACCCAGCCAACCCGACAGTACGGCGGGACCGCCGACGATCACCCCGACCAGAACTGCAACCCACACCGGCACGAACAGCGCCAGGACGACGGCGAGAACGATCCCGATCGCGGCCGACCCGACCATGATCTTGCGCAGGCGCGGTGCCAGGAACTCCACCGAGACCAGGTCGAGCGCTACCGGCCCCGCGTTGGACCGAGAGTCACCGGACCGGGACTCACTGGGCAAGGCGCGCTCCGAGGGCGTCGACCACGTCGGCCATCGGAACGGTGTCCTGCTCGCCGTTCGAAAGGTCCTTCACCAGAACCGATTCCGCAGCCAGTTCCTGATCGCCGAGCACCAACGCGAACCGCGCTCCGGATCGGTCGGCGGCCTTCATGGCACCCTTGATCCCGCGATTTCCGTAGGCCATGTCCACGGCTATTCCTCGTTCGCGTAGCTGGGCCGCGATGTCTACGACCGCCAGCTTGGCACCTGCTCCCATCGGAACACCGAAGACCTGGCATCGCGACGTCGCGCCCGCGGTCTTGCCTTCGGCGGCGAGGGCAAGCACCGTGCGATCGACGCCCAGGCCGAACCCGATTCCGGAGAGCGCCTGCCCGCCGAGCTGTTCCATCAGACCGTCGTAGCGGCCGCCGCCGCCGATGCCCGATTGTGCGCCGAGCCCGTCGTGCACGAATTCGAACGTCGTCTTGGTGTAGTAGTCGAGGCCGCGCACCATCCGCGGGTTCACGAGATACGGAACGTTCATCACGTCCAGGTATGCCAGCACTTCGTCGAAGTGTTCCTTCGCCGAATCGGAGAGGTGATCGAGCATCAGCGGTGCGTCCGCAGTCATCGCGCGCACCTCGGGTCGCTTGTCGTCGAGCACCCGCAGCGGGTTGATCTCGGCGCGTCGACGGGTGTCCTCGTCGAGGGGAAGCGCGAACAGGAACTGCTGCAACAGCTCTCGGTACTGCGGGCGGCAGGTGTCGTCGCCGAGTGAGGTGATCTCGAGCCGGAACCCGGTGAGCCCGAGGGCCCGGAAACCGGCGTCGGCCACGGCGATGACCTCGGCGTCCAGCGCCGGGTCGTCGACGCCGATCGCCTCGACACCCACCTGCTGCAGCTGGCGGTATCGGCCGGCCTGCGGGCGTTCGTAGCGGAAGAACGGACCGGCATAGGCCAACTTGACCGGCAGCGCTCCCCGATCCAATCCGTGCTCGATCACCGCGCGCATGACTCCGGCGGTGCCTTCGGGTCGCAGTGTCACCGATCGGTCTCCGCGATCGGAGAAGGTATACATCTCCTTGCTCACCACATCGGTCGACTCCCCGACCCCGCGGGCGAACAGGCCGGTGTCCTCGAAGATCGGTAATTCGATGTGGCCGTAGCCGGCGTTGCGGGCTGCGTCGAGCAACCCTTCGCGTACGGCGACGAACTCGGCCGAGTTGGGCGGGAAGTAATCGGGAATGCCCTTGGGCGCGGAAAAGGCGGTCTGCTTGCTCACGCTCACAGCTTTCCTTGCTCGGGGTCGGTGAGTCCAACGAGGAACGGGTTGGACCCGCGCTCCTGGCCGATCGAACTCTGCCCGCCGTGCCCCGGGAGCACCACCGTGTCATCGCTCAGCGGGAGCAGCCGAGTCGCGATGGACCGCAGCAGTTGATCGTGATCGCCGCCGGGCAGATCGGAGCGCCCGATCGATCCCGCGAACAAGGTGTCCCCGGTCAGGGCCAACGGAACCGAGCCGTCGGGCCCGTCGGCGTGGGCGAGGAACACCACCGATCCCTGGGTGTGCCCGGGGGTGTGCACCACCGCGAATTCGATTCCGGCGAGTTCGAGACGTCGACCGTCCGTGAGCTCGATCACCTCGGCCGGTTCGTGGAACTCGAGGTCGCCCAGTACCGCCGCCAACGTCGGGCCCGTTCCCTTGATCGGATCGGCCAGCATGTAGCGGTCCTCGGGTGCGATGTACGCCGGGATGCCGTACTTTGCGCAGATCGGCTCCACCGACCACGTGTGGTCCAGATGACCGTGCGTGAGCAGTACTGCGGTGGGGGTGAGCGAGGACTGCGTCAGGAAGTCGATCAGCGGATCCGCGGCGTCCTGACCGGGATCGACGACGACGCACTCGGACGCGTCGTCCTGGGCCAGGATGTAACAGTTCGTCTGAAACATGCCTGCGGGGAATCCGGTTACGAGCAAGACAAACGCTCCTAAAGGCTGAGGCCGAAGTTCCGAGCAAGCTTAGTGGGGCCGCTCTCGCCGGGTCCCCCCAGCATGCTCTCAGGCAGTGATGGCAAACTCGCGTTGGCCGATTCTCGGCCGAATACCACACGATCGGTCCGTGCAGCGAGCGGGCGAGGTCGTTTTTCGACAAGCGGGAGGAACACGAATTGCCCAGCAACGAGCAACGGCGCGAGGCTGCCAAACGAAAGCTCGAACGCCAACTCGTACGCCGCGCCGAGCGAGCGCGTCGTCGTAAGCAATTGACGATCGCCGGTTCCATTCTCGGCGTCGTCGCGGTCGTGGCCGTCGTCTCGGTCGTGTTCGTGGTGACCCGCGGTGACGACGACGCGAGTACCGCCCAGGAGTCGACCACGTCGGCGCCCGCCGATTCGATCATCGCTGCGGGGCGCACCGCGCCACTGCCCGAGACGGTGAACTGCTCCTACCCTGCCGCAGAGCAACCGGCGGCCAAGCCGAACACTCCCCCGCGCACCGACAACGTACCCACCAGCGACGAGCCGCTGAGCTACAGCATGACCACGTCTGCCGGGAACATCGGGCTGACGCTGAACAATCCCGAGTCTCCGTGCACGGTCAACAGTTTCGTCTCGCTCGCCAATCAGGGCTACTTCGACGGCACCACCTGCCATCGACTCACCACGGGCGCGGGCCTGCAGGTTCTGCAGTGCGGCGATCCCACGGGCACCGGCTCCGGCGGGCCGGGCTACCAGTTCGCCGACGAATTCCCCACCGACACGTTTGCCGAGGGCGACCCCGCTGCCCAGACCCCGATCGCCTACCCACGCGGAACGTTGGCCATGGCCAACGCAGGCCCGGGTACCAACGGCAGCCAGTTCTTCCTCGTCTACGGCGATTCGGAACTGCCGCCCGCGTACACCGCGTTCGGCACCATCGACGAGACCGGACTCGCCACCCTCGACGCCATCGCGGCCAAGGGGGCGCAGGGCGGCGCTTCCGACGGAGCCCCCGCCGAACCGGTAGACATCACGTCCATGTTGAGCGACCTGTGAATCGCACCTCGGCTCTGACGATCGCGGTCTCGGCCACCGCGCTGGTACTCGCAGGGTGTTCCGGTTCGGCCGAACCGGCAGCTGCACCGGCCACCACAACGTCGACGACTACGACCACCGAAGCACCCGCGCCTCGGCCTGCACTCGATCTGTCCCGCTTCGGGGCGTTGCCACCTGTGCCGCAGCCGACGAGCGATACGGTGTTTTGCTCGTATTCGGAGGAGTCACCGGCCGTCACGGAGGTCGACGCTCCTGCGACCGACAACGTCGACGTGTACGGAAACGTCGAGGTGACGTTGTCCACCAATCAAGGTCCGATCGGCATCACACTCGACCGGACGCCTGCACCGTGCACGGTCAACAGTGTCGTCAGCCTTGTCCAACAGGGATATTTCGACGGCTCACCCTGTCACCGACTGACGACGTCACCGGGCCTCGAGGTACTGCAGTGCGGTGACCCGTCCGGGTCCGGTCGGGGCGGACCGGGATACAGCTTCGCAAACGAGTACCCCACCACCGCGTACACGGAGGACCCGGCGCAGGCCCAGAATCCGGTGGTCTACCCCCGCGGAACGCTCGCCATGGCCAATGCGGGCCCCGACACCAACGGCAGCCAGTTCTTCCTGGTGTACGCGGATTCGGTGCTGCCGCCGCAGTACACGGTGTTCGGCACCATCTCGGACGCCGGTCTGCAAACCCTCGACGCCATCGCAGCGGGCGGGGTCACCGGTGGCTCCGAAGACGGCGCACCGGTGAACCCGGTGATCGTGGAATCGGCAACGGTGTAGCTGCCGTTCGAACATCGAGAGGGTGAGCAGAGATTCTCTGCTCACCCTCTCGTCTTTCTGTGGACTCGCCGCTCAGGCCGCAGACGTCAGGCGGTACACGTCGTACACGCCCTCGACGTTGCGCACGACGTTCAGCACATGTCCGAGGTGCTTCGGGTCACCCATCTCGAACGTGAACTTGCTGATCGCAACCCGGTCCCCCGACGTGGCAACGGACGCCGAGAGGATGTTGACCTTCTCGTCGGCGAGCGCCTTGGTGACGTCGGAGAGCAGTCGGTGGCGGTCGAGTGCCTCGATCTGAATGGCGACCAGGAACACCGAGGACGCCGAGGGTGCCCACTGAACCTCGATGAACCGTTCGGACTGCTCTTCGAGCGATCGTGCGTTGGTGCAGTCGGTGCGGTGGACACTCACCGATCCACCACGGGTGACGAATCCGAGGATCTCGTCTCCCGGGACCGGAGTACAGCACTTCGCGAGTTTCGCGACGACGCCCTCCGCACCGGTGACCAACACTCCCGCGTCGCCGACCTGACGGGGTCGAGTGGGGATGGTCGACGGTGTCGACCGCTCGGCGAGCTCTTCCTCGACGTCGCCGACGCCACCGAGATGGGCGACCAGGCGCTGCACCACGTGGCGAGCGGATACATGGTTCTCGCCGACCGCGGTGTAGAGCGCAGAGACGTCGACGTACCGCAGCTCGTGCGCGATCGCCGACATGGACTCGGCATTCATCAAGCGCTGCAAGGGAAGTCCGCCTCGACGAACCTCCTTGGCGATACCGTCCTTGCCTGCCTCCAGGGCTTCCTCGCGGCGCTCCTTGGCGAACCACTGGCGAATCTTGGTCTTGGCTCGCGGTGAGGCGACGAACCCCTGCCAGTCCCGACTCGGACCGGCGGTGGCGGCTTTCGAGGTGAACACCTCGACCACTTCACCGTTGTCCAGAGTCCGTTCCAGTGCGACGAGTCGACCGTTGACCCGCGCGCCGATGCAACGATGCCCCACCTCGGTGTGCACGGCGTACGCGAAGTCGACCGGACACGATCCGGCGGGCAGGGTGACGACATCGCCCTTGGGAGTGAAGACGAAGATCTCCTTGACTGCGAGGTCGTAGCGCAGCGACTCGAGGAACTCCCCCGGATCCGCGGCTTCTCGCTGCCAGTCGAGCAGCTGGCGCATCCACGCCATGTCGTCGACCTCGGCGTTGTCCTGCGAATGCTTGCCCTTGGTCTCCTTGTACCGCCAGTGCGCAGCGATGCCGAACTCGGCTGTTCGGTGCATGTCCCGCGTACGGATCTGCACCTCGAGGGGCTTGCCCTCGGGGCCGATCACCGTGGTGTGCAGCGACTGGTAGACGCCGTAACGCGGCTGCGCGATGTAGTCCTTGAAACGGCCCGCCATCGGCTGCCACAGCGAATGCACCACACCGACAGCGGCGTAGCAGTCACGAATCTCGTCGCACAGGATGCGAACGCCAACGAGGTCGTGGATGTCGTCGAAGTCGCGGCCCTTGACGATCATCTTCTGGTAGATCGACCAGTAGTGCTTCGGGCGACCCTCGACGACCGCACTGATTCTCGACGCGGCGAGTGTCGCGTTGATCTCGGCCCGAACCTTCTCGAGGTAGGTGTCGCGGGACGGCGCACGATCGGCGACGAGACGCACGATCTCGTCGTACTTCTTGGGATGAAGAATCGCGAACGCCAGGTCTTCGAGCTCCCACTTGACCGTGGCCATTCCGAGCCGATGGGCAAGCGGCGCAATGACTTCCAGCGTCTCTTTGGCTTTGCGCGCCTGCTTCTCCGGGGGCAGGAACCGCATGGTGCGCATGTTGTGCAACCGGTCGGCGACCTTGATGACCAACACCCGCGGATCTCGCGCCATCGCGATGATCATCTTGCGGATCGTCTCGCCCTCGGCCGCAGTTCCGAGCACGACCTTGTCGAGCTTGGTCACTCCGTCCACGAGATGGGACACCTCGTCGCCGAATTCCTCGGTCAGCTTGGCGAGCGAGTATCCGGTGTCCTCGACCGTGTCGTGCAGCAGCGCCGCAACCAGGGTGGTCGTGTCCATCCCCAGCTCGGCCAGAATATTGGCCACGGCGAGCGGATGCGTGATGTAGGGATCGCCGGACTTGCGCATCTGCGAGGCATGCAGCTCGTCCGCTACGTCGTAGGCCCGCTGCAGCAACGTCAGATCGGCCTTGGGATAGAGCTCACGGTGCAGGCTGACGAGTGGCTCGAGCACCGGCTTGACCGCCGCGCTGCGCCCAGCGGTGATGCGGCGCGCCAGACGTGCTCGCACCCGCCGCGATGCCGACGTGGGGACAGGTGCCGAATTACGGGTCCCCGACGGAGCCTCCGAATCGGTCGCCGCCGGGTCGTGGGGAACCGAGTCGTGGGTAACCGGAGTGTCGACGGCCGGGCGGGCATCACCGGACGCGGACTCGTCGGTCGTGACGACGTCGACACCGGTCCGATCGGTAACTCCGGTCCGATCGGTAACTCCGGTCCGGTCGGCAACTGCGGGCCGCTCGGGGACGGCAGGCCGATCGGGCAAGGGCTGATCGATGTAACGGGTCACTCTCATCACCTCCTGCCACACGTTCAGCGCTGTCGTCGAAACGTCAACGCATTGTGAGAGAGACTTTAGTCCTCATACCCGAACCAGGCAGCCGAGCGGGTAGCCACTGCACTTGTCGCGCCCGCCCAGAACGGCGATCTCGAGAACGACAGCAGCGCCGGCGATCACCGCTCCCTGCTCGTCCAACAACCGAGCCGTCGCGTCGACGGTACCGCCGGTCGCCAGAACGTCGTCGACCACCAGCACACGTTTTCCGGCCACGTCGATCGCAGTCGGGATCTGCAGTGCGGCGGTTCCGTACTCGAGTTCGTACGACCGTGAGTGCACCGGAGGCGGCAACTTGCCCGCCTTGCGCACCGCGAGCACACCGCACCCGAGTTCGAGGGCAACCCCGGCCCCCAGCAGGAATCCCCGTGCGTCGATTCCCGCCACCAGGTCGACGTCCTCGAAACCCAGAGCCAGTTCCGACACGACGCTGCGTAGCGCGGGGCCGTCGGCGAAGACCGGCGTCAGATCGCCGAAGCGCACACCGGGGACGGGGAAGTCGTCGACCCACCGCGTCAGCCTGGTCACGGCGGCGGCCGCACCCACTCGATCTCCTGCGTCGTTCATCGAAGAAGCACCCACCGATCCATGTTCCATCCGGCACCTGCGGCCGTCGGGTTGGGCACCACGTCCTGCATGCCGTCACTGACGACGGTGGTACGCGGCTCGTTGTACAGGGGAAGCGACGGCATGTCGTTCCACAGGATGTTCTCGCCCTCGGTGGCCAACGCCAGGATGCGCTCGGGATCGTCGGTCACCGCCAACTGATCGACGATGGCATCGATTCTGCCGTTGCTGTATCCGCCGACGTTCGTACCGATGCCCGTCCGCAACGAATACCGTGCGGTGACCGCGGCAGCCGAACCCGACGGTCCGGGAAGCGATCCGCTGCTACCGAGGACGGCGTCGACCGCCCCCGCCCGCAGTGCGGACGGTGTGAAGTCCGGTGAGCTCGCGTCCTCGACGGTGATGCCCGCGGCAGCGCAATCGGCAGCCATGCGGCTCACCACCTGAGCGCGGCGTGCGTCCGGCCCCCGGTAGCCGACACGAACGTTCAGAGCGTCCTCGCCCGCCGCCTCCAGTTCTCGGCTCGCCTGGTCGAGGTCCGAGCGCTGGTACCGATCGCCCACCACCGTTGCGACCGACGGATACTCGAGCGTGTCGGGCTGGACGAGACGAGAGTCAACGACGCCCGACCCCAGACCCGCCGCTGCCGCCTCGGAACCGGGATGACCCAGTGTGTCGAACAGATCCGATCTCGGGATGCACGCGGCCACTGCTCGACGTGCACTCGCGTCGGCCAGCACCCCCTGGGTTGCGAACGTCAACTGCTCGACGCCTCGCGACGGTTGCTCGGTGGTCGTGAATCCCTCGGTGGGCCCGAGATCGACGGCACCTGCACCGTGGTCGACCACGTCCAGCGATCCGTCCGCAGACTTCGCGGCCAGGTCCGTGCCTTGGGGCCAGACGACAACTTGCCCGGTCTCGGGTGGGATTCCCCACCAGGCGTCGTTCGCAACGAGCACGAGACCGTCCTCGGCGGTGTACGACTCGATGCGGTACGGACCGGCCGAGGGCAGCAGCGAAAGGTCGATCGAGCCCGGCGTCAGGGTCCATCCGGTGTTCCAGAAGTCGGCGATGCGGCTCACCGCATCGTCGTCCTCGGCCAGGATGGGATCGACGACGTTCGGCACGCCCGCTGCCCGAGCCGCGACGTGTGCCGGTAGGAGGTCGGTGGCTCCGAACAGGGCACGCCAGTTCTGGTAGCTGCGGCCGGACGCGAAGACGACCGTGGCTTCCTTGGCCCCCGGAACGCAATCGATGCGCTGGATGTCGGAGTACCCGGCCGTCGAGGCCGCGTCGAACAGGGGGCGGTCGGTGGCGAATCTTCCGCTGTTCGCCGCCCAGGCCAACACCAGGTCATCGCAGGCCATCGGCGCACCGTCCGAGTACGTCGCGGCGGGGGCGATGGAGTACTGCACGGTCAGAGTGTCGCCGGGAACGACGGACACGGTTCCGATGTCGTTGTCCGACAATGCGTCTCCCTCGGGTCCGAGGTAGCTGAAGCCCACCTGCACCCGAGTGAAGGCCTGCCGGGCTCCCGACGCCGCGCCGTCGACGGTTCTCGCGTTGTAGGTGTTCACCACGTTGTCGAACGAGTAGCCGATCGAGGGCACCTTGTCCTCGGGCGACGAACACGCGGTGATGGACACCGCGCCGACACTCGCTGCCACCAGTGCCGCGCTCCACCTGCGTTTCACGTGCACTCTCCGTCCCTGTCGAGGGTGGTTCTACCGACGCTTCTTGTTCCGCTTACCGGTGGGGCGGTTGCCCGGCTGCGGAGCCGACGCCTTCGGGGCGGCCACGCCGACGGCCACCGGCTCCGGAGCCAGACCGGCTGCGCGAGCTGCTGCTTCGGCGCGCTTGGCGTGGACCTTGCGCGTGTGAGCTGCGACAGGGCCCCACTTCTCCTTGAGCGTCACCAGCAACGGAGTGGCGAAGAAGATCGACGAGTAGGCACCGACGATCATGCCCACCAGCTGCACCAGCGCCAGATCCTTCAGCGTGCCGACTCCCAGCAACCAGACCGCCACGACCATCAACGCAAGCACCGGCAGCACACCGATCACGGTCGTGTTGATCGAGCGCATCAGGGTCTGGTTGACGGCCAGGTTGGCCTGCTCCGCGAACGTTTTGCGATGCAGGTTGAGGATGCCGCGGGTGTTCTCCTCGACCTTGTCGAACACCACCACCGAGTCGTACAGGGAGAAACCGAGAATCGTCAGCAGACCGATCACCGTCGCCGGAGTCACCTCGAACCCGACGAGTGAGTACACGCCCGCGGTCACCAGGAGGTCGAAGGCCAGAGCGGCCAGCGATGCCAAGGCCATGTCCCGTTCGTATCGAACGGCGATGTAGATGCTGACGACGACCAGGAAGACCGCGAGCGCGATCAGCGCTTTCTGGGTGATCTGGCTTCCCCAGGTCTCACTGACGTCGGACACACTGATGGCGTTGGGTGTGGCGGTGCCCGAGTTGTTCTGCGGCTGGAATGCCTCGAACAGTGCCTGACGCAGGCTGTCCACTTCGGCGGGGTCGAGTGCCTCGGAGCGGATCTGCACCGTTGCCGCTGCCCCGGATCCGACGGTCTGCACCGACACCGGTGCCATCCCGAGCGAGTCGTTGTAGACGGTCTCGACCTGCTCGGTGGAGATGTTGTCGGCGGCGGGCAGCGCGATGCGAGTTCCGCCCTCGAAATCGATACCGAGGGTGAAGCCACGCACCAGGAAGCTCAGCAGGCACACCAGCACGATGACGCCGGTGAGGATGTAGTAGAACCGGCGACGACCGATGATGTCGAAGGCACCGGTGCCGGTGTACAGCCGGGACAGCCAGCTGTGCTTGGGCTGGGTGGATTGATCGACTCCCGAATCGTCGAGGGGCGATGGGGTCGACGTGGTCGTGTCCGACATGTCATGCCTCCTTCGACGGCGCAGTGCCGGTCTTGACGGCGAGGGCCTTGTTGGCCGCGCGCTTGCGCTCCGCAGCGATCTGCTGGACGGCACCGAGACCGTTGACGGACGGCTTGGACCAGAACTTGGATTTCGACGCGAGGTACACCAGCGGCCAAGTCACCAGCACCACGACGATGATGTCCAGGATCGTCGTCAGACCGAGGGTGAACGCGAAGCCGCGGACCTGACCGATGGCCAGCACGTAGAGCACCGCGGCCGCGATGAAGCTGACCGCGTTGCCCGACAGGATCGTCTTGCGTGCGCGTGCCCAACCGCGAGGAACCGCCGACCGGAAGCTGCGGCCCTCCCGGATCTCGTCCTTGATGCGCTCGAAGAACACGACGAACGAGTCCGCGGTCATTCCGATACCGATGATCAGTCCGGCGATGCCGGCGAGGTCGAGCGTGAAGCTGATCCATCTGCCCAGCAGAACGATGATTCCGTAGACGACCAGACCGGCCAGTACCAACGACAGCGCCGTGAGCAGACCGAGGGCGCGGTAGTAGAGCAGGCAGTACACCAGCACGAGCGCCAGGCCGATGGCACCGGCGATCAGGCCCGCGTCGAGCGAGGCCAATCCCAGCGTTGCCGAGACCGTTTCGGCCTCCGAGGACACGAAGGACAGCGGCAGGGAGCCGTACTTGAGGGTGTTGGCGAGTTCGGACGCGGTCTGGTTGTTGAAGTTGCCGGTGATCGAGGTGGCGCTGCCCGCGGGGGTGGCCCCCTGGATGACCGGCGCGCTGATCACCTTCGAGTCCAGCACGAACGCAGCCTGCTTCTGCAGATTGGCCGCGGTGAACTGAGCCCAGGTGTTCGAGCCGTCCGTGTCGAAGGTCAGGCTCACCTGGAACTGGGCCTGCTGACTGTCGAATCCGGAGGTCGCGTCGGATATCTGCTGGCCGTCGATGATCGTGGGACCCAGCAGGTAGACGGCTGTTCCGTCGGTCGAGCACGCCACGAGGGGCAGCGCCGGATCATCGTTGCCGGCGAGCGGGTCGGCGGCGTTGCAGTCGAGGGACTGCATGGCCAGCTGTTGGATCTGCGGATCCTCGCTCTGCCGGAGTGCTCTGGCGTCGGCGATCTCCTGGGCCGCACGTTCTGCGTCGGACAGCGACGCATCGGTGGCGGGGTCGTCGGCCGCCGGTGCGTCGGTAGCAGGCGCATCCGTGGCAGGAGCATCGGTGGCGGGAGCGGGACTCGGATCGACCGTCGTCGGATCCTGCGCCGGGAACACACGGTTCTGCGGGGTGGCCGGGTCTGCGGGCACAGCCGGGTCCGCAGAGGCGGCTGGATCCGCCGGTGCGGCCGGGTCGACCGGTGCCGCAGGATCGACCGGCGCGGCCGGGTCGACCGGGGTCTGCTGCGTACCTGCACCCTCGCCCGCGGACGGAGCAACGGATCCCACCACGGGCCGGATGAACAGTCGCGCGGTCTGCCCGAGGGTGCGCGCCTGGGAGCTGTCGTCACCGGGCACCGTGATGACCAGGTTGTCCCCGTCGACGACCACCTCGGACCCGGTGACACCGAGACCGTTCACCCGAGTCTCGATGATCTGCTGCGCCTGCTGCAGGCTGTCCTGCGTCGGCGCATTGCCGTCGGGGGTCCGCGCGGTGAGTGTCACGCGCGTGCCGCCCTGCAGGTCGATACCCAACTTCGGCGAGGGATCTTTGTCTCCGGTGAAGAAGACCATGGCGTACACCGCTGCCATCAGCACCGCGAAAACGGCGAGATAGCGGGCGGGCTGCACCGGTCCGCTGGAAGGTGCCACGGTGTGTGTTTCTCCTCTGGGCGATGGAAAGTATCGGTTCCGGCAGGGCCTGACGGCCCGATGTATCAACGATGAGCGTGTCAGCGGTGAGCGGTGCGATTGTGCACCACATCGGTCACCGCAGAGAAAACCGCTGTCGGATACTGTCTCCGACAGCGGTTTTCGATCACATGGAGCTCACTCTTTTTCGAGCCTCTTGGCCGTCTGCTCGACGGTCTCGTCCGGTCGACTCGCGTTTGCCTTGTTCAGGGACGGTCCCGCGGTGTCGTTCGAGCCGAGGGCCGCGATGTCCGCCTCGGTGGTGGCGTCGAGGTCGGTGTCGTCGAACTCGGAGTCGTCGGGAAGCACCTCACGTACGACTGCACGCGACCAGGTGGTGATGACGCCGTCGGCGATCTCCAGGTCGATCGTGTCGTCCTCGACCAGGACGACACGGGCGTACAGGCCGGCGGTGGTGACGACCTCGTCGCCGATCTTCAGTGAGTCCTGCATTTCCGTGGTCTTGGCCAACACCTTCTTCTGTCGACGCGCATTGAGAAACAGCGGTACCAGAAGGGCCACGATCAGCAGCGGGAACAGCAAATCCATCGGAAGGTCAGTCCTCGAAGTCGGGTTCGAAATACGTCATTGTCTCGTGCGAGAACGTCGCCGGTGCGGGCCTCGCAGCTACCCAGTGTGCCATTACCTGGAACCGGTCCGGTCCGTTCGTGTCCTGTTATGACCGATTCACTCGAATAATCCCTGCTGAACCTCCGAGGATCGGACCGAAATTCCACCCACTGCGAGGTCCGGTGGCGGCGTCAGACCGAGGTGTTGCCACGCAGCAGCGGTCGCGACACGCCCCCGGGGGGTGCGGGCAATCATTCCGGCACGCACCAGGAACGGCTCGCACACTTCCTCGACCGTCGAGGGTTCCTCGCCGACGGCCACGGCCAGTGTCGACACACCCACCGGCCCGCCGCCGAAGCTCCGGATGAGCGCGCTCAGTACTGCGCGGTCGAGTCGGTCGAGCCCGAGTTTGTCGACGTCGTAGACCACCAGGGCGGCCTTCGCGGTGTCTTGGGTGACGGTGCCGTCGCCGCGCACGTCCGCGTAGTCGCGGACTCGCCGGAGCAGTCGGTTCGCGATTCGGGGGGTGCCGCGCGAGCGCCCGGCGATCTCCGCGCAGCCGTCCCGGTCGATCGGCACGCCCAGAATTCCCGCCGACCGCATGAGGATGCGCTCGAGTTCGCTCGGCTCGTAGAAATCCATGTGCGCGACGAATCCGAACCGATCTCGCAGTGGGCCGGTGAGCGCACCCGACCTGGTAGTGGCACCGACGAGGGTGAACGGCGCAACCTCGAGGGGAATCGACGTCGCGCCAGGCCCCTTGCCGACGATGACGTCGACGCGGAAGTCCTCCATCGCCAGGTACAACATTTCCTCGGCCGGACGGGCGATGCGATGGATCTCGTCGATGAACAGCACGTCGCCTTCGACCAGATTGCTGAGCATCGCCGCGAGATCTCCTGCGCGCTCGAGCGCCGGACCCGACGTGAGTCGAAGCGAGGTTCCCAGCTCGGCGGCGATGATCATCGCCATACTGGTCTTGCCGAGGCCCGGCGGCCCGGACATGAGGATGTGATCGGGGGTGCCGCCGCGCATCTTGGCCCCCGACAACACGAGCTGGAGCTGCTCCCGTACGCGAGGTTGACCGATGAAATCGGTGAGGTCCTTCGGACGCAGACTCGTCTCGACATCCAGATCGTCGGACATCGCGTCCGCACCGACCTGCGATTCGGCGAACTGGTCTTCCTCGGTCACCCGCGCCTACCTGGACTTTCCGAGGTACGCCAGCGCCGCCCTCAGCGCAGTCGACGTGGTGGCCTCGGGCTGCTGAGCGAGGACCGCGTCGGTGGCTTCCTCGGCCTGCTTGGTGGGGAATCCGAGACCGATCAGCGCTTCGACGATCTGGTCTCGCATCGAATTGCCCGCACCGGATCCCGGCACGGCCGAGCTCCCGGCGCGTCCGACGACCGCGTCGACCTTGTCGCGCAACTCGACGACCATTCTCTCCGCGCCGCGCTTACCGATACCGGGCACTCTGGTCAGAGCTCCGATATCGCTGTCCGCCAGGGCCGTTCGCAGCGCGTCGGGCTCGTGCACGGCAAGAGTCGCCATGGCGATTCGCGGGCCGACGCCGGTCACGGTGAGGAGCAGCTCGAACAGCTCACGCGACTCCTTGTCGGGGAATCCGTACAGCGTCTGCGAATCCTCGCGCACGATCATGGTCGTCACGAGGGTCGCTTCGCCCCCCCGATGCAGCGTGGCCAACGTCGCCGGAGTGGCGTTGACGCGGTACCCGACGCCCGCGGCCTCGAGGACGGTGTGATCGAGCGCGATGTCGACCACCGAACCCCTGATCGACGCGATCATCGTGCGCCCGCCTCCTTCTTCGCCATTTTCTCGATCCTGCGTGCCACGACGGCGCGAGCCTTGCGCTCCTCGGCCAGACGCGCGTCGTACTTGCGTTTCTGTTCGGCGGCCATGGCTTCGGCCTTCGCCATCCGGGCGATCATGGGCGCTCGCCAGCAATGACAGATGCCGAGGGCCAGGGCGTCGGCCGCGTCGGCGGGAGTCGGCGCAGTTTGCAGACCGAGAATGCGCATGACCATCGCGGTCACCTGAGCCTTGTCGGCCGAGCCGTTGCCCGTGACGGCGGCCTTGACCTCACTGGGAGTGTGAAAGCAGACGTCGACGCCGCGCCTGGCCGCCGCGAGGGCGATGACACCGCCGGCCTGGGCGGTGCCCATGGCCGTACGCACGTTGTGTTGGGCGAAGACTCGCTCGATCGCCACCACCGAGGGCTTGTGGGTATCGAGCCAGTACTCCGCGGCCTCGGAGATCCGCAGCAAACGCTGCGCGAGATCCATGTCCGCGGGCGTTCGCACCACATCGACATCGAGCGCGACCACTGTTCGGCCCACGCCCCCCTCGATCAGACTGAGCCCACACCTGGTGAGACCGGGGTCGACACCCATCACCCGCACGCCACCACACCTTCCGCTTACGAACTGTTGTTCGATAGCGTAGCGGAGCCCACCGTCGGATCAGGGATACGACACCCGGTCGATCACGTCGTCGGACGCGAGGGGCGTCAGTCCTCCTCGTCGAGCTCCGCCATGACCTCGTCGGAGAGGTCGACGTTGGACCACACGTTCTGGACGTCGTCACTGTCCTCGAGTGCATCGATGAGCTTGAACACCTTGCGTGCACCGTCCGCGTCGACCGGGACGTTGACCGATGCCTGGAAGCTCGCCTCGGCGGAGTCGTAGTCGATCCCGGCCTCCTGCAAGGCGGTGCGCACGGCGACCAGGTCGGTCGGCTCGCTGACGACCTCGAACGTGTCGCCGTTGTCGTTGACTTCCTCGGCACCGGCTTCGAGGACGGCCGTCAGAACGTCGTCCTCGCTCTGACCGTTCTTCTCGAGGGTCACCACACCCTTGCGCGAGAACAGGTACGACACCGAACCCGGATCGGCCATGTTCCCGCCGTTGCGCGTCATCGCGACACGAACCTCGCCTGCGGCGCGGTTGCGGTTGTCGGTGAGGCACTCGATGAGAATGGCGACACCGTTGGGTCCGTAGCCCTCGTACATGATGGTCTGCCAATCGGCACCACCGGTCTCTTCGCCTGCACCTCGCTTGCGCGCCCGCTCGATGTTGTCGATGGGCACCGAGGTCTTCTTCGCCTTCTGAATGGCGTCGAAGAGCGTCGGGTTGCCGGTGGGGTCACCGCCACCCGTGCGGGCCGCCACCTCGATGTTCTTGATGAGTTTGGCGAAAGACTTGCCGCGTCGGGCGTCGATCACCGCCTTCTTGTGCTTGGTGGTGGCCCATTTTGAGTGGCCGCTCATGCGATAGGGCCCCTTCCTGCTCGAAATCAGTGTTGTCGACTTTACTCGCCCGGTACCGCGCTCGGCGCCGACCGACCATCGAAGGTTCTAGTGGCCTCGCACCATGTCGACGAAGAGTGCGTGCACCCGATCGTCGCCGGTGACCTCGGGATGAAAACTCGTCGCGAGAACGCAGTTCTGACGAACGGCCACCACGCGTCCGGCGGCCGGTCCGTGCGGCACGGTGGCGAGCACATCGACATGCTCGCCCACCCGCTCGACCCACGGCGCGCGGATGAACACCGCGCGCACCGGTCCACCGTCTATTCCGGTGACGTCGAGATCAGTCTCGAAGGAATCGACCTGACGCCCGAAAGCGTTGCGCCGCACGGTGATGTCCAGAGAATCGAGATGCCGAGCGTCGGGTCGGGTATCTAGGATCTCGGACGCCAGCAGAATCATGCCCGCGCACGAACCGTAGGCGGGCAGCCCCTCGGCCAACCGAGCACGCAATGGGTCGAGAAGGTCGAACACGCCGAGCAGAGTGCTCATGGTCGTCGATTCCCCGCCGGGGATGATCAGGCCGTCGATCTGCGCGAGTTCGGCCGGCCGACGCACCGTGACACCGCGCGCACCGCTCGAGTCGAGCGCAGCCAGGTGCTCGCGAACGTCGCCCTGCAGTGCGAGAACCCCGATGGTCGGAGCGCTCACTTGCGCCCGAAGGGATCGACATGAGGCGCGTCGGGGTCCCGCTCGTAACGCATGAGCCCTTCCTGCACCACCGCGGCGACCAGTCGGCCGGACGTGTCGAAGATTCGCCCCTGCGTCAGTGCCCGCCCGAAATCTGCCGAGGGAGACGTCTGGTCGTAGAGCAACCATTCGTCTGCCCGGAAGGGCCGCAGGAACCACAGCGCGTGATCGAGCGAGGCCGTCTGCGTGACGGCGTCCGGGTGTGGCACCTTGGCCGATCCGAGCAGCGTCATGTCGCTCATGTAGGCGAGTGCGCAGACGTGGAACACCTGATCGTCGGGCAACGTGTCCCGATAGCGGAACCACACCCGTTGCTGCGCAGCGAAACTGGGATGTTTGACGGTCTGGTCATCGGGAATGAGACGGATGTCCCATTCCGACCACTCCTTGTAGTACGAGTGGTCGTACTCGGCGAGGGTGGTGGGATCGGGCAGGCTGTCCGGCCCCACGACCTCGGGCATCACGTCCTGATGCGAAATGCCGTCGTCGTCGCCGTGGAACGAGGCAGACATCGTGAAAATCGCCTTGCCGTGCTGAATTCCGGTGACGCGGCGCGTGCAGAAAGACCGACCGTCGCGAATCCGGTCGACCATGAACACGGCCGGTTCGTTCGGATTGCCTGGACGCAGGAAGTAGCCGTGCAGCGAGTGCACACGAAACTCGGGTGCCACTGTGCGCACCGCCGCGACGAGCGCCTGACCCGCCACCTGACCGCCGAACGTACGGGGCAGCCGAGAAGGGAACGTCCGTCCCCGATAGATGTCGTTCTCGATCCGTTCCAATTCGAGAATGTCCTCGATGCTGGCCATGGCTGGTGTCCACCTTTCTGTGACAACGGCTCAGGCTAACAATGGACGGACCAGGCAAGATGGTCGGTGTGGGTCAACCGGTGCCGATATTTCCCGATCTTCTCGTGGAGTCGATCGTCGATTCGTGCCCGGACGGGACCCGATCGATCGTCGTCATCGACGGCGCGGATGCCGCGAGGCCCGTCGACTTCGCAACGCGCACAGCCGAACACGCCCGCTCTCGGGGCCGTCCGGCCGCCGTCGTCGACCTGCACGACTACGTCCGACCTGCGTCCATTCGGTTCGAGTACTCGCGCACCGACGAATTGAGCTATCGCACACTGTGGTTCGACTACGACGCACTGTCGCGGGAAGTCATCGCCCCGCTGCGACCCGGTGGCGGAGGTCACTTTCTACCGCGACTGTGGGATGAGGCGACCGATCGATCGGCTCGGGCCCGCAGCGCCTCGGCGGCACCGAATCAGATCGTCCTGATCGCGGGACCCATGCTGCTCGGTCGGGGATTGAACGTCGATCTGTCGGTGCAGCTACGCCTGTCCGCGAGCGCATTACGCCGCAGAACCAGCGCCGACGAGCAGTGGACCTGCGCCCCACTGCTCGAGTACTACGACGGCCTCGACCACTCGGCCGAGCGGCCGGATTTTCTGGTCCGCTGGGACCATCCGGACCGCCCGGCACTCGAACGCTACTGACGGACGTCCGTCACCAGCCGCGCTCGGCGAGACGGTGTCCGACGGGGAGGTCGTCGACGTTGATTCCGACCATCGCCTCGCCGAGACCGCGCGAGACCTTGGCGAGCACATCGGGGTCGTCGAAGAACGTGGTGGCCTTGACGATCGCCTCGGCGCGCTCCTTGGGGTTGCCGGACTTGAAGATTCCCGATCCGACGAACACGCCCTCCGCACCTAGCTGCATCATCATCGCCGCGTCTGCGGGAGTGGCGATGCCGCCCGCGGTGAACAGTGTGACGGGCAGCTTGCCGGCCCGGGCGACCTCGACGACGAGGTCGTACGGGGCCTGCAGTTCTTTCGCCGCCACGTACAGCTCGTCCTCGGGGAGCGAGGTGAGGCGACGGATCTCGTCGCGGATCTTGCGCATGTGCGTCGTCGCGTTCGAGACGTCGCCGGTGCCGGCCTCGCCCTTGGAGCGAATCATGGCCGCTCCCTCGGTGATTCGGCGCATTGCCTCACCCAGGTTGGTGGCACCACAGACGAAGGGAACGGTGAAGTTCCACTTGTCGATGTGGTTGGCGTAGTCGGCCGGGGTGAGCACCTCGGACTCGTCGATGTAGTCGACGCCGAGGCTCTGCAGAATCTGCGCTTCGACGAAGTGGCCGATGCGGGCCTTCGCCATCACCGGGATGCTGACCGAGGAGATGATGCTGTCGATCATGTCGGGATCGCTCATTCGCGACACCCCGCCCTGGGCGCGGATGTCGGCGGGGACGCGCTCGAGTGCCATGACGGCCACTGCTCCGGCGTCCTCGGCGATCTTGGCCTGATCGGCGGTGACCACGTCCATGATGACGCCGCCCTTGAGCATCTCGGCCATGCCTCGCTTGACGCGCGCAGTGCCGATTCCGTTCTCGCTCGATCCGCCTTCGGCAGATCCAGCGGGTGTAGTGGATGCGTGTGGGGTACTCAAGCCGACTCCTGTGTTCTGGGCACCGTTAGTGGCGCTCCGGATTGATACGTGCGACCACGTCCGACCGCGCACGCGTGGACGATCGCGCGCGGCGCGAAGTCGCGCCCAGAACAGTAGGCCTCTACGCGACGGTTTCCCATAACCACTTGACGATTGCTGGACTGCACGAAAAGGGTCCAGATTGCTAGCGGATAGCGCGCACGTCCGGGTCGCCGCGTCGAGCGAGAGCCACATTGACCTCGTCGAGCAGTTCCGCGAGGTCCTGGGGATAGACGTTCTCGCCGACGGCGCTCAGCGCACGGATGTCGGCCTCGGTGCACCACTGATGGCCGGTCACGGTGCGGCGCTCGAAGTCGGTGAAACCAGCGCTGTGCGGCTCGAACTCCTGCGTTCGGATCGCGAAGAACAGCTCTTCCGAGCGGATCAGGGTTCCGTTGAACGGGAATGTCGTAACCCGACGCCACAGCGGACCGCGCAGATCGGCCGGAGCGATCGTCAGGCCGGTCTCCTCGTGTACCTCGCGCACCGCTGCCTCGCGGAGCGACTCGCCCTTCTCCACTGCTCCACCGATGGTGAACCAGAAGAAGGTGTCGGGAACCGTCGGATCGTGTCCGCGCAGCAGCAGTACGCGGCCGCGCTCATCGAGCAGCACCACCCGCGCGGACGTTCTCGGGGTGGCGCGGTTCTCGCTGCCGAATGTCGCGGCAGCAGACCGCTCGGCGATCTCGAAGTACGACGGCAGGGCCGCGGTTCCGCCGAGGTGCAACCAGCGGACCGGACGTCTGACGCGCAGGGCGAGGGTGTCGCGAACGGCATCGTTGTGGAACCGTCGTGCGATCAGCACGCGGGCCTCGGCATCGGCCAGTTCGGCGACCAGTTGCGGGGGCAAGGAGTTCGGTTCGACGACGGCCAGCGCCATGGACACTGCATTCTCGGCCTCTTCACGCTGAGAGCGGTCGACGCGTTCGGCCCGATCGGCCAGTGCGGCAAGTTCTCTGCTCGACGGGGCCGAGTCGCGGGTGGCCGCGGACACCGCGCGTGCGACGACGGCACGGCGGGCAAGTGCTGCGTCGAGCGCCTGCCAGGCGAGGTCGGTGCGCACGTGTAGGCGGTCGAGTCGGTTCGCCGTTCCGTAGGCCCACAGGCCGACCGCGAGGATCAGTACCGCGACCAGCCCGAGTACCAGGATCGTCAGTGCCGAGAGGGTCATCAGTTCGCCGCCCGCACCTTCTGGCCCCCGAGGGTGACGGTTTCGTAGACACGCAGAATCTGCTCGGCGACGACGGGCCAGTCGTAGGTGGCCACGGCCGCCGAGGCGGCGTCGACCAGCCGCGCACGAACGGCGTCGTCGGACAGGATCGAGGTCACTGCAGCGGCGACGGCATCGGAATCGTCGATCGGGACCAGCAACCCGCAGGTGCCGTCCCGCAGCACTCGCCGGAAGGCGTCGAGTTCGCTTGCCACCACGGGTGTTCCGGCGGCCATGGCCTCGACGAGGACGATGCCGAAGCTCTCACCGCCGAGGTTGGGTGCGCAGTAGACGTCGGCGCTGCGCATCGCGGATGCCTTGGTCGCGTCGTCCACCTGCCCCAGGAACGTCAGGTGCGATGCGAGTGCACCGGCGTCCTTGCGTAGCTTGTCCTCGTCGCCACGGCCGACGATGAGGATCTCGATGTCGGGATGGGATTCGACGAGGGTGGGAAGTGCGCCGAGCAGGACGGCCATTCCCTTGCGCGGTTCGTCGAACCGGCCGAGGAACAGCACTGTGCGACCGGTGCGTGGATAGCCTTCCAGCACAGGGGCATCGGCAAATGCGGGCACGTCGACTCCGTTGGGGATCTCGACGGCGTCGGATCCGAGGGCTTCGACCTGCCAGCGCCGGGCGAGTTCGGACACGGCGATCCGGCCGCTGATCTTCTCGTGGTACGGACGCAGCACACCCTGGAAGGTGCTGAGCACCAAGGACTTCGTCGTCGAGGTGTGGAAGGTTGCCACGATCGGGCCGTCCGCTGCTTTGAGCGCCAACATCGACAGGCTGGGCGCGTTGGGTTCGTGGATGTGCAGCACGTCGAAATCGTTGTCGGAGATCCACTTACGGATTCGAGAATAAGTGACCGGTCCGAATCGCAGCCGCGCCACGGATCCGTTGTAGGGAATGGCGAGTGCTTCGCCCGCCGACACCACGAAGTCCGGTAACTCGACGTCGTCGGACGCCGGAGCGAGAACGCTGACGCGATGTCCGCGTTCGACGAACACTTCGGCCAACTGCTGAACGTGTGCTTGCACTCCACCGGGAACATCGAACGAGTACGGGCACACCATGCCGATCTTCACGCGCCCTCGATTCGGGCGCGTCGCTCGGCCGACCAGTCGCTCATCCACAGCGGTTGCAGCATGTGCCAGTCCGCCGGATGGGCTCGGATTCCGGCAGCGAAATGATCGGCCAACGTCTGGGTGGCAGGCCCGACTCCGGCCGAGACGTCCACTGCGGGCGAGATGTCGAATCCCCAGCCGTCGCCGTCGAAATAGCCGTGCACCGGCAGCAGCGTCGCTCCGGTGTCGATCGCGAGTTTCGCGGCGCCCGCGGGCATCCGGGTCGGTTCGCCGAAGAAGGTGACCGGCACTCCGTGCTTGGCGAGGTCTCGCTCGCCGAGCAGGCAGACGACCTTGTTCTGGCGCAGCCTCTCGGACAGTGCGAGCAGGGGAGGCTGCTCACCGCCGCTGAGCGGAAAGATCTCGAAGCCCAGGCTCTCCCGATAGGCGACGAATCGCTGGTACAGAGATTCCGGCTTCAGCCGTTCGGCGACGGTCGAGAGCCCACCGTGCGTGCGCACCAGCCACATTCCGGCCATGTCCCAATTGCCACTGTGCGGCAGCGCCAGCACCACTCCCTTGCCGGCCGCGAGGGCACCTTCGAGATGTTCCTTGCCGTTCACACACCGATCGATGACCGCGGCCTGCGCAGCCAGATCCATCGACGGCAACCGAAACGCCTCGCGCCAATACCGGGCGTAGGAGCGAACACTGTCGCGTATCAGCTCGTCGGGCACCTCGGCGGGAGTGGTCCCCAGGACGCGAGCGAGATTGCGACGCAGCTGATCCGGCCCACCGTTGCGGTTCGACGCGAAGTCGGCTCCGCGATCGAACAGGCGTCGTGCCACTGGCTCGGGCAGAGACCGGACCAGTCGCCAACCGGCCGCGTAGCCCGCGTCGCTCGCTCTGTCGGAGAGATTCACGACGCGGCCACGTCGCCGTCGTCGGATGCCGGTGCCACCGGAGGCACGATGATGTCGCGAGCACCCTCGGATCCGCGAACCGCGAGAACGCGCTGGAGTACTGTCACGATGCTCAGGGCGGCAAGGATCCACATTGCCGGGTAGATCACGCTGTCCAGCCACGGAATGTCGAAATGCCGTCCGACGCCGGTCGACCCGGCACCGACGAGAACGATGACCAGGCGATCGGGGCGTTCGATCCAACCACCGTCGGCCGAGAGTCCGCTGGCCTCGGCGCGCGCCTTGGCGTAGGAGATCACCTGGGAGGTGACCAGGCAGATCAGGGTGGCCACCAGCAGCGGCTTGTCCTGCTCGGAATACACCGCCCACCAGGCCAATCCGCCGAAGATCGCACCGTCGGCCACTCGATCGCACGTGGCGTCGAGGACCGCACCGTACTTGGTGCCACCGCCCCGAGCCCGCGCCATGGCACCGTCGAGCATGTCGAACAACACGAACAGGGTGATGACGACCGAACCCCACCACAGGTATCCGGCGGGGTACATCGTCACCGCCGCCGTGACGGTGACGACGGTGCCGATGATCGTCACCGAGTTGGGGGTGAGCCCGGTGCTGTTGAGGGCGCGCCCGAGCGGGGCGGTCACCTTCGAGACCGGCGCACGGCCGAAAATGCTCAGCACGGCGCGTGCTCCTCTCGCCTGTGGTTCATTCGTTCCAGGCCGACGCGAGCAGGGCCCGTGTGTCGCGGAGCAACTGCGGCATGACTTTTGCGCCGCTGATCACGGTGATGAAGTTCGCGTCGCCGCCCCATCGGGGCACGATGTGCTGGTGCAGGTGCTCGGCCAGCGACCCGCCCGCGGCAGCGCCGAGGTTGAGTCCGACGTTGAACCCGTGCGGACGCGACACGCGCTTGATGACGCGGATCATCTGCTGCGTGAACGCCATCAACTCGGCGCTCTCCGCGGGCGTGAGATCTTCCAGTGCCGCAACGCGGCGGTACGGCACGATCATCGCGTGGCCGGGGTTGTACGGATACAGGTTGAGTACCGCGTACACCGATTCGCCTCGTGCGACGACCAGACCGTCCTCGTCGCTCATCTTGGGAATGTCGGAGAAGGGCTCGTTCGACTTCGCCGAGCCCTGGGGAGCCTCGGCGATGTAGGACATCCGGTGCGGCGTCCACAGTCGCTGCAACCGATCGGGCTCACCGGCCCCGGTGGCGACGATCGACTCGTCCTGTTCCGACATGATCAGCTCACTCCTGCGGGTTCGGTCTGCACGAGCTCGGCGGTCGGTGATGCGTTGTTGCGCTGAGAGATCCAGTCGGTGACGATAGCGATGGCCTGAGCCACGGGGACGCCGTTGACCTGCGTGCCGTCCCGGAATCGGAAACTCACGGCACCGGCTTCGACGTCGCGTTCGCCTGCGAGAAGCATGAAGGGGACCTTCTGTGCGGTCTGGTTGAAGATCTTCTTCTGCATCCGGTCGTCACTGGCATCGACCTCGGCGCGCACACCACGCTTCTTCAGCTCGTTCACCACCGCGAACAGGTGGTCCTGGTACACCTCGGCAACCGGGATGCCGACGACCTGGACCGGTGCGAGCCACGCCGGGAACGCGCCCGCGTAATGCTCGGTGAGCACCCCGAAGAAGCGCTCGATGGAACCGAACAGCGCGCGGTGAATCATCACCGGTCGCTCCTTGGTTCCGCCCGAGCCGGTGTATTCGAGCTCGAAGCGTTCGGGCAGGTTGAAGTCGAGCTGAATGGTCGACATCTGCCAGGTACGCCCCAGCGCATCCTTGGCCTGCACCGAGATCTTCGGTCCGTAGAACGCAGCCCCACCCGGATCGGGCACCAGGTTCAGGCCCGACGCCGCCGCCACCTCGGCGAGGGTGTTGGTCGCTTCTTCCCAGACCTCGTCGCTACCGACCGACTTCTCCGGGTTGCGAGTGGAGAGTTCGAGGTAGAAGTCGTCGAGGCCGTAGTCCTTGAGCAGCCCGAGAACGAACTCGAGGGTGCTGGTGAGCTCGCCGCGCATCTGCTCGCGGGTGCAGAAGATGTGCGCGTCGTCCTGGGTCATACCGCGCACGCGGGTCAGACCGTGGATGACACCGGACTTCTCGTAGCGGTAGACCGAACCGAACTCGAACAGGCGCAACGGCAGTTCGCGGTACGAGCGGCCACGGGAACGGAAGATCAGGTTGTGCATCGGGCAGTTCATCGGCTTGAGGTAGTAGTCCTGGCCGGGCTTGCGGACATCGCCGTTCTCGTCGAGTTCGGCGTCCAGGTGCATCGCCGGGAACATGCCGTCCCGATACCAATCGAGGTGACCCGAGACCTCGTACAGATGGCCCTTGGTGATGTGCGGGGTGTTGACGAACTCGTAGCCCTCTTCGATGTGCCGCTGGCGCGAGTAGTTCTCCAGCTCGTTCCGGATCACCCCACCCTTCGGATGGAACACCGGAAGACCGGAGCCCAGCTCGTCGGGGAAGCTGAACAGGTCCAGCTCGGACCCGAGCTTGCGGTGATCGCGGCGCTCCGCCTCGGCCAGCAGCTCGAGATGCGCATCGAGCGCTTCGGTGGACTCCCATGCCGTTCCGTAGATGCGCTGCAGGCCGGCGTTGTCCTGATTACCGCGCCAGTACGCAGCCGAACTGCGGGTGAGCTTGAACGCGGGCACGTACTTGGTGGTGGGGATGTGCGGTCCGCGGCACAGATCGCCCCAGATGCGCTCGCCGGTCCGGGGATTGAGGTTGTCGTAGGCGGTGAGCTCTCCCCCACCGACCTCCATGACCTCGGGATCGTCGATGCCGGACTTGTCGTCGATCAGCTCGAGCTTGTACGGCTCGTTCGCCAACTCCTCGCGGGCCTGCTCCACCGACTCGTACACCCGACGCGAGAACCGCTGTCCGGCTTTGACGATCTGCTTCATCTTCTTCTCGAGTGCCGTCAGATCCTCGGGAGTGAACGGCTGCTGCACATCGAAGTCGTAGTAGAAGCCGTCCTTGATGAACGGTCCGATGCCCAGCTTGGCGTCGGGAAAGAGCTCCTGAACGGCCTGCGCCAACACGTGCGCAGCCGAGTGCCTGATGACGCTTCGTCCGTCCTCGGTGTTCGCCGGAACGGGCTCGACCTCGGTGTCGCCCTCCGGTGCCCACGACAGGTCACGGAGCTTGCCGTCGGGATCGCGCACCACGACGACGGCGTCGGGTCCCTTGTTCGGCAGGCCGGTGTCGCGGAGCGCCGTACCTGCCGTCGTTCCTGCCGGCACCATGATGCGGGCGGGCGAAACGGCGGCGACAACGGGCATGCTCACAGCGATGTACTCCTCGATCGATTCTTCTGGCCAGGAAGGCCTCCGACAGCCTATCGGCAACGGTCCACTCGATTGGCCTCAGCGCGACGCGTGAAGTCAGATCGGGCTTTCGAGCCACGTCCAGTCGAGCCCGATCCAGCCCCCGACCAACGCTAACGTGCCCAGTAGCCACAGCGTTGCCAGCACGACGACCGTGGTGAACAGCACGCCGAGGCCCTTGACGAACATCGATTGCGTCGAGAACCACGCCATGAATGCGTCGTATCTCTTGCGGACAAATCGCAGCGCACTCTTGGCCCAGGCGAATTCCGAAGCCAGGATGCCCAGGCCCGCGAAGACGATCAACCAGCCGGGCCCCGGATACGGAATGGCGAGCACACCCAGCACCAACACGACTGTTCCGACGACTCCGACCGTTATTCGGTACGCGAGATCGAGGGACTTGTTCTCGGCGATGCGCGCCCGGAAGCGCCGGTGCTTCACCTTGGCTGTGTCCATCGGACCCTGGTCGGCGACGGCCCGGGGCTTCGACTGTTCGGTGCTCACCGGCTCAGGCTACCGGCCCCGAACGCAAGAAGGCCCACACCGACGAGCGGTGTGGACCTTCTTTTCTGTGGTCCCGGCTGGGATCGAACCAGCGACCTTCCGCGTGTGAAGCGGACGCTCTCCCACTGAGCCACGGGACCGAACGAGGCAAAACATTAACACGAGGTGCCACGGCGAACCGAATCGCCTGCCCGATCACCGAATACGTCGCCGGACCGCCTCCACTGGGCTGCTCTCGCCTCTGCTTTCACATCTTTCACATGCGTGAATCGTTCGAATTCCGCAGCTGACCACGAGATTTGTGAGTTTCACTCCCGTTGGGTTAATGTTTTCCCCGCACCACGGAGACAGCAACTGCCCAGCAGTGAACGCCTCCGGGGTATGCGGATGTGGCGCAGTGGTAGCGCATCACCTTGCCAAGGTGAGGGTCGCGGGTTCGAATCCCGTCATCCGCTCGAGGGTCTCGACCCATGGTGGAGTGGCCGAGTGGTGAGGCAACGGCCTGCAAAGCCGTGCACACGGGTTCGATTCCCGTCTCCACCTCGCTAGTGCATCGGTTGCAAGACCGATGCGAGGACACGCGCGATTAGCTCAGCGGGAGAGCGCTTCCCTGACACGGAAGAGGTCACTGGTTCAATCCCAGTATCGCGCACCAGAGTAAGAGCAGGTCAGAGGCACTTTCCGAGACGATCGGAAGGTGCCTCTTCTGCGTTCCCAGGGGCTCAACCCACACTGAACACACACCAGCCGGTTATACCCCGCCCTCCCGGCGTGTGCTCGTGTGTACTCAGCCGTTGCGAGCACTCGCAAGAGCGGCCGACACCAGACCCGCCGAGGCCGACAGGTCCTCATCGAAGAGCCCGACGTACACCCGCTGGGTGATGGCGACCGACGCGTGACCCATCCATCTCGACACGATCTCGATGCGCACGCCGGCCGAGGCGCAGAGACTCGCGAACGTGTGACGGAGTGTGTGCGCGCTCACGTCCTCTATCTCGGCGAGCTCGGCAGCGGGGCCGATCACGCGCTTGTTGAGGTTCCCTCTCCGCAGTGGTGCGCCCGTAGCGGACGTGAACACCGGATCACCGGGTGCCTTTCCCCGCATGTGCTCGCTCATGTCGTCCACCAGATGCGGGAACAGATCGAGCTGTCGAATCTTGTCGCCCTTCGGTAGTCCCGGCACGAGACGTCCACCAACTTCCGCGTTGGCGCGGCGGACATGGATCAGCCTCTTGTCCAGGTCCACATCACGCACCTGGAGAGCGGACAGCTCCCCCACCCGCAACCCGGAGTAAGACGCGAAGCGGATCAACAGACCATCGACGGACGCCGGCGCATTGGGCACGATCGGGAGCCCTTCGCCGTCGCGCTCTAACATCTTCTCGGCGTTACGGTCACGGGCCGCTCGCGTGAGGTTCGCTCGAAGCGAGTGCAGATAGTCCGCCGACCGAGCGAGACGGTCGACTTCGGCGTGAGTCAGGTACACATCACCAGTCGCGACGATCTTCGGCAGCGAGACCTTCGCAGCGGGATTCGCACGAATCAACCCGTCGTCTACCGCGAAGTCGAGCACCCCAGAGAACACGATCCACGCTTTGTGTACCGATGCCGCCGAGAGCGCCGGCGCACCGTCGCTCTTCTTCTTCCCCACCAACACGGCAACCCAAGCGGCGACGTCGCCGTGGGTGATGGAACCTACCTCTCGGTTCCTCCAGTCGGGCAGAACGTGGTTGTTCAGCATCGACGTGTAGTTCGCCTGGGTGTTCTCGGACTTGCTCACGAGAGAGTTTTTCCAGGCCGTAGCGACGTCGCCGACCGTGGTCTCCGACCGTCGCCGATCGATGTGCGAGCCGGTCGATAGCTCGGTGACGAGCGTCGTTGCACGAGCCTCGGCGTCCGTCCTCTTCTCGAAGCTCTCGTACTTCTGCGCTCCTGCCAGGTCCACGTAACGGACCTGGTACCGGAGGCCCTTCGGGACCTCGACTTCGCCTACGCTCTTCCATCCGCTCGGCCGCTTGATCCGCCGGCGATAGTCCGAGTAGTGGGTATCGAAGACTTTGACGTTGCCTGGTTTGCGGCGTGCTTTACGTGGGGTAGCGGAGTCGGTCACGGTAAGCGAGAGTACTCCCGGTGACCTCTTAACAACGTGTGTGTTCGCTGTCGGTCGCATTCCGTTACCGAACCGTTATGTAGGGCCTTGGCCTCCAGGTGAAGCTCGAAACTGTCAGTTTTAGCGGTCGAATTTTTCACTGTCGCCCGACCTGGGTGTTGTCAGCTGTGCCGATCAAAATGGACACGAGACTTGCTTGCGCACTTGGTGTTTCGGTGCCAGTCTTCAGCCATCGAGCCGCTTACCGACAGCGACTCTTTCATCCCCAGGAGAACCACATGACCACCTCGACACTTGCCCCCGCCCGCCAGATTCTCTCTGTGGAGCTGGTGGCAGAACGCACCGGACTAGCTCCCCAGACGATCCGAAACTGGGTCCAGCTCGGCAAGGGACCGCGATCGTTCAAGCTTGGTGCTCGGCGAGTGTTCGATGCCGCCGACGTCGATCAGTGGCTCATCGAGCAGAAGTTGAAAAGCGCGTAACCGGGACCGTCTCGCCATCCCAAGGCCGGCCAGCTCAAACCCACGCCGACTCGAAAGATGGTCCCCAGCAATGCCGCACACACAAGAAAGCCCCGGCGTTTCCGCCGGGGCCTCCCACCAAGTGACCCGCCTACCGCTAAGCGAACCGAACTCGTCTCCCGCGTTGCCGATTCTAGCGCGAGCGGCCGACATTCTCGAGTCTCCCGTCTTCTGGTCGGGGCTGGTCGTGCTCTGCAACGTCGCGGCGTTGGCCTCGATCTTGGCGGGTGGACGATGAACACGTTCAGCGAACGCGCCGACAAGCGAGCTGGATCGCTGGAGCGCCGCGCGGAACAGTGGGAATCCGGGGACGAACTGAGCGCCACCAGAGCCGCACAGGCGACGGCCGAGCGCATTCACAATCGTTCGATGCTGGACGCGTTCCTGACGGATCGCGTAGCGGTATTCGCGCCCGACAACGGCATGGCCGAGTTCCTCTCGATACTTCCCGACGCCGAGGACGTGGTGAACAGCGCCCTCAATTCGGGTCGAATGTGGACCGACGAGGACGGGGAAGGTGACCGCGACGTCCTGTTCTTTCGCGTGGACGATGACACCCGCTTACTGCTCGCCCCCGAGCACTTGGCCGAGCACCCCGGAGTGAGAGTGTTCGCGTCCGACCCTGGCCTACGGCTGGACCACCAGTTCGACCAATTCGCGGCGGCGGGTTTGGATCTGGACGACTTCACCCCGCTTGTCGAAGTCGAAACCGCTGAGACCGAAGCCGCCGAGCGGTTCTATGCCGCACCGCAAGCCTTCTCCAGCGTCGACATGTCGGTTCTCATGTGGAATTGGTCCCGTCTGAGCGCCAACGACATTCGCGCCGAGGCAGCCCGCCTGGACGCGTGCGAGACCGACGCCGAGGCATTCGCAGAACTGACCCGTCAGTTCCACGGCGCGAAGGCGCACGAGTTGGCCTGCGAACGCGACAACCCACCGGACGACAACCCCGAGGACACGATGACCGAGGACGAATACGACGGCCCTTGTGCCCTAGACCTGGCGCGACTCCGCAGTGAGCCGAGACCGCCGAAGGTCTGGTTGGAGACCGGCGTGGTGGCCGAAAAGTCCGTGACCAAATTCGTAGCGGGGTCCGGCGACGGTAAAACGATCCTGATCGCAGACATGGCAATCCATCATTCGCTGGGATTGTCCGCGCTCGATCGCGGCGACGACGGTCGACCGAGGCAGCTCGACGGCGGGCCGAAACGTGTGCTCTACATCGACGGAGAGGTAGGCGAGGACTGGTGGCTGGATTACCTGGAGCGGTTCGCGGCTCCCGCTGAGCTGCCCAACCTGTTCGTGGTGTCGATGGAGGACATTCCTGCACTCACCACCGACGCCGGAGTGGTCGCCATGACGAAACTGATCGAACGCTACCGGCCTGACGTCGTGGTGATCGACACGCTCTCCAGCTACATCGAGGGTGCGGAGAACGACTCAGACACGTGGATCGCATTCGACAACCGGATCACCCTGCCGCTCAAGGCAAAGGGTGTGACAGTGATCTACGCCGATCACACCGGCAAGAATCCCGAGTTGGGTGCTCGCGGTTCATCGGCCAAGCGCGCGAAGCTCGATGCGGAGTGGCTACTGAGTAAGCCGAGAGCCGACAGGAAGAACGAACTGCGTCTTTCGCGACTGAAGGATCGCACCGGGTCACTGCCCGAGAAGGTCGCACTCAAGCGCGTGGACGGCCCTCTCGCGCACGTAAGGATCACCGAGGGCAAGCTCACGCTGAAGGTCGTCGCCGGACGAGAGGTGCCCGAGGACGACAAGGTCGCCGCCATAGTCGAGCAACTCGATCAGTGGGACGTATCTGTCAAGACGGGGAGGCCGTCGATTGCGGCGCGACTGCGAGACGCCGGCTTCACCGCACCCGACGCGGCTATTCGACTTGCGATCGATCACCGCAGATCGAGGCCGCAGAAATGACAGATATGACGTCGAAAAACTGTGCGAAAACCTGTGCGCGGCCACCCCCTCTACGCACAGCGCCACGCACAGTTCGCACAGTCACGCACAGTTAGCCCAAACACGAACGAAACGCCAGTTCAGACGGCCTGAAACTGTGCGCCGCACAGTTACGCACAGCTCTTCAAAGGTGCCCGTACGCACAGTTGCCCATACCGAAGGTTGGGCACTGTGCGCACACCCCGGAACGAACACAACCAACAGGAGCAAGAAATGCCACACATCACGAACACGACCTTCAATCCGAACACACCGCCGAGCTTCGCCGAAGACATCGCCGAGGAACTCTCCGAAGACGAGAGCCCCGATCTACTCTCGGCGAGTGCCGTGGAGGCCGGAAACCGGCTCGCGATGGCAGCCGCCGGAGAGCGAGACATGCGAGCTGTAGTGGGCACCACCCAAGTCGGTGCCGCACAGCGGGACTTGCGTCTGAGTGAGAGCCGCGCTGAAGCTGCTCGACATCGCGCAGACCTGGACGCCGCCAGAGGTGGTCCCACCATCACCACGGCGCTCAAGGGCGACGTCGGCGCAGCCGTGAGCGATTGCCTAGGGCTCGAAGACCTCGCACGGCAGGCGTCGGCTATCGAACACCGCATCAGCGCCGAGGTCGGCGAACTGGAGGCGGCAAAGACGCAAGCGGCCGAGGACGCCCTACTGGACGAGCTGTTGTCGGACGGATGGGATGCCAGCGGAGCCAAGCGGGCCGTCCCAGCGATACTCGCGCCGTTCATGCGCGCCGTAGAAGTAGATCGACCCAAGGGCGGGCCAGGCGGCTTTGCGGTGGACGTCCGTGCTCGCCTGGCACGGCAGCACGCGTACCGGAACACCAATCGAGTGCTCGAAAACCTCGGCGGGATCGAAAAGCTGCTCAGTTCTCGCACACAACGTCTTCTCGATCAAGCCGGCACGGCAGCGGACACCCTGAAGGCAGCGGGCCTGTCTGTCGACGCCACGGCCGAAGACATCGTGGAGCACGACGACCCGGCCGTATCGGCAGCGTGGAGGGCTTGGCGGGAAGCCGTGAGCCGGTGGACCGAGGTGCAGTCCACGCGGAGGTGGCTCGCAGTCGCCCTTTCGTCCGGGTTCGACCCGAAGCGGCCTCTGGAGTTGCTGAACGACACAGACGCCGAGCAGCTCTCGTGGCGGCATCAGTTCGTCGGCGCAGATTTGTGGGTCGCGTGTGAGGGGTCGCATATGGCCCTTGTCTGGTGGCTTGCACACGGACGACCTGCACCGGCAGGGGTAGCGGCACTGCTCGACGGAGGGGTCTCATGACCACCAACGGGTTTGGAAAATACCTCGGAGACGATCACCGGATCGCGGCGATACTGCGCGCCAAGAAATCGGCAGCTGAACGCGACGAACGCAAGCGCGCGCACGAGAACGAGATGGCCCTGAAGAGGAGCAAGCGGCAGGCCGAGCGAGAGGCAGCCGCCGAGACCGCCAACGCTCAGACGCAACTCGACGCCGGTCGGCAGTCCGGTGGAGGGTCACCGATCAAGACGGCTCAGGCGCGAGCTAACGCCGGACGTGGGTTCGGCCGGTACCTCGACCAGTAGGCGCACAGCGTGGCGTACAGCCCCGGCATTCCATCGCGGAGTGTCGGGGCATCGTCGTCTCGACCCCAGGGGGTCCACCTCCCCCCACCCCCTCAAACGGAAGGCAGCCCCGTACTGCCGATCCTCACGCGAGCGGTGCTAACCGTATCGGCCCCAAGCGCCTGACCTGGCGTTTTACCCCCTCTCGGGCCCCTCCAGCCCGACCATAGAGCGACGTTCAAACCACTAGCGGGGCGAAATGCCCTGGCGCTTAATACTTTTCACCTCGCCGCCAGCGGGTGCCACTAGCGGGGAGGAACTTTTGACAGCGTCGATAGCCTGACTGCATACCTCAACCGGGTACCCCTACTACTCGAATGCGAGTGCACACCATGCCGATTCAGCAACCGACAGCCACCACCAAGGCGGAGCACATCGCGGCAGCGGAGGCGGCGCTGGCGAAGGCGTACCGCCTCGCGGATGGCGACGAGAAGGTGTCCCCCGATTTCTGGGGCATCCTGGCCTCGATCCACCTGGGGATTGCGGGGCTGAAGTGAGCGCCGCCGAGCGGGTAGAGCTGCTCGCCATCTTCACCGACAAGGCGACAGAACTCGGTATGCAGCTCGACGCCGACGACCTGGAGGTAGTGCGCCGAGCGCAACAGGCAGCCGATGCGGCCGACCGCTGCGCGCGTGACCTCGCAACGCCGGGACTCTCCACCACAGGTGCCCGTTCGTTGATGGCCGAGCAACGCGCGCAGAGCCTCGCACAAACCAAGTTGATGGCCGACGTTGACCGTCGTCTCGACGTCGCAGCCGCGCAAGGTGGTGCGAGAGGCATCCGAGGCACGTACACCGGCGACGGCAGTCAGAACCAGGCCCGCGACTCTGAGCGGGCCAACCGTCGCGGGGAGACTCGGCAGAGCCGCACGGCCGCTCGGAGGGCATGAGATGGCCCGCCCGATCGCCGTACCGGTGAAGCCGGACACCAGCAGGGCCGGCGACGAGCTACCGGCCGACCTTCGGCCCGACGCCTGGCGCGAGTGGCTGTCCGAGGTCCACGTCGAGCCGACGACGGAGTTCGAGAAGGACATCGCCTACCCGGACGGCTGGACTGCGAACCCGTTCGGCTCGACGGCCGAGAAGCGGGCCTACGCCCTCCCGACGCCGGTCGAAGGGTGGCGCGACGAAGTGGCCGCACAGCTGCAATGGCGTGCCCGCGACGACTGGAGGGCCGCGCAGTGACCACCGCCGACGTGTCTCTGATCGTGCCGGCGACGTGTCCACGCGGACACCGGCTGGAGCCTCGCACGGTCACGCTCGACGTTCGGGTCGTCCAGCACACGAAAACGTCTCGACGTCTCGACGCGACGTCTTGGACGTGCGTGCCCTGCCTGCGCGCCGAGTGCTACACGGCGCAAACGGGTGAACCTGCGCCGGAAGAAATTCTGAGCCCCGAGAACTTCTGCCGGCAGCATGGCTGGGCATCTTCGAGCGGGTGGCACAAACGGGTCCGCTTCGGCAGTGGACGACAGTTCACCGACCGCGACGACACCCCCGACAAGAAACGGAACAAGAGCATGCCTCACCGCGACCCGACCGCCGTTGCGGCACTCAGCGCAACCGTGGGAGCTACACAGAACCGACCCGAGCCCACGTGGCGCGACTTTATCGACCTCACCGAATTGCCGACCGAGAGCGACCGTCACGACGTCGAAGAACTCGGACTCGACGCCTGGCGCGAAGCGCGCGCTTACGGACGGTACCGGCGACACCGCCACGGACGCGCGGCATGAGCGGATACCTCCAGCGCCGGCGGCAGCGTCCGCCGATCATCGCCGTAACGGGTCTCGACTCAACACACACTCAACACACACAAGCCCCGGAATCCCACGGTTTGGCCCGGTACGTCGAAGTTGACTCCAAACGGCATAATGGCAGCTAGCAAGGCTGTTTGGGATAGTCAGGTACGTGCCGGTAAACGCCGAAACGCCACGAACCGATAACTGACACGGAAGAGGTCACTGGTTCAATCCCAGTATCGCGCACCACAAGAAAGACTAGGTCAGGCCCCCTTTCGAGGGGGCCTGATTTGTTTGTACCGGAGTCGCCTTCGATCCGTGCTGCCCGACGTCATGACGAGACCTGTGTGCGGGTCCGTCCGGTAACCAGATAACCGAATGCCGTGGCCAATACGTACATGAGGAACGAGTAGACAGCGGCCGGTATCGCCACCTCGGTGCTTTGGAGCACGCTCAACGCGACTGTGAGGGCAACGGTGGTGTTATGGATTCCGATTTCCATCGAGATCGCGATGGACTGCGGCTCACCCATCTTCAGCAGTCGCGCAGCACCGTAGCCGATGGCAAGGCTTGCCAAGCAGAACAACCCCGTCACCAGTCCGACCTGTTCGAGGTAACCGACAACGTTTGATCGCTCGCCGACAAGGGCGCCGACCGCCACCAACACCAAGATGACGATCGAGAAGATCCGGACCGGTCGATCCGCGCGTTCGGCGAACGCCAGGGAGCGATTGCGCACCAGCATTCCGAGTGCTACCGGAATCAGCACGATAGCTATGACCTGCACTATTTTGCCGAACTGCAGGCCCAATTCACCGTCTGCATCGAAGTAAGCGATGGCGAAGTTGGTGATGACGGGAATGGTCACGGCCGCCAGAACCGAATTGACCGCGGTCAATGTGATGTTGAGTGCGACGTCCCCACGGAACAGGTGCGAGAACAGGTTCGCGGTGGTCCCGCCCGGAGATGCGGCCAGCAGCATCACTCCGACAGCCAGCAATGGCGGCAGGTCGAACAGCAGAATCAGTCCGAATGCGAGAACAGGAAGAACCAAGATTTGGAGAGCCAGGGCTATCACAACGGCCCGCGGCGTGCGCGCGGTGCGTCGGAAATCCTCGACGGTCAGCGACAGTCCGAGTCCGAACATGATGATCGCGAGTGCGATGGGCAGAAACGTCGAGATCAATACCGAGTCGTCCATGGATTCCTTCTGGTGCGGGAAACGTGAGATGAGTGTGCGGCATTCGTCCGTTTCTGGCGAGAGTTCGATGAAGAGAATGGACATGAGTTGTTCGCGTCACGCGGTCGATTCGACCTCTTCGACGGGTCATCGGCGCGCATCCCGAAATCAATTGTGGTGATTCACGCCATAGAAGTGCACAGTGGAGACGACGCACACACTTCGACGGAAGGACACTCACGTGTCGGACGATGCTCAGAGCGAACCCACAGTCGACGACGCCACCCTGGAAGAGGCGAAGAAGTCCGTCGAGGGCCTCGACGACCGGTATCGCCCCGGTGCCCGGCCCACCGTGGCCCTTCCGGGAACCAACGGCACCGTCGCCGGGACCGCCTTCGCGGACATGGTCGACGACAACGGTGAGATGGTGGACGCCGATGAACAGGGCTCCACCGACTCCGACGGGTCTGCTGACGACGCTGACACGGATCACGTCGACACCCAGGAAAAGGTAACGTCCTCGAACGATGCCTGAACTCGATGGACCCGACGCCCCCGCCGACATCGATCTCGGCGGGGGCGTCGCCTTTCTGCACACACCCTCGATACCGTCACGCGGCGGCCTCGTTCTGACGCACGGTGCGGGCGGAAACTGCGAGTCGCTGCTGCTGCAGCGCATCGCCGCAGTATGGACAGCAGCCGGGTTCACGGTGCTGCGGTTCGACCTTCCCTTTCGAGTACGCAAGCCCAAGGGACCGCCGCACCCGTCCCGGTCGGCCGAGGACCGGCTGGGCATCGCCGAGGCCGTCGAACGCCTTCGCGCCGAGACCGACGGATTCATCGCATTCGGTGGGCATTCCTACGGTGGCAGGCAAGGGTCGATGATCGCGGCCGAACAACCGGGTCTCGTCGACGGACTCGTCCTGACGTCCTATCCCCTGCACCCGCCGGGCAAGCCGGAGAAAGCTCGTACCCATCACCTTCCCGAACTACGGACACCAGCGGTGGTGGTGCACGGTACGAAGGACCCGTTCGGCACCACTGCCGAACTGAGCGCTGCGCTCGCGCTCGTCCCGGCCCCCACACTGCTCGTCGACATCGAGGGTGCAGGCCACGACCTCGCTCCGGCCAAGTACGACGCAGCGACGAAGACCCTTGCCGGTGCCGCCTCGTTGTTCGGTACTCCGACGTCCGATTCGTCGGTTGTCGTCCCGCTCTTCGACCCGTCGCGCTGAAGTGGTCTACTAAGGCATGCCGACCTGGGGATGGTTCATCGTGGCGTTGGTCCTCGTCGACGCCGCGGTGCTCGCGGCGTGGCTGTTGGCTCGCAAGAAGCCCGGCTCGTCCCCAGAGACCTCACGCAACATCAGGCTCGTCGGTCTCGACGAGAGCGCCCGCGCAGACATTCATCGACTGCTCGCTGCCAACAAGAAGGTCCAGGCCATCAAGGTCTTTCGTGAACGAACAGGTGCCGGGCTCCTCGACGCGAAGAACGCGATCGACTGCGTGCAGCGCGGCGAGCCCTTTCCGTCCTCGGCCACCATCGTCGATGCCGCGCAATCCGGTCCGACCCCCTGGGACGATCTGATCCCGCGGCTGCAGTCGCTCAAATCGGAGGGTAAGGCGATCTCGGCCATCAAACTGCTACGCGACCGAACCGGTCTGTCGTTGCGTGATGCCAAGAACGCGGTGGATCTGCTGTGACCGTGCGCGTGGCAGCACTCGCCGATGCACATCGCGTCGCCGAGGTGGCCGCGTCGACCTTTCAGCTCGCCTGCCCGCCGGGAACCCGGCCCGAGGACATCGAGCAGTTCATCTCGAACGTGTTGTCGGCCGAGCACTTCGAGAACTACATCGCCGACGTGACCAGAACGGTCCTCGTCGACGAGACCGCCGACGCAGACGTCGTGGGCTATGCGATGCTCGTATCCGGGACGCCTACGGACCCGGACATTCGCGCAGCCCTCTCGCACGAGCCGGCCATGGAGATCAGCAAACTCTACGTGCAACCGACCCAGCACGGCAGCGGAGCCGCGGGCCGATTGATGTCGTCGTCGTTGAATCACGCACGCGACTCCGGTTGTGCCGCAGCATGGTTGGGCGTCAATCAGCAGAACGTGCGGGCGCAGAAGTTCTACGCCAAACACGGATTCGAGATCGTGGGCACCAAGACGTTCGTCGTCGGAGTCCAGACGCACGACGACTACGTCATGCAGGTGACGCTGTGACGACCGCTCAGCCGACTGCAGCGAAACGAGACAACGCGAGCAGACGCGAGGTGGCGCGCAGGTACTTCTTGCGGTAGCCGCCTGCCAACATCTCCTCGGTGAAGATCTCGTCGAGCTTGCCGCCCGATGCCGTCACCGGGATACCGGCGTCGTAGAGACGGTCGGCGAGGACGACCAGTCGCAGCGCGATGGCCTGATCCGAAGCCGGGTGCACGTTCTTCAAGAACACGGCCGGAACGCCGTCGAGCAACTTGCCGTAGCGCGAGGGGTGCAGCGTGCTCAGATGCGCCAACAGCTCGTCGAAATCGTCCAGGGTTGCGCCCTCGACCGTCTCGGCGCGCTCGATCAGCTCCGACTCGGATGTGGGCTCGGGAGCCGGAGGCAGATCGCGGTGGCGGTAGTCGGGGCCGTCGACGCGGACCGACTCGAAGATCGAACCGAGCTTCTTGATCTCGCGCAGGAAGTCCTCGGCGGCGAAGCGGCCCTCACCGAGCTGCCCGGGCAGAGTGTTGGACGTCGCGACGATGGATACTCCGCGCTGTGAGAGCTCCGAGAGCAGCCGCGAGACCAGCATCGTGTCGCCTGGGTCGTCGAGCTCGAACTCGTCGATGCACAACACGCTGTGGTCCGAGAGTTCTTCGAGAGCCTTGTTGAAGCCGAGGGCACCGACGACGTGAGTGAGTTCGACGAACGTACCGAATGCCTTCGGCTCGGGAACGCTGTGGTAAATCGAAGCGAGCAGGTGAGTCTTGCCCACACCGAAGCCGCCGTCGAGGTACAGGCCGGCACCGATGGCCGGGGTCTTCTTGCCGAAGAGACCCCGCTTGCCCTTGCTGCGGATCTTCTGCGCCTTGTTCGCGAACTCCTCTGCCTTCTCGACCGCCGCAGCCTGTGTCGGCTCGTTGGGGTCTGGAATGTACGAGGAGAAACTGACGTCGTCGAACATCGCCGGCGGGACCATCTGTGCGATCAACTGATCGGAGGGAACCACGGGATTTCGGTCGACAAGGCGTGCGGGCATTTGTCGAGCGTAACGACGTGGTCTGATCTCTCTCATGCAGCTTCTCCATATTGGGACCTACTTCACATCACACCGGGCTCGATCGGCAGTGTTAGCCTCGCGGCATGACGGAGGACACACCGACCGCAACTCATCCTGACCTGTACACGAGGCTTGAACAAATAGCCGAGAACGCCGATCCTTCTTCCGGCCGACACAGGGTCCAAGATTTGGCGGATGGGCTCAACTCCGACAACCTCGAACTGCTGAAAGAACTTGTCAAGGACCCTTTAGTCGGACGCGCCGCCAGTAGGGCCGTCATCGCATACTTCACGTCTCTCGCAGCCTCGAATCGCGAGTGGCCGCGCCTGCTAGAGGGGTGGTGTCAGGAGGCACGCATCAGCGACGACCTTGCAATTCCGATTATCAACGCAATTACCTGGAACGCGCGCGAACGGGGCGCTTCTGCACTCTTGGGTATGTCGGTCGAAGACCTTCACGACTCGCGCCTCGACCCAGACCACCTGAAGTTTCGATCTTACATATTTCTGACTTCAGCTCGCTACAATTTTGACTTCTCCCTCATTCACCGCGGGTTCTCTTACTTGCCAGAACCGTTTCGTTCATCGACGGAGTACCTCACCGCACTGAAACTCTTTGCCCGTATGGGTCAGCGCAGAGATTACGAGCTGTCTACTGTCGAAGAAGTGCAGTCAGAGACTGACAGCGACAAGGTTCTTCAATTGCTCCTCCATGCGCTGTGGTTTACAGATGGAGAACGTGAGGCAGAATTGATGATTACCATTGCAGACAAGCTACTTTCCCAAAACCGCGCTGACAGCGTCACTTACATGAGGAAAGCTACTGCGCTTCGACGACTCGGGAAATACAGTTTAGCCACGGCGGCCATCGACCAGGCCATAAGCACCCTGGATGCTTCCGAAACAAAGATCCACCAGGATTACGTCCGCGAGCGTGAACTGATAGGAGTTCAACAGGAAACTGAATCAAGGATTGCCAAACTGGCCGAAAACATTATGCGCGACATGTCAGCCACCATCGAAAGTGAGGTTGAGTACTTTCGAGGCGAAATTGCCAAGCAGGGCGAAGAGTCGGCCCGACAAACGTCTGATGCACTATTTAAGGTCGTCGAAATTCTCGGTCTATTCACTGCACTAATCGCAGTAATAGCAGCCACGCTCGGGAGCGCATTCACTGGCGATTTGTCGTGGTGGCAAAGACTGACAATTGTCGCGGCTGGGACACTTTTCCCAATTGCATTCTTTGCGCTGCTCCGCCGCATCGTCGATCCCAAGTTTACTCGCAGAGAACTGATTGCGCATAGCGGAAATGGCAGGACGGATAATGAGTGACTCTCTCCGGGCACCGCTCGAATATGTGAGCGATATTATTGATGTTCGGATGGAAATCAAGCGAACCGTCGATAGTCCATCTACAGCAGCTCGGACATTGATAGATTACCTAGAGCGAAGAATTACGGCTCTGACTAGTGACCGCGGGCTAGAGCACGGAATTATGCTGTCGGGCGGAATCGACTCCATTCTCGTGGCGGCGGTTGCACGCAGACTGAGCATCGACCTGGTGGCGGTTACGTATGCCGTGGACGCTCCCCAGCTGGACGGGAGCCATAATGATGAGACGGGAGCCGTCGCCGTCGCTAAGCACTTAGGTTTCGAGCATCACGTTGTCCGCTCATCAACGGCTGAGCTACTCGATTCCGCGATTGCAGCCTCAAAGCTACTAAATAGTACGGAAATTTGGGAAATTTCCTCCGCAGTGCCAATTAGGGCATGCTTCAAGGAGTTCTCGAGATTGGGAATCAATGGTCCGATACTCACCGGAAGCGGCGCTGATGCCTTGTTTCTCGGCGGGAAGCGATTGAATAGCCCGGTTTCGAGCTCGTCAGCAATTCATGAGATGAACAGCATGATAGAGCAACAGGTTCTGAGGAACTTTAGCCGAAAGAGACTAATACCTGATTTTTTCGAACGAATTTTGGGCGAATCTTGCGACAGGTTCGTTCAGATATTTCAGACTGTAGAAGCATGGCAATTTTCGAAAACACTACTTCCAAGCGCGTTATTTTCAACGAACGGAAATCATGAGGACAAACTGTGCCTCCGCATGGCTGCAGAGATGCTTGGGGTTCCACGTGAACTAACGCGAAGCAAAAAGGATCCGATTCAGTACTCGTCAGGAGTAGTTGGGGGAATTGTACTAGAAGCTCGCAAATATCTCGCACAATTGCCAGGGGCTGAAACCTACACCAGCCCCCTTACTGAGCCTTTGGATCTATCCATTGCAAGACTCTTCCTACTGGCCCCACAAGTCCGAGATCGGAGCGACGATAGTATTGAGCAGAATTCCTGACATACAAAAAATATATGAGAACTCGACACCGCTTACCGGACCAAACATCCTGACTCTTGAGGAAATTTTCGAAGCTTACTCGTACGAAAGACCGACTGCTAACTCGAATGTCGTGGTCCGTGGTTCTTTCGTGTCCAGCATAGATGGCGCGTCATCAGTTGACGGAATTTCGGGAGGCCTGTCCTCGCACGCAGACAAAGCAATGTTCAGGATTCAGCGAGAGTTGACGGATTTGGTAGTGATCGGGTCTGGCACCGCAAAGGCTGAAAACTACTTCGGTGTCCGCAGCGACCAGGAACTAGAGGCACGCCGACGTGCACAAGGTCTATCTGCAGTTCCGCCGATCGCAGTACTCTCCTCAACTGCAGACCTAGACCCGGACAGTCAATTATTTACCAACACTTTCGTTCCGCCGATCGTAATAACCACGGATGCAGCACCCAAGACCAAGACGAAAGCTCTCGAATCCGCAGGCGCAGTAGTAATACACGCCGGAACCAGCCGAGTGAATGTCAAGCTTGCTCTGACCAGCCTGAGCCGCTTAGGGTTCGTTCGGATTCTGTGCGAGGGTGGCCCTAAGCTATTCGGTTCGATGCTTGCCGAAGACCTGGTGGATGATGTCTGTCTGACGTTGTCGCCCTCCCTCGTCGGAGGACGGGCAGGGCGGATCGCAGACTGGGACGGAGCTGCTGCTTCCGCGATGAGTCTGGCTCACGTGCTCGTCGCCGAAGACGGAACGCTGCTCACGCGCTGGGTGCGTCAGGCATGAGCAGCGCGCCGTCCGACACCGATCGAAAAGTCGATAGCCTCGCACGGTGACGCAGAAACGAACGTTGCTCGCCGCGGTCCTCGTCCTCGCCACGATGTGCGCGGCCTGTGGTGCCGGCCCGTCGCTCCGACCCGACGTCGCGGTCGAACAGCGCTCCCCCGGTCAGCCGGGCGAGCCCTCGACGGACGCACCCCCGGAACCGGTCGCACTTGCCGTGCCGACCAACGATCTCGCCTGGGCCGACTGCACCGCAGCCACACTCGGCACGTTCGGGCTCACCTCAACCACTCCCGGCCTGACACTCGAATGCGCAGAGTACGAAGCAGACGTGGATGCGAGCGGGCAGATGTTCGGCACTTTCGCCGTCGGCGCGCTGCGAGCCCGACTCGACAGAACGCCCAGCGATGCGGGACCGCTGGTGTTCACGTCCGGTTCGGATCGGTCGTCGATCGGCACGTTGGCCACGATGGCCGCAGGCCCGCTCGCGACGCTGCTCGAGGCTCATCCCATCGTTGCGGTGGATCGTCGCGGCATCGGCCGATCCACCGCCGTGGTCTGCATCGACGACACCCTCCAGTCTCCTACCAAGTCTGCTGTCGACGCGCTGGGGCAGTTCACCAGATCCGATGCCGACGCCGTCGACCGCGCTGTCGACGCAGGTCGTGACGCCACGATCGAGTGCACCGACACGTTGCAACCGCAGGAGCTCGCGTTCGGAACCACCTATGCCGCGGACGATCTGGACCGTCTGCGGCAACTCTGGGGTGTGGAACAGATCGGCCTGATCGGCTCGGGCAACGGCGCGCTCACCGCGTTGGCCTACGCAGCGAAGTTTCCGGCCAACATCTCGCGCCTGATCCTCGATTCACCGACCGGAGTGGGCGCAGATCAGATCACGTTGGCCGAGCAGCGGACACAGGGCAAGGAAGCAGCCTTCAGAGCGTTCACGCAGCGATGCGTCGCGCTGAACTGCTCGCTCGGCAGCGATCCGACGGCCGCCGTCGCCCAGCTGCTCCGACGCGCCGCCGGTGGCGAATTCTCGCCGCTGTCCACCCACGAGATTCTCGACGGCATCACTTTCGCCCTCGCATCGACGGCAGGCGACGCGTCGTCACGGGCCACTGGGCTGTCCACTGCACTGTCCTCGGCCGCCGGGTCCGACACCACCGCACTGTCGGCCCTCGCCGAGCGGGGTCGGAACGCCTACAGCACCGACGGGCAATTCGTGTCTCGGTGCACAGACGGGCAGCAGTGGCCGTCACCGCAGGGCGTTCGCGACCTGACGTCGCAGTGGACCGAGCGCTACCCGATCTACGGCACCGACGCCGCACTGACGGCTCTGCTGTGCTCGTCCTGGCCGACGGCTCCGTCCACTCCGCTGCCCACCTCTCTGGACGTTCCGGTGTTGGTCCTGTCCAACGCAGGCGACCCGATCGCCGGAAACGGCGGGCTGTCCTCGGTCACCGGGTTGGTCGGGGCTACCGGTGCAGGCGTCGCCTCGGCCGCGTGGCAGGGCAGCGGGCATCCGAGCCTGGGCGGATCGCAGTGTCTGCAGAGCGCTGCGGTGAACTACGCACGCGACAGCGCGCTTCCGACCGACGGCACCGTCTGCCCCGCCTGAACCGGGTGCCCATCGCGGGGTGTCCTTCGCCGGTGCGGTCACCGCCTCGGGTACCGTTCCCGGGTGTCACTTAGCTTTCTGGAGCCGCGGTCAGGGCGGACGACCGCCGAGGTAATCAAGTACGCCCTGTGGCCGATCGCCATCATGACCGTCATCCAGCGCGTGGTGATCAAGGCGGTCAACGGAGACATCACCAACGATTTCAACCCGGTGTACAGCGCCGCCCTGGCATTCCTCAACCGCCAGCCGGTGTACACGGCGAACTTCGACTCGGTCGATCCGCACTATCTGTACCAACCGAGCGCAACGATGCTGCTCTCCCCCATTGCATTCATCGACCCCGAGCGGTCCCGCTGGCTGTTCATCATCGCCAGCACCGTCGCGATTCTGCTGGCGCTGTACATCCTGTTGCGGATCTTCGGATTCCGGATCGATTCGGTAGCGGCCCCCGCTCTCCTGCTGGCCGCCTTCGTCAGCGAAACAGTGACCAACACGTTGGTGTTCACCAACTTCAACGGCTTCGTGCTTCTCGGTGAGGTGGCCTTCCTCGGGTTCCTCCTCCAGCGCAAGGACCTGTCGGCGGGCGTCGCCATGGGTCTGACTCTGGCGATCAAGCCGATGCTCGCGCCGCTGCTGCTGCTTCCGCTGATGACGCGTCAGTGGAAGGTCTTCATCACCTCGATCGCGATCCCCGTGGTGATGATGGCCATCGCCTGGCCGCTGTCGGTGGATCCGATGAACTTCATCGATCGGACGCTGCCGTACCTGCTGCAGACCCGCGACTACTTCAACAGCGCTGTCGTCGGTAACGGCCGCTACTACGGTGTTCCCGAACTCCTCACCCTCGGAATCCGAGCGGTACTGGGAATCATGGTTCTGATCTCGCTGTGGCTGCTCTACCGATACTGCCGCGAGGACCGACTCTTCTTCTTCGCGACCACCTCGGGCTTGATCCTCACCGCACACTGGCTGTTGGGCTCCCTCGGCCAGATGTACTACTCGATGATGCTGTTCCCGCTGCTGATGACCGTCGTGCTGAAGAACTCGCTGCTGCGCAACTGGCCGGCCTGGCTCGCGATCTACGGGTTCATGAACTACGACCGATGGCTCTCGGGCCGCTGGATCGAAACCGGCCGCGCCTTGGACTACCTCCGCACCACCTTCGGCTGGGCGCTGCTGATCGTCGTCATCTTCGGCGTCCTCGTCGGACGCTATTTCGCCGCTCGAAGCGAGGGACGACTCGACGACGGAATCGAACCCAGCTACCTGTTGCCGAGCGCTCCACCAGCCAAAACGGCATAGCCCGACAAATCGTATTAGCGTGTGAGCATGAGTTCAGCTACCGACAACAATTCCGCCCCGGCCGTCCAGCTCACCGATGCACAGTGGCGCGAGAAGCTGACCCCCGAGGAGTACGCGGTGCTGCGGCAAGCAGGCACCGAACGCCCCGGCGTCGGCGAATACACCGACACCACCACCGAAGGCATCTACGAATGCCGCGCCTGCGGTGCCGAACTGTTCCGTAGCACCGAGAAGTTCGAATCGCACTGCGGCTGGCCGTCCTTCTTCGACCCTGCCGACAGCGAAGCCGTCATCCTCAAAGAGGACACCACGCTCGGAATGCGCCGCGTCGAGGTCATCTGTCGCACGTGCCACAGCCACCTCGGCCACGTCTTCGAGGGCGAGGGCTACCCCACGCCGACCGACCAGCGGTACTGCATCAACTCGATCTCGTTGACGCTCAAGCCTGCATCCTGATCGGCGCTGCTCGAGCCATACTGTGAGCATGCGCACTTTCACCTCACCAGAGCAGATCAAAGCCGCCGTCGGCGAAGACCTGGGAACCAGCGATTGGCTGCAGATCACCCAGGAGCGGGTGAACACCTTCGCCGACGCCACCGGCGATCACCAGTGGATCCACGTCGACGTCGAGCGGGCGAAGAAGGAAAGCCCGTTCGGCGCACCGATCGCCCACGGATTTCTGAGCCTGTCCCTGGTGTCGATGCTCAACTGGCAGATCTACACCATCGAGAACACCAAGCTCGGAATCAACTACGGCTCCAACAAGGTTCGCTTCATCAACCCGGTGAAGGTCGGAGCTCACGTACGGCTGCAGACCACCCTCGTCTCCGCCGAGGAAGTATCCGGTGGAGCACTACAGCTGGTGACGGCGGGAACGTTGCAGATCGAGGGCGAGGACAAGCCCGCGCTCGTCGCCGAGATCATCTCTCGGGTCGTGTTCTGACCCCGGACCGAACTGGTGGATCGAACGCGGTGATCGGCGGCAACGGCTCGTCGTAGCGTTCGATCTCCACCAACACGTGCTGACCGGTGCACCCCCGCGCGAGCGCCGACGATCCCTCGTCTGCGGTGAGCACGTTCACGCTGCCGTGCACGCACATCGAATTGGGATCGGCCGGATCTTCAGGGTCGTACCAGGCACCGGTGGACAGCTGAACGACCGACTCGAGCATCGCATCGTCGACGACCACACCGGCCAGGCACGATCCGCGGTCGTTGAACACTCGGACGACGTCACCGTCGCACACTCCCCTGGCCGCGGCCGCCGACGAGTGCATTCGTATCGGCTCCCTACCCTGAATCTTCGAGTTACGGCTCACCGCACCGTGATCGAGCTGACTGTGCAACCTGGTGCGCGGCTGGTTGGCGATCAGGTGCAACGGAAACTGCTCGGCCCTCGGCCCGCCGAGCCATTCCTGTGGCTCGAACCACATCGGATGCCCACGGCAGTCCTCGTAGTCGAAGCCCGCCACTGTCGCCGAGAAGATTTCGATCTTCCCGCTCGGGGTGCGCAACGCGTTGCCCACCGGGTCGCGTCGGAAATCCTCGAAGAACGTCAGATCGTCCTCGGTCTTCATCCGAAACGACCCCTCGCGCCGGAAATTTTCGTATTCCGGAGTATCGACGCCCCCGGCGCGTAGATAGCCGCGCCACTGCTCGTACAGATGCTCGAGCCACTGCTGCGAGCTACGCCCCTCGGTGAACTGCTCGCCCACACCGAGTTTCGTCGCCAGCTCGGCGAACGTGTCGTAATCGTCGCGGGAGTCGGCGAATCGCGCGGCGGCCGGGTCCATCGCGACGAGCAAGGGATCGTTGCGCGTGCAGCTCAGATCCGATCGCTCCAACGACGTGGTCGACGGGACGACGATGTCAGCGTGCTTGGCCATCGGTGTCCAGTACGGGTCGTGCACCACGACTGTGTCGGTTCTGCCGAGTGCGCGGCGCAGCCGCCCCAGATCCTGGTGGTGGTGGAACGGATTTCCGCCGGCCCAGTAGACGATCTTGATGTCCGGGTAGGTCAATCGCTTACCGTCGTAGTCGAATTCACCACCGGGATTCAGCAGCATGTCCGAGACCGCGGCGACCGGAATCAGGTCGGGTACGGGATTGATGCCTTGCGGCAGCGTCGGCAACGGATACGGCACCGGGGCCAGACCGGGCTCGTTCATCGACCCGTACCCGTGCCCGAATCCTCCGCCCGGAACGCCGATTCCACCGAGCATCGACGCCAGGGTGACGCCCATCCACGGTGCCTGCTCCCCGTGCCTCGTCCGCTGCAGCGACCAGGTGACCGTCACCATCGTGCGTTTCGACGCCATCTCCCGAGCGAGATCCGCGATCACCGCGGACTCGATGCCGCAGATCGCAGACGCCCACTGCGGGGTCTTGGGGGTTCCGTCAGTGATACCGAGGAGGTACCGCTCGAATTCGGGGTATCCCTCGCAGTACTTCTCCAGAAACGCTGTGTCGTGCAGCTTCTCATCGGCGAGTACGTAGGCCAGAGCCAGCATCATCGCCACGTCGGTACCGGGCCGCGGAGCGATCCATCGGGCGTCGCCCGACATGTCGTTGCGCAAGGGACTGACTGTAACTATCTGTCCGCCGCGGGCACGCATCGCGTCGAGCGAGTCGACGGTCGGATGATCCGACGTACCGCCGTGATTGATGCCGGTGTTCTTCACCGGAACTCCCCCGAATGCCACGAGCAGTTCGGTGTGTGCGGCGATCACTTTCCAGGATGTGGAGCGCGAGAACATCTTCCAATGCGCACCGAGAACGTGCGGCATGATGACGCCGGTCGCACCCAGGGAGTAGCTGTGCACCGATCGGGTGTAACCGCCGATGCAGTTGAGGAAGCGATGCACCTGACTCTGCGCGTGGTGGAAACGTCCGGCACTCGCCCAACCGTACGACCCGCCGTAGATCGCGTTGTTGCCGAATGTGTCGACGACTCTGCGTAATTCGGCCGCCAGCAGATCGGTGAGCTCGTCCCAGGACACCTCGACGAACTCGTCGCTGCCACGCTTGTCGGTCGGCCCCGGCCCGTGCTCGAGCCAGCCCCTACGCACTGCCGGGGAGGTGATACGGGATCGATGGGTCACCGACCCGACGAGGTTCCCCAGTACCGGGGACGGATTTCTGTCGGTCACCTGGGGATGGACGGCAGTGACATCGCGTCCGTCCGACTCGGCCCGAAACATGCCCCAGTGGCCCATGTGCTGGACGCCGGCCACTCCGGTCATCGAACCACCCCGGTCATCGAATTCCGAAGGCGCTCAACGCTGCCAGCAGTGCATCGGGCCGCTGCGCCGTCGGCACCGGATCCACGAGAGCGAAGCTGCATCCGATCTCCTGCGCCGCACCGTCGGCCTCGGCACTGTCGCCCACCATCAACGTCCGGGAGGGATCGACGCCCAAGGCCGCGACCGCGTGCCGGAAGATCTCCGGTTGCGGTTTGACGTGACCGACCTCGAACGAGAGCACGAAGTGATCGACATACCGATCGAGATCGCGATCAACGAAGGCAGGCCGGATATCGAACGCGATGTTGCTGAGCACACCGACCCGAACCGACTCGTGCGCAAGTCTTTTCAGCACCGCCCCGGTGTCCGGATACGGCGTCCACGAGTCTGCGTCGATCACGCGGCCGTACACCGACTCGGCCTGCTGTGGGTCGGTGACACCGGACTGAGCCAGCACGTGCAGATACGCCTGTCGGTGCAGCGCTGGGTCGAGGTCTCGGTGTCGCCAGGCATGACGCGTCGCGTCGTCGAACTCGACCGTCTCCCCCACCGGCGCGGTCATCCGACGCATCAGTTCCGCAGCTCCGGCACCGTCGACGGGGGTGCCGTCGGCATCGTGGACGCCGTCGAACCAGGAGGGGTGTTCCTCGAGCCTGAACAACGTGCCCGAGAAGTCGAACAGGACGGCCTCGATCGTGGGTGTGCCCGTCGTCGTCACGGCAGGGATTCGACGAGCGCGTCCACCTCGACCCGAGGGCCGGTGAAGAACGGGGTTTCCTCGCGTACGTGTCGCCTCGCCTCGGTGGCCCGCAGGTCACGCATCAGGTCCACGATGCGATCGAGTTCGGGGGCTTCGAAGGCCAGGATCCACTCGTAGTCGCCGAGTGCGAACGACGGCACGGTGTTCGCCCGCACGTCCTTGTAGCCACGTGCAGCCATACCGTGATCGGCGAGCATCGTGCGGCGCTCGTCGTCGGGCAGCAGGTACCAATCGATCGACCGCACGAACGGGTAGACGCAGATGTACGCGCCCGGATCCTCACCGGCGATGAAGGCCGGGACGTGGCTCTTGTTGAACTCGGCCGGGCGGTGCAGCGCGGTGTTGCTCCACACCGGAGTGCTCGCCTTGCCCAGCGCGGTGGTGCGACGGAAATCGGAATACGTCGCCTGCAGGTCCTCGATGCGCTCGGCGTGTGTCCACACCATGAAGTCGGCGTCGGCGCGCATGCCGGCGATGTCGTAGACCCCGCGCACCGCAACGCCCTTGTCTTCACGACCTTCGAAGAACACCTTCGCTTCCTTGGCGGCCGCGGCCCGATCCTCGCCCAGAACACCGGGTGTGACCTTGTAGACCGAGAACATCAAGTAACGAAGAGTCGAATTGAGCGCTGAGTAATCGAGGCGTGCCATGGCCCTATCGTGCCACTTCGATCAGACGGGCGGCAGCGGTGGTGGCGGACGCAATACACGCGGGCACCCCGACGCCGCGCTGCCAGGCCCCGGTGACCTCGAGGCCGGGTAGGTCTGCGACTCCGGCCTCGATGGCGGCCACGCGATCGAGGTGCCCCGGCGCGTACTGCGGCAGGCCTCCCGGCCAGCGCTGCACGGTCGCAGCGAGCGGCTGCGCATCGATGTTCGCCACCGCCGCGAGGTCGTTCAGCGCCGTCTCGATCGACTCCGCGTCGGATCGGTCCGAGGCCGTGGTGTCACCGAATCGGCCGAGCGAGGCCCGCAGCAGTACCGCGTCACGCTCGCCGAGGTGCGGCCACTTGCGGCTCGACAGGGTGAATGCCTTGACGTCCAAGCCCGCGTCCGTGGCCACCAGGATTCCCGAATTCTGCGGCAGCTCCGTCGTCTTGGGGAAAGCGAGCGCGACGACGACCGAGGACGCCAGTTCTATGTCGCCTGCGGCCTGCGACGCCGCGGGCGCCACCTCGGCGATGAGCCGACCGAGAATCGGCGCAGGGACCGCCAGCACCACTCCGTCGACGAGTCCGAGTCCATCGACGAACCAGCCGGCGGCCTCGCAGCGGATCTCCTCGACACCTGCTCCGACGACCGTCCTGGCATCGGTCGCAGCGACGAGTGCATCGAGCAACACCGCATAACCGTCGCGCAGCCCGCCGAACACCGGTCCCGGCGACGGCGTGGGCAGTGCAGCCCGCACGGCCTCGGTCAAGTTCGCCGCTCCGGCGTCCAACGCGGTAGCCAACGTGGGCAGTGCCGCGCGGACGCCGATCGAAGTCGACGAAGCGGAGTACACGCCGCCGAGCAACGGATCGACCGAACGGCGCACCACCTGGGAGCCGAACCTGGAGCCCACGAGATCGGCCACACTCACGTCCGAACCCGCCGTCCATGCGAAGGGCCGCGCGGTCTCGGTCTCGATGAGGTGCAGGTCTTCGGGGTCCACCAGATCTCGTACCGAATCGGCGGACGACGGGATGCCCATCAGAGTGCCGAGCGGGAGCGCGTGCGTTCGACCGCCGGAGAAGACGAGCGGACGCACCGGTGCCGGATACACCAGCTGATCCGACAGACCGAGCTCGGCGAGCAGTGCCGGCACCTCCGGACGTCGACCGATGAAGGCCTCCGCACCGACGTCGAGCGAGTCCGTGCCGACCGGGGTGGTGCGCAGCGTGCCGCCGATGCGAGACGAGGCCTCGACCAGAGTGATCTCGGCATTCGGGCCGCAGGACTGCCGAAGGCGATACGCCGCGACGAGGCCGGAGATTCCGCCGCCGACCACGGCATATCGCCGCACCGTCACAACGAATGCACCAGCGACACCACTCGCGTCAGAATCTCGGGATCGGTATCGGGAAGCACTCCGTGTCCGAGGTTGAACACATGTCCCCGCGCACCGGCCGCCACCGCGCGGTCTGCCTCGGCGGCAATGCGTCGAACTTCCGTCTCCACGGCATCCCAGCCCGCGAACAGCACCGCTGGATCGAGATTGCCCTGCAGAGCTTTGCCGTTGCCGACACGATGCACGGCGTCGTCGAGTGGGATCCGCCAGTCGACGCCGACCACATCGGCACCGGCCTCACCCATCGCCCCGAGCAACTCTCCGGTTCCGACGCCGAAGTGGATCTTCGGCACTCCGGCCGAGGACACTGTCTCGAACACTCTCTGCGAGTGTGGCAAGACGTATTCGCGGTAGTCGGCGAGGGACAACGCACCCGCCCAGGAGTCGAACACCTGCACTGCGTCGACGCCTGCGGCCAGCTGAGCCTGCAGGAAGGTGATCGTCGTGGTGGCCAGTGCGTCGAGCAGGGCGTGCCAGGTGGCCGGATCGGACCGCATGAGTGCCTTGGTCTTCTCGTGATTGCGACTCGGGCCGCCCTCGACCAGATACGACGCGAGGGTGAACGGTGCGCCTGCGAAACCGATGAGCGGTGTACCGGCGAGTTCGCGGGTGAGGATCCGTACTGCATCGGCCACCGGCTCCACCTGATCGGAAGTCAGGACGGGAAGTGCGGCTACGTCGGCAGCCGACCGCACCGGCTGCGCGACGACCGGTCCGGTGCCTGCGACGATGTCGAGATCGATACCGGCGGCCTTGAGCGGAACAACGATGTCCGAGAACAGGATTGCCGCGTCCACGTCGTGCCGACGAAAAGGCTGCAGGGTGATCTCGGCGACGAGGTCGGGTCGGAAGCACGAATCCAACATGCCGATGCCGGCGCGAATCTTGCGGTACTCGGGCAGCGACCTACCCGCCTGGCGCATAAACCACACCGGCCGACGCGAGGGAGCTCGACCGGCGATCGCGGCCAGGAACGGCGCGTCCGGGAGTTCTCGACGGGCGGGGGCTGTGGCGTGCAGTTCGGCGTTCATCGGGTTCCATGCTGCCACGCGTCGGTAAAGCTCCTGCCACCAAGGGCGACACACCCACTTCGGTTCCATCACGGCTCGGCGCGCCTCCGCCTGAGCGCAACGTGACGCGTCTAACGTCCGGTGACGTGACCGAATCCCAATCCACCGCCGAACCCGCGCCGTTCCGCGCCGCCATCGACGCGATGCATCGGGCTCAGGTACACCCGGCGATCGAAATCGGTCCGATCCGGCCGCCGCAGCGTCTCGCCCCCTACAGCTACGCGATCGGTGCCGAGGTCAAGCATCCCGACTCCGACCAGGTAGACGAACAGAGCGACGGCGACGCCTTCGGCCGCCTGATCCTGCTGTACGACCCCGACGGTGCCGAGGCCTGGAACGGCACCCTTCGACTGGTCGCGTACATCCAGGCTGACGTCGACGAATCCCTCGCCGACGATCCCCTGCTCCCCGAGGTCGGGTGGAGTTGGCTGGTCGACGCGCTGGAGTCACGGTCGGAGCCGCTCAACGCACTCGGCGGCACGGTCACCTCGACCAGCTCGGTGCGCTACGGCGACATCGCCGGGCCACCGAAGGCCCATCAGCTCGAACTGCGCGCCTCGTGGACGGCCACGTCCGAGGACCTCTCGACGCACGTCGAGGCGTTCTGCGAGGTGCTCGCCTACGCGGCCGGTCTACCGCCGGCGGGCATCACCACCCTCGGTCAGCGCAGTTCCAGCCGGACATAGTGGACGGTCCCTCGACCCGCAGGGCTTAGAGTCACATCTCATGTCAGCCGAGAGTTCTCCCGAGACCACGCCGGACGACGAGGCGAACGAGCCTGTCGCCGTTCCGCTACTGGCCCCGGCTGACGGCGTACCCGACGTGGTCGACACACCGGACGCAGTGCGCTCGGCTGCCGCTCTGCTCGCCGCAGGTCACGGCCCCCTCGCCGTCGACGCCGAACGCGCCTCCGGCTTCCGCTACTCCCAGCGCGCCTACCTGCTGCAGTTCCGTCGCCGCGGCGCAGGCACGGTTCTGCTCGATCCGATCCCGGTCACCGGCGACCTCGCTCCGCTCGCCGAGGTGATCAACCCGCTCGAATGGGTACTGCACTCCGCCGATCAGGACCTACCGGGACTCGCCGAACTCGGCCTGATACCCGACACGCTCTACGACACCGAACTGGCAGGACGCCTCGCCGGATTCGACCGAGTCGGACTCGGTGCCATCGTCGAACGCACGCTCGGACTGGCCCTGCAGAAAGGCCACGGGGCCGCCGACTGGTCCACCCGCCCCCTGCCCGACACCTGGCTCAACTACGCCGCGCTCGACGTCGAGGTTCTACTCGAACTGCGCGACGCGATGGCCGAGGAGCTCGAACAACAGGGCAAGACGGAATGGGCAGCACAGGAATTCGCCCACATCCTCACCCTCGGGCCGCCCAAACCCAAGACCGACAGATGGCGTCGGACATCGGGGATCCATGCGATCAAATCTCCCCGCACCCTCGCTGCCGTTCGCGAGCTGTGGACCACGCGAGACGAATTGGCGGCCAAGCGTGATGTGGCACCGAGCCGGGTGCTGCCAGACTCGGCGATCGTGGCGGCGGCAACAGCGGACCCGAAATCCTCGCGGGAGCTCGAGCAACTGCCGGTCTTCGGCGGTCCCCGTCAACGCAGATCGTCCCGATTGTGGGCCTCGGCCCTGACCCGTGCACGGGCGCTTCCGACCTCCGAATTACCTTCGATGGCAGCCTCTTTCGACGGTCCACCGCCGGTCAATCGGTGGGCTCGCCGCGATCCCGATGCAGCAGCGCGACTCGCCGACGTTCGAGCCGCAATGACCGCGCTCAGCGAATCGGTTGCAGTACCGGTCGAGAATTTGTTGATGCCGGATCTGCTGCGCCGCCTGGTGTGGGATTGGCAGAGTCCGACCGATCCCGACGTCGACCCTGCCGAGCTGATCGACGCCCGACTGGCCGAGGGCGCGGCCCGACCCTGGCAGCGGACGCTGGTGGTGCCGGTACTGGCGAAGGCACTACACCCTTCCCAAGTTACCGACGGGTAATACCGGCTACAGTAGGACACGCGTCCGGGCACCCGGGCGAGTCGTCCGCATCTGTCGGGAGGATCCAAAAGCGTGTCTGTACCCGCGTCCACCAGCTCACAGAGGAATGTTGTCTTCGTCGACGGCATCCGTACCCCGTTCGGCAAAGCAGGCCCCAAGGGCATGTACGCCGACACTCGCGCAGACGACCTCGTCGTCAAGGCAATCCGCGAACTTCTTCGCAAGAACCCCAACCTCCCTCCCGAGCGCATCGACGAGGTCGCGATCGCCGCGACCACGCAGACCGGCGACCAGGGCCTGACCATCGGCCGTACGTCCGCACTGCTCGCCGGACTCCCCCGCAGCGTCCCCGGCTTCGCCATCGACCGCATGTGCGCGGGCGCGATGACCTCGGTGACCACCACCGGATCGGGCATCGGCTTCGGCCAGTACGACGTCGTCATCGCCGGTGGCGTCGAGCACATGGGCCGCCACCCGATGGGTGAAGGCGTCGACCCCAACCCGCGCTTCCTCGCCGACAAGCTCGTCGATCCCAGCGCGCTGGTCATGGGCAACACCGCCGAGAACCTGCACGACCGGTTCCCGAGCATCACCAAGGACCGCACCGACGCATACGCCGTCGCCAGCCAGAACAAGTACGACGCCGCCAAGAAGGCCGGCTTCATCGCCGACACTCTCGTGCCCGTCGCCACCAAGTCCGCCGCAGGCTGGGGCCTGGCCACCGAGGACGAGCCGCCTCGCCCCGGTACCACAGTCGAGGACCTCGCCAAGCTCAAGACGCCGTTCCGGCCCGCAGGTCGCGTGACCGCAGGCAACGCCGCAGGACTCAACGACGGTGCCACCGCCGCGATCCTGGCCGGCGAGGACACCGCACACGAACTCGGCCTGAACATCGGCATGCGCATGGTCGGCTTCAGCTTCGCCGGCGTCGACCCGGCCGTCATGGGCATCGGACCGGTCCCCGCAACCGAGAAGCTGCTCGGCCGAACGGGATTGAGCATCGACGATATCGGCCTGTTCGAGATCAACGAGGCCTTCGCCATCCAGGTTCTCGCCTTCCTCGAGCACTACGGCATCGCCGACGACGACCCCCGCGTCAACCAGTGGGGCGGGGCCATCGCGTGCGGCCACCCCCTCGCGTCCTCGGGCGTCCGCCTGATGACCCAGCTGAGCCGCCAGTTCGCTCAGCAGCCCGACGTCCGTTACGGCCTGACGACCATGTGCATCGGTCTCGGCATGGGCGGCACCGTCATCTGGGAGAACCCCAACCACGCTGACTACTCAGGAGCGAAGGCATGAGCGACATCACCACAGCGTTCACCGACGAGGTAGTCACGAACGCCTTCACCAAGATCGTCTCCGTACCGGGGCTCGACGGCTCCATCGCCCTCGTGACGCTCGACAACGGCTTCGATCACACCAAGCCGTCGACCTTCGGTCCCGGCGGACTGGCCAAGTTCGACGCCGCACTCGACGAAGCATTCGCAGCGAACCCGGTGGCCATCGCCGTCACCGGCAAGCCGTTCATCTTCGCCGTCGGTGCCGACCTCAACGGTGTGCCGAACATCAAGGCCAAGGACGAGGCGCTGCAGATCGGGCAGCTCGGCCACAAGGTGTTCCGTCGCCTGCGCGAGTCGACGATTCCGACGTTCGCCTTCATCAACGGTGCCGCGCTCGGCGGCGGCCTCGAAGTGGGACTGCACTCGCACTACCGCACCGTCGCCGAGAACGCTGCCGCGCTCGGTCTGCCCGAGGCCTTCCTCGGCCTGGTACCGGGATGGGGCGGAACCCAGTTGCTGCCCAACATCATCGGAGCCTCGAACGCCGTCACCGTCGTCATCGAGAACGCGCTGAACCAGAACCGCGTCCTCAAGCCGCAGCAGGCACTCGACCTCGGCATCGCCGACGCCCTCTTCGGCGGAGCCGACTTCCTCGAGCAGTCCCTCGCGTGGGCTGCTCAGGTCATCAAGGGTGAGATCGTCCCCAACCGTCCCGAGATCGACCGCGGACAGGCCTGGGACGACGCCATCGCCCGCGCCAAGGGAATCGTCGCCGGCAAGACCAACAACTTCGCCCCCGGACCCGTCGCCGCGGTGGAGCTGCTCGAGCTCGCCAAGAGCACCGACATCACCGACTCGGCCTCGCTCGACAAGGGCTTCGCGGCCGAGGACGAGGCCCTGTCCACGTTGCTGGTCAAGGACGAGCTCCGCGCGGGTCTGTACGCCTTCGATCTGGTGCAGAAACGTGCGAAGCGTCCCGCCGGTGCGCCCGACAAGTCGTTGGCACGCAAGATCTCCGGTGTCGGCATCGTCGGTGCCGGCTTGATGGCCAGCCAGCTCGCTCTGCTGTTCGTGCGGCAGCTGAAGGTGCCGGTGATCCTCACCGACATCGACCAGGAGCGCATCGACAAGGGCGTCGGCTACGTCCACGGCGAGATCGACAAACTACTCGGCAAGAAGCGCCTGTCCCCCGACGCCGCAAATCGGTTGAAGGCGTTGGTCTCCGGCTCGATCGACAAGGCAGCCTTTGCGAAGACCGATTTCGTCATCGAGGCAGTGTTCGAGAACCTCGACGTGAAGAAGAAGGTGTTCGCCGAGGTCGAGGAGTTCGTCTCCGCCGAAACGATTCTCGCGACCAACACCTCCTCGCTGTCGATCACGAAGATGGCTGCGGATCTGAAGCACCCCGAGCGCGTCGTGGGCTTCCACTTCTTCAACCCGGTGGCGGTCCTGCCTCTGCTCGAGGTCGTCAAGGGCGAGAAGACCGATGACGCCACGCTCGCAACGGCGTTCGCTACAGCCAAGACGCTGAAGAAGTCCGCCGTGCTTTCGGCGGATCTTCCCGGCTTCGTGTTCAACCGGCTCGTGACGCGAGCGTCGAACGAGATCATCAGCGCGATCGACGAAGGCACCCCCTTCGACGTCGCCGACGGTGCCGTGGGCGAACTCGGCATGCCGATGAGCCCGCTGACCCTGCTGGCCCTCGTCGGTCCTGCCGTTGCCCTGCACACCGCGGAAACCCTCGGTGAGGCATACCCGGAGCGGTTCAAGGACTCCCCCGGATTCCGCGCGCTGGTCGAGGCGAAGAAGCCCGGCGTTTGGAACTACGGCCCCGAGGGACAGGTCGTCGACCCCGAGGTCGCTGCGCTGTGGCCGCAGGGCGATTCGCCGTCGACCGCCGAGCAGGTGCTCGAACGTACCCGCAACGCGATCGCCGACGAGATCAAGATCATGCTCGACGAGGGCGTCGTGGCAGCGGCCGAGGACATCGACCTCTGCCTGCTCCTCGGCGGCGGATTCGGCTTCTGGAACGGCGGCATCACGCCGTACCTGGATCGCAGCGGAGCCTCCGAGGCCGCAACCGGTCAGCGCTTCCTCGCCCCGGGTGTAGCCAGCGTCTAGCATTGCCCGCCGAGTTCGAGGTTGTGGACGGATTTCTCCGGTTTTTCGTCCATGACCTCGAACTCGGCATTGTTCTGTCGGGATAAGGTCTGACGCCATGAACAACGAACGCGGTCGGCTGATCGGTATCGCCTACCGCATGCTCGGTTCCTACAGCGACGCCGAAGACGCCGCATCCGAGGCTCTCGTTCGCTGGTACCGACTCACCGACGCCGAACGTGACGCTGTCGACGTCCCTGCTGCGTGGCTCACCCGAGTGGTGGGCCGCATCTGCCTCGACATGCTCGGATCCGCTCGCGTTCGCCGCGAGAACTACGTCGGGCAGTGGCTGCGGGAACCCGTCCGCGGACTCGACCCCGAGAGTTCGGCCGCCGCCGACCCCGCCGACCGAGTTGCGCAACAGGAATCGGTGACGCTGGCACTGCTCGTCGTACTCGAATCGCTCGGTCCGGCGCAGCGAGTCGCCTTCGTACTGCACGACGCGTTCGCTGTGCCGTTCGACGAGATCGCGACCGTTCTCGATCGATCTCCTGCTGCGTGCCGCCAACTCGCCTCTGCCGCACGAACTCACGTCCATTCTCGTCACCGCTCCATCGCCGACCCCATCGAGCACGACCGCGTCGTGCGGGCGTTCGCCTCGGCCTCCGCAGGCGGGGACATCGCATCCCTCGTCTCGGTGCTCGCCCGACGTCACCTTGGTCAGCGACGGCGGCGGCCACGTATCCGCGGCCCGCAATGCCGTCCTCGGATCCGATCGAGTCGCTCGCTTCGTCCGCGGCATCACTGCCAAGTCCACCGACCTCGAGTGGTCGATAGAACCCGTCAACGGCCTGTCGGGCATCGTCATCCGGCGCGACGGCGCGGTGTTCGGAGTCATCGGGTTCGACGTCATCGGGTTCGACACCGCCGACGGCGCGGTCTCCAGCATCTGGATCGTGCTGAATCCGGACAAACTCCGGCACTGGGTCTGACACCAGCCATACATTCGGCACGGCTGCGTCGTCAGAGAGTGGAGGGCCGCACAGCGCGGTCCGCATCATCTCTCGAGAATCAGGTGGATACGCGATGAAGCTAGCCGTAGCCGGTGGAACCGGAACCGTCGGAATGCACGTGGTCGAGGTTGCGCGAGAACGTGGACACGAGGTGGTCGTACTGTCGCGATCTGCCGGTGTGGATCTCGTCACCGGGTCAGGACTGTCCGACGCCCTGTCCGGCGTCGACGCGGTGGTCGACGTCGCATCGACGCAGACGATCTCGGCGAAAGAATCGACGGCGTTCTTCGCTGCCGTCACCCGCAATCTGCTCACGGAGGAGAGCGCCGCCGGAGTCGGTCATCATCTCGCGTTGTCGATCGTGGGGGTAGACGCGGCACCGCACGGCTACTACGCCGGAAAGGTGAAGCAGGAGAGCCTCGTTCGTGCCGGAGCAGTACCCTGGACGATTCTTCGAGCAACCCAGTTCCACGAGTTCGCCGCGCAGATCCGCTCGCAGACCTCGTTCGGTCCACTGACAATCATCCCCAGGATGGTCTCGCAACCGATCGCCGCCCGCGAGGTCGCCGAGCGACTGGTCGACCTTGCGGAGGGTCCACCGGCAGGGCGAGTCGCCGATCTCGGTGGACCACGTGAAGAGCGCATGGCCGAGATGGTGCGTGGTTATGCACGAGCAATCGGTGCTCGCGGTCTGGTACTCGAGGTCCCGATTCCCGGCGCATACGGTCGCGCGATGCGAGACGGAACTCTGGTCATCACAAACGATTCGGATCACGGTTCACAGACCTTCGATCAGTGGTCGGCCGCCCAGGCACGCTGACTCGCATCTCGACGAACTCGAAGCTACGGACGACATTCGAGAGATTTCCGTCCACAACTTCGAGTTCGACAGCGGAATATCGGACAATTCACCCTTTTTCGGAGAGCCGATTTTCGCACGCCGATAATAACGAGGCGATTTCGCTCCCATTCCGTCGATGCGAGGACGATGATGGCGATCGACCACCAAGGATGCTGGTTCACCTCGAAAGCTGGGTCACGTGATGACGCAATCCACCGATCGGCACACCGCCAAAGTCATCGGAGTCACGATTGCCGCCGCTGTCGGCGGCTTCCTGTTCGGGTTCGATTCGTCCGTGGTCAACGGCGCGGTGGACTCCATCCAAGAGAACTTCGCACTGTCGTCGTTCGTCACCGGCTTCGCGGTGGCCATCGCACTTCTCGGTTGTGCCGTCGGAGCTTGGTTCGCCGGCCGTCTCGCCGACAGCTGGGGCCGAAAGAAGGTGATGTTGCTCGGTTCCGCACTGTTCACCATTTTCGTCGGTGGGATCCGGGTTCGCGTTCAGCGTTCCGGATCTCATGCTCTGGCGTGTACTCGGCGGCCTGGGCATCGGTATCGCATCGGTGATCGCGCCCGCGTACATCTCGGAGATTGCCCCGGCCCGCTACCGAGGTGGATTGGCCTCGCTGCAACAGCTGGCCATCACCGTCGGAATCTTCGCCGCTCTACTGTCGGACGCGGTGCTGCAGAACGCCGCAGGCGGACCGTCGAACGACCTGTGGTTCGGACTAGAAGCCTGGCGGTGGATGTTCCTGGTCGGCGTCGCACCGGCCCTCGTCTACGGCTTTCTCGCCACTCTGATTCCCGAGTCACCCAGATACCTCGTCGGAAAACACCTCGACGAAGAAGCGGCGCGCATTCTGGGAGACATCACCGGAGAAGTGAACCCGAACGAGAGGGTCAAGGAAATCCGATTGACCCTGCGCCGGGAATCCAAGTCGTCGTTCGCCGATATTCGCGGACCCAAGTTCGGCCTGCAACCGATCGTCTGGGTCGGCATCACGATGGCGATTCTGCAGCAGTTCGTCGGAATCAACGCGATCTTCTACTACTCGACGACTCTGTGGAAGTCCGTCGGATTCAGCGAGAACCAGTCTTTCGTCACCTCGGTGATCACCTCTGTCATCAATGTCTCGATGACATTCGTCGCCATCTTGTTCGTCGACCGATTCGGCCGGCGAAATCTACTCATGATCGGCTCGATAGGAATGTTCGTCGGCCTCGTTCTCGCAGCCGTCTCGTTCACTCAGGCAGTAGGCAGCGGGGACCAACTCGAGTTGCCGTCGCCGTGGGGCCCGGTCGCTCTCGTCGGCGCGAACCTCTTCGTGGTCTTCTTCGCCGCGACCTGGGGACCGATCATGTGGGTGATGCTCGGAGAGATGTTCCCCAACCGAATGCGCGCCGTCGCCCTCGGTATCAGTACTGCGGCCAATTGGATTGCCAACTTCGCCATCACCCTGGCCTTTCCGCCGTTGTCCGACACCATCGGACTCGGATTCATCTATTCGTTCTTTGCGTTCTTCGCGATCCTGTCTTTCTTCTTCGTCAAGTACAAGATCAGAGAGACCAAGGGAATGGAGCTCGAGGACATGGAGATCTGACATGCCGATATTCGTCGTCGAATACACCTACACCCCCGAAACATCCTCGGGCCGTGACGATCACCGAACCGATCACCGCGCATGGCTGCGTGAACTCGAGCGTCGCAAGATTCTCCGATCGTCGAGCCCACTCGCCGATCACAGTGGTGCCACGATGATCGTCGAAGGCACCGACAAGGCAAGTGTGGAGCGGATGTTCGCACACGACCCGTTCGCCCTGGCCCATCTGATAGATCGCGTTCGGATCGAAGAGCGGGTGACAGGCACGTAGCGGATGGTCGAGGTCCGATAAAACGCCACACGTCGGAGAACACGACCACCAACCCGATCACCACCGTGACCGGACCGGTGACGGCCGCAGTCCATGCGGGGACTGTCAGATACACGGTTGATCCGGTCTCGGTTCGGTGCGGCATTCGTGAACCCGTGGCGGGAGTCGAGGGAATTCCCGCTCGACCTGTGGTGCATTGTGAGGGAAGGAAACTATCCCTCGTTCCGATGCCGAAAGCAGGCCATGAATTCCCGAACCGTGTTCGCTGTGGTCACCGTCGTGTTGTTCGGTCTCGGTCTGCGTCTGTTGTTCGGCAGTACCTCTGCTCTCACCTCGGATATTGCAGCGTTCTACTCTGCCGACTCCGTCTCGATGGCGCTGCTGACGACGGGGCCGGTGATCGTCCTCGGCGTGTGCGCGGCTGCTGCAGGCTTTGTGCTGCGTCGCGCGCGGGTGACCCACGTGCTCGTCGGATGCTTGATTCTCATCGCTGTGGGCACCGCGGTGCGCGCAGTGCCGTCCTGGCCGGTGCTGGTGGCGGGAGCCCTCGTGGCGGCTGCGGGTATTGCGGTGGCGAATGTGTTGGGTCCGGTTCTGGTACGTGTGATCGTGCAGGAGTGGAGCCCGCAGGAACGACCCGATGGGCAGGAGTGGAGCCCGCAGGAACGACCCGATGGGCAGGAGTGGAGCCCGCAGGAACGACCCGATGGGCAGGAGTGGAGCCCGCAGGAACGACCCGATGGGCAGGAGTGGAGCCCGCAGGGACGATCGGAGAATCCGGCGGTGTCGGCTCGGCGGCTGGGGTTGTTGACCGGTGTGTTGACTGCCGTGATCAGTGCCAGTGCGGGTGTTGCGTCGGGGGTCTCCGTTCCGTTGGCGGAGGCGCTCGACGGCGGTTGGCGGTGGGTGCTCGGGCTGTGGGCGGTCCCGGTGGCTATTGCGGCGCTGTGTATGGCGCTGCTGTCCCGGATGTTCGCGAGGGCGGGGCCGACGGCAGTGTCCGGTGCCGTGGAATCGCAGGGCGGTTCGGCCGTGCTGCGCTCCCCCGTCGCGTGGGCGGTGACGGCGTTCATGGGTGTGCAGTCACTCATGGCGTACTCGATGATCGCGTGGCTGCCCACGATCTACCGGGATCGTGGAGTGGACGCCGCCGCGGCCGGGCTACTGTTGACGGCTCTGTCCCTCAGCAGTGTCGTGACGGCGCTGACGGTGCCCAGCGTGGCCACCAGGTTGCCGAGACAAAGCGTTCTGGCCGTTGCGGTGGTGTTGCCCACCGTTGCGGGCTTGGCGGGGGTGTTGTCGTCTGCAGATTCCTGGGCGCTGCTGTGGGCCGTGTTGCTCGGACTCGGCCAAGGCGGGCAGTTGTCCCTGGCGATGACGCTGATGAATCTGCGGGCCGCGACGGCACGTGATGCTGCGTCGTTGAGTTCGATGGCACAGACGGTCGGCTACGTGCTGGCAGCCTGCGGCCCGTTGGTGTGCGGCGCTGTGCATTCGGTGACGCAGCGGTGGGAACCGTCGGTGCTCTTCCTTCTCGTGATGACGGCTCCGATGGCAGTCGCGGGTGCGGTGGCCGGACGCCGCGCGTTCTACGGCGTCGACGTCCGGCAGGAGACCGGTGTCAGAGGCTCTTGACCCAGTGCGAGACCCGCTGCACGACGTCCTCGCAGGTGAGACCGAGTTCGTGGTGTAGCTGTTCGCGCGATGCGTGGTCCAGGAATCGTTGTGGCACACCGAGATCGCGGCACGGGGTATCGACGCCTGCCCCGCGGAGAGCCGCAGACAGGGTCGAGCCGATGCCACCGTGCAGGCCACTGTCTTCGAGGGTGACCACCATCCGGTAGTCCTCCGCCAATTTCAGCAGCGCCTGCGGGATGGGCAGCACCCATCTCGGGTCCACCACTGCGACCGAGATGCCGTCCTGCTGAAGTTTGTCCGCCGCGTGCACGGCCAGCGGACCGAACACTCCGACGGCCACGATCAACACATCGCCCGTCGCGTCGGACGGCTCGGTCAGTACGTCGACGATTCCGTCGAGTCTGCGCACTGCAGGTACGGTTTCGGTCACTGCGCCCTTCGGAAAGCGCAGTGCTGTGGGTCCGTCGGACGTCGCGATCGCCTCGGCCAGTTCTTCTCGCAGTGTTTCGGCATCTCGCGGTGCCGCCACCTTCATGCCGGGAACGATGCCGAGCAGAGACATGTCCCACATGCCGTTGTGGCTGGCACCGTCGGCCCCGGTGACCCCGGCGCGGTCCAGCACCACGGTGACCGGCAGTCCGAGCAGCGCTACGTCCATCAGCAACTGGTCGAACGCGCGATTGAGGAAGGTGGAGTAGATCGCGACCACCGGATGCATCCCGCCGAGCGCGAGCCCGGCAGCCGACGTCATCGCGTGCTGCTCGGCGATACCGACGTCGAACAACCGGTCGGGGAAGCGAACTCCGAACGCGGCGAGCCCGGTGGGCGCGGCCATCGCTGCGGTGATCGCTACGACGTCCTCGTTCTGTTCGCCCTGCTCGATCAGTGCCGCCGAGAACACCGATGTCCAGTCCGGTGCCGACTTCGACCGCGCCAGTCCCGTCAACGGATCGATGACGCCGGTGGCGTGCATCTGGTCGGCGACGTCGTTCTCGGCGTGCACGTAGCCCATGCCTTTGCGCGTCACCGCGTGGACGATGACCGGACCGCCGTACGCCTTGGCTCGGCGCAGAGCCGATTCCATCGCGTGCTGGTCATGGCCGTCGACCGGACCCAGGTATTTGATACCGAGATCGGTGAACATCACCTGCGGGCTGATGGCGTCCTTCACCCCGGCCTTCATGCCGTGCAACATCGCGTAGGCCGTGGGCCCGACGATCGGAATGCGACGAACGATGCGGCGACCGTTGTCCAGCACCTTCTCGTACCCGGGCTGAAGCCGAAGGGCTGCCAGATGATCGGCCAGGCCCCCGATGGTCGGGGCGTACGAGCGACCGTTGTCGTTGACGACGATCACCAGTGATCGGTCGCGGCCTGCGGCGATGTTGTTGAGGGCCTCCCAACACATCCCGCCGGTGAGCGCACCGTCGCCGACAACAGCGACGACGTGCCGGTCGGTTTCGCCTTTGAGTGCGAAGGCTTTGGCCAGGCCGTCGGCGTAGGAGAGGGAAGCCGACGCATGCGATGACTCCACCCAGTCGTGTTCGCTCTCGACACGTGACGGGTAGCCGGACAGGCCGCCCTGCTTGCGGAGCGTGTCGAACAGACCGGTGCGCCCGGTCAGCATCTTGTGCACGTACGCCTGATGACCGGTGTCGAAGATGACGGGATCACGCGGGGAGTCGAAGATGCGATGAATCGCCAACGTCAGTTCCACGACACCGAGATTGGGACCGAGGTGGCCGCCGGTAGCGGACACCTTCTCGACGAGAAACGCACGGATCTCGCGAGCCAATTCGGCCAGCTCCGCACTGCCGAGGTCGCGCAGGTCCTCGGGCGTCTGAATTCGAGCTAGGACACCCAACGAGATCGCTCCCTCCGGCCGGAAAACACAATGGAAATTTCAGTCTACGGAGTTGCCGTGCCCTGCTGCTCCGCCCAGCGTCGTGACGCCGACAGTACCGTCGAACGTCGGGGTGCCCTGGGTCAGCCGCCCCTAACCTCGCCCGGTGTCGAATCGGACATCACACATACAGTGTGGCCTATGAGCAACGTGGTCGATGCCATCCTGCGCCGAGTTCACGAACTGTGCCGCGACGATACGTCCGGGCAGGTGGCGGACTACATCCCCGAGCTCGCTGCCGTCACGCCGGACGGGTTCGGTATCGCGCTGACGACCACGGACGGTTACGTCTACGAGGTCGGCGACACTCGACTCCCCTTCACGATCCAATCGATCTCCAAGCCGTTCACCTACGCACTGGCGTTGGCCGACCGGGGCATGGACGTCGTCGCGAGCAAGGTCGACGTCGAGCCGTCCGGTGAGCCGTTCAACGAGATCAGTCTCGACCCCGTCACCGAGCGCCCACGCAACCCGATGATCAACGCCGGTGCCATCACGTCGGCGTCGCTGATCGCGGGGCGAAGTGCCGAGGATCGATTCGAGCGCATTCGAGCCTCGTACTCGCGGTACGCGGGGAGGTCTCTGGCGTTCAACGATGCCGTGTACCGGTCGGAGGCGCGCACCGGCAATCGCAACCGCGCAATCGGCTACATGCTCCGTTCGTTCGACATCATCGACCACGATCCCGACGCCGCCGTCGATCTGTACTTCCGCCAGTGCTCGATCGACGTCACCGCCGCGGACCTCGCGATGATGGCGGCCACCATGGCCAACAACGGCGTCAACCCGCGCACGCGTGAACGCGCACTGGCACCGGCTCTGGTCGAGCGAGTGCTGTCGGTCATGACGACGTGTGGGATGTACGACGGTGCAGGCGACTGGGTCGCGAGGGTCGGCCTGCCGGCCAAGAGCGGGGTCGGCGGCGGGATCCTCGCGGTTCTCCCTGGACAGATGGGCATCGCCGTCTACTCCCCACGGCTCGATTCGCACGGCAACAGCGTGCGCGGAGTCGCCGCCTGCCGAGAACTCTCGAAACGCCTCGAACTGCACTTCCTGCACGTCACCCGAGCGGCGAAGTCCTCGATCCGGCGCCGCTACGTCGTCACCGAGGCACCCTCACGCAAACGGCGATCGGAGGTGGAACAGGCAACCTTGGCTGCCGTGGGCGATCGCGCCCGTGTGTACGAGCTGCACGGTGATCTGCTGTTCTCCGGTGCCGAGACTGCCGTCCGTGAGATCGGCGACCTCGATCGGGAACTCGACGCACTCGTCATCGATGTGCGAGGCGTCGACGAGGTCAGCGACATCGCTCGGACCATGTTCGAGGATCTACGTCAGGATCTGGCGGAGCACGGCTGTGTGGTGGGTCTGGTGGATCCCAGAGCGATCATGGGTCACACGACGTCGAGTCTCGACCCGGCCGACCCCGCTGGCCGAACCTACTCGAGCCTGGGTGCGGCCATCCAGTGGGCCGAGAATCTGTTGCTCGATCGCCATTGCTCGGGGGTGCGACAGCCGACCGTCGTCACCACGGCCGAGCATCCGTTGCTGGCCGGGCTGTCCGCCGCACAATTCGAGGCCGTCACTCCGTATCTGGAGAAGCGGCACTACGCGCGCGGAGACGTGATCGTTCGCCACGGCGATGCGGCGGCAGGCCTGTTCCTGATGCTGCGCGGCGAGGTGACGTCCACGGCCGTCGCCGCCGACGGTGGCAAGCACCGCATCACGACTCTCTCCCCCGGTATGAGTTTCGGTGAGATGCCCCTGCTGATGTCGGTACCGTTCCTGCTCGACATGGTCGCCGACACACCGGTCGATCTCGTGGTGGTGTCGACGGCGCACTTCCAGGCGCTCACGCGCGACGCACCGGAGATCAAGCTGGCGCTGCTGGAAAATCTCGCCACCGGGGCCTACGGCCAGATGGCAACGGTGATCAGAACGCTCGGGCGGTTCGACATCGGTATCTGACCGATTGTCGAACCGCCCGAGGCGATCGTGCGGATGCTGTGCTCAGGCACCCAATGTCAGCATGGTGAGCACCTCGGTGGGCTGCGCCGACCCGCCTGCGGGTTCGAGTGAGAACGCGAAGTTCGTCGACGCCCCGAGACCGTCGACCACCGTGCCGGACTCGGAAGTGATCTGCTCGTCGGTCATCACACCGGCCGATCGTGGAGAACCGTCCACGAACCACATCTGATACGCGCGTCCGGGCGGCGGCTGTGAAACCCCGTCGAGAGTGACCACGACGGCGTTCTGGGAGAGCGAGTACGACACCGTTGCCGAACCGCCACCGGGGAACTCCGCCGTGGCTCTACGCGCATCCGGTGCAGCCACGATCTGGTCGGCCTGCGACGGCTGCGGATCGTTCCCCATGGTCTGCGTCACGACCACCACACCCCCGACGGCGACGATCACCGCCGCGGCGGCCGACACCATGGAGTAGCGCCAGGACTTCGACCGTGGTTGCCGATGCCGGTGCAACGGCGTCACATTCGGCGGTAACTCCCGAACGGTGGGCTCCTGGTCACTGGAGGCGACTCGATCGAGCACCACCTGTCGCAGCCGGTCGGGCGCGGGCGTCGCATCGACTGCGACGGCCAAGGCCAACGTTTCGTGGATCTCGCTCACGAGAATGTCGAACTGGGCTCGCGCGGTGTCGTCGACGCGAGTTCGTTCGGCTTCGATGTCGCGTCGCTCGGCATCGGTCGTCGCGTGGAGGGCGTAGACCTCCGCGTCGTCGAGAAGCCGTTGCCGTGACGATTCACTCATTGCGGGATCACCCCCAGACAAGTTTTCAATTTGATCAATCCGTCTCGTATGCGCGACTTGATGGTAGGAACCGCGACCCCGAGCCGCTCCGCAACTTCGCGATAGGTGTAACCGCTGTAATAGGCCATTCGGACCGACTCGCTCTGCGTATCGGTCAAGGTGTCGAGACAGGCGATCACGGCCTCCGATTCGAGCCGCTGCGTCACCGTCTCGAGCACCTCGTCGTGCTCTGGTGTGTGGCTGACTGCGCCGTACGCGGCCTCACGGTCGGTACCCGACTGCTCGCTTCGAACGCGATCGACCGCTCGCCGGTGCGCGAGCGTCATGATCCAGGCCAGTGGGCTGCCCTGGTTCGGGTCGTAGTTCGGCGCCGCGCGCCAGATCTGGAGGAACACCTCCTGCGCGGTCTCCTCGCTGTACCCCGGGTCTCGAAGCACCCGCAGCACCATTCCGTAGACCCGCGACGACGTCGCGTCGTACAGCTCGGCGAACGCCGCCCGGTCGCCCTGCGCGACCGACGCCATCAACCGACGCAGACGATCCGTTTCGTCGGCACGCAGGTTCTTGAGCTGTGGACTGGGAACAGCACACACCGCATCCTCTGCCGCGTAGCTCTCCGAGGCAGCGGACGACGTCCGGTCACGGCCGGCATTCGAAGATCCGGACGCATCCGACAACGGCGCGCTCATCGGAAAGTCGTCCCAACAGACGGGTTCATGATCGAGTTCATCGATCACGACACTAGTGGTCATATCGCTCTCATATCGAAACCTCCGCGTTTTCCCGCCGCAGTACATATTCGGAACAAACCGACCGGAGGATGGTTCGGGACGAAAATTCGTTTGCGACAGATGTGGTCGGCGTTTCATCCTTGGTGGACAATCGGACAATCGTGGGGAATCGGGTGACCGGCCCACCGGAGGAATCGAGAGACATGGCGGCGATCGAGACACACGGTCTGGTCAAACGTTTCGGAGCGAACATCGCCGTCGACGGAGTCGATCTGTCCATTCCGTCCGGTGGTGTCTACGGCGTGCTCGGGCCGAACGGCGCAGGGAAGACGACGACCATCCGGATGCTGGCCACCCTGCTTCCGATCGACGGGGGCAGCGCCCGAGTCCTGGGTCACGACGTGGCGAGCGAACCGGAGGCGGTACGGCAGAAGGTCGCTCTGACAGGACAATTCGCCTCTCTGGACGAGGATCTCACCGGGACGGAGAACCTGGTGCTGCTCGCTCGGCTGCTCGGCTACTCCCGGCCCGCCGCCCGATCACGAGCCGAGCAGTTGCTGACGGCGTTCGACATCGCCGATGCCGGACCGCGACAGGTCAAGACCTACTCCGGCGGCATGCGCCGTCGCATCGACATCGCCGCCAGCATCATCGTCACTCCCGAACTGATCTTCCTCGACGAGCCCACCACCGGACTCGACCCCCGCAGCCGAAACCACGTGTGGGAGATCGTCCGCGCGTTGGTCGCGGGCGGGACGACTGTGTTGTTGACGACACAGTATTTGGACGAGGCCGATCAACTGGCCGGGCGTGTCGCAGTCATCGATCGCGGCAAGGTCATCGCCGAGGGAACGACGGGTGAGCTGAAGGCATCCGTGGGATCGAATTCACTGCACCTGCGCGTGCTCGAGGCGGCCCAGCGAACGGCCGCCGCGCAGATCCTGCGAGATCTCCTCGGCGGCAACGTCACCGAGGACCCGGATCCGTCCACCGTCACCGCACGGTTGGACAATCCGGCACAGGCCGCGCCCGTGCTGCCCGCACTCGAGACCGCAGGCATCTCCATCGCGTCGTTCACGCTGGGACAACCGAGCTTGGACGAGGTGTTTCTCGCTCTCACCGGGCACGATGCCGGTTCCGAATCCGACCGGGAGGTTGCGTCATGACAACCGAAGCCCAGCAGGCGACGCCACAGGCGTCGACCATCATCGATGTGCTCGGCGCCGCCGGGCCTCGTCCGCCGCGTCCGTCGTCGTTGTCGACGTCGTTGAGCTTCGGGTGGCGAGCGCTGCTCAAGATCAAGCACGTGCCCGAGCAACTGTTCGACGTGACGGCCTTCCCCATCATGTTCACATTGCTCTTCACCTACCTGTTCGGTGGCGCATTGGCCGGGTCGACCGAGGCGTACATCCAGTTCCTGCTCCCCGGCATCCTCGTGCAGACCGTGGTGATGATCACGATGTACACCGGCGTGACCATGAACAAGGACATCGAGAAGGGCGTGTTCGATCGATTCCGTTCGCTGCCCATCTGGCGGCCGTCGCCCTTGGTCGGTGCGTTGCTCGGTGACGTCGTGCGCTACACGCTGGCTTCGGTGATCGTGCTGATCCTCGGGTTGATCCTCGGTTTCCGGCCGCAGGGTGGCGTCGTCGGCGTCGTGGCCTCCATCGCTCTGCTGCTGGTGTTCTCGTTCTGCCTGTCCTGGATCTGGACCATGATCGCGATGATCGTGCGTACCGAGGCTGCAGTGATGGGCGTGTCGATGTTCATCCTGTTTCCGCTCACGTTCGCGAGCAACATCTTCGTCGACCCCAGCACGATGCCCGGTTGGCTGCGCGCGTTCGTCGACGTCAACCCGGTCAGCTTCCTGGTCACGTCGCTGCGTGGCCTCATGCAGGGCGACGTCGACACCGGTGGGCTGGGAGTGACGCTGATGCTGTGCGCGGTGTTGCTGGCGGTGTTCGGGCCGATCACGATGCGCCTGTACAACCGGAAGTCCTAGCGAAGGCGCTGCGCAGTGCGCCGATCACGAGGCCGCGCGTGCTCGATGCCTGCGGACCGCGTCGCGATTGGAGCACACCGTTCCGCAGTATCGCTGCCTTCCGGTTCTCGAGGTGTCGGCGAAGGCGAGTGTGCAGTCGGCGGCGGCGCAGCGATCGAGGCGAGACATTCCGCGTCCGGTCAGGTGCAACGCAGTGCCGACGCTCACCAGGGCCCTGATGACGCCGCCGAGTTCGATGTTGGGGTCGCGGTAGTGCATGTGCCAGCCGTCGTCGGCATGGTTGGTCAACCGCGGGTAGGCCGACGCCTGTGCCAGCAGAGCATTGAGCTCGTCGGCTCGATCGTCTTCCGTGGTTGCGTCCACCACCCGCGCCCAGTCCCGCAGGAACTGGAGGGTGTCGACCAGATCGGCATCTGTTGCGGTCCAGTCCGGTACGAGGCCGGCATCCACGCAGCGGTCGCCCAGTTCGGTTGCCGACGTGGGTGGTGAGTTGAGCAGGTCGATGCCGAGTTTCACCGCGTATTCGCCGTAAGGGTTGATGTGCACAAGACCATTACATCACGATGGACGCATGCACACCGAACACACCACACACACCTGGACCACCCACTCCACCCACGACACGAGCGAGGGACTCGTCGGATATCAGGGCTGCAGGTGCGGCGCCCAACGCATCGTCACCGTTCCCATGCACACCTTCGCCCCGGTCGCCGAAGTTGCACACCGGGGCTGATCGGCTGCCGCAGCGCTCACCGACGAACGAAACGACCGATGCATTCGACGTGGCTGGTCGACGGAAAGGCGTCGAAGGCGCGCATGTCGTCGAGCTCGTATCCCGCAGCTCGATACAGGCTCACATCCCGCGCGAACGAGGCCGGATCGCATCCGATGTGCACCACCGAACGTGGAGATCTGACGGCAAGGGCGTCGATCACGTCCCGTCCGGCTCCCGCGCGAGGTGGATCGAGCACCGCTACCGACACCGGCTCGGCCAACGCATCGATCGAGCGCTCGACCCGACCCGGCACGAACGAGACCTGCGGCAGATCCCGCAGCGCCGAACGGCCGTCCTCGGCTGCACGACGGGAGAATTCGACACTGGTGACTCGGCCGCTCGGACCCACCTGGTCGGCCAGGGCGGCGGCGAACACCCCGACACCGCCGTACAGATCCCACGCACCGTCACCCACTGTGGCGTCCGCCCAGTCCCCCACCACGTCGGTGTACACCTGCGGCGCGCCGCGGTGGGCCTGCCAGAATCCGGTGGCGTCGAGGGTCCACGCCCTGTTCGAGACGTGTTCCGTCACCCGACCCGATCCGATCACGGCCTTCTCGGGCCGAGACCGAGACGACGCTGCCCGGCGCGCGGACGCCCCACGACGACCCGGCGATCGGCGTCCGGTGGCCGAGAGTTGCGCGGGCGCGATCTCCACCACGTGCCGCTCGCCTTTCCCGTCCAGCACCACCTGCAGCTCGGCCCCCGGCCGCCATTGCTGATCCGAGAGCCCCTCGAACGCCGCGGAATCCATTTGAGGACAGGTCAGTTCGGTGACGATCGAGCTACTGCGATAGCGGTGATAGCCGGGCCGTCCGCTGGAATCGACGGCGAGTCGCACTCGGGTTCGCCACCCGGTGCCGTCGCCGGACCCCGGAAGTTCCTCCACGTGCACCTCACGCTCGATTCCGGCGACGCGGCGAAGTTGTTCGGCAACGACGAAGGACTTCAGTCGCCGCCCGGCATCGACACTGGCGTGGGAGTAATCGCAGCAGCCCGAGCCGCCGGGGCCGGAAATCGGACAGCGCGCGTCCACCCGGTCCGGAGACGCCCTCAGGATCTCGACGGCATCGGCGCGACAGAACGACCCGCCTCGGTCCTCGGTCACCTTGGCCACGACCCGTTCGCCCGGCAATCCGTGACGCACGAACACCACCCGGCCGTCGTGGCGGGCCACGCAGAACCCGCCGTGCCCGGGCGCGCCGAGTTCGACCTCGAGTAGCAGCCCGAACCAGCTCTCGCTCACTTGCCCACCGGCGGCTCGTAGCCGCGACGCGACGCACCGGGTGCATTGCCGAGCACCTCACGCTTGGCCTTCTCGGAAGACCGAAGTTGCCACGGCACGCTGGTGACCATCACTCCCGGTTGGAACAGCAGTCGAGACTTCAGTCGCAACGCGCTCTGATTGTGCAGAACCTGCTCCCACCAGTGACCGACGACGTACTCGGGAATGAAGACCGTGACGACGTCACGAGGCGAGTCGCGGCGGACTCGCTTGACGTAGTCCAGGACCGGTTTGGTGACCTCTCGGTAGGGCGACTCGACGACCTTGAGCGGCACCGAAACGTCGCTGGCCTCCCACTGCCGAACCAGGGCGCGGGTATCGGCCTCGTCGACGTTGACCGTCACCGCTTCCAGAGTGTCCGGCCTGGTCGCCCTGGCGTAGGCCAAGGCGCGCAGGGTCGGCATGTGCAGCTTGGACACCAACACGATCGAGTGCGTGCGGCTGGGCAGGACTCCGTCCCATTCCTCGTTCTCGAGCTCGCGGGCCACGGTGTCGTAGTGCTTCCTGATCATTCGCATCAGCACGAAGATCGCCACCATGGCGACGATCGCAATCCAGGCACCGGCGGCGAATTTGGTGATCAACACGATCACCAGCACCGTTCCGGTCATGGCGAGACCGACACCGTTGATCACGCGCGAGCGCTGCATGCGCCGCCGCTGCTCGGGATCGGTCTCGGTGGCCAGCAGCCGCGTCCAGTGCCGAACCATGCCGGTCTGGCTGAGGGTGAACGAGACGAACACGCCCACGATGTAGAGCTGAATGAGCTTGGTGACCTCCGCCCCGAACACGACAACGAACGCGATTGCAGCTCCGGACAGGAAGAGGATGCCGTTGCTGAAAGCCAGACGGTCGCCGCGTGTGTGCAGCTGGCGGGGCAGGTAACGGTCCTGTGCCAGCACCGAACCGAGCACCGGGAAGCCGTTGAACGCGGTGTTGGCCGCGAGTACGAGAATCAGTGCCGTCACGGTGGTGATGAAGAAGAAGCCCGCGGGAAAACCACTGAAGACGGCCTCCGCCAGCTGCGCGATCAGCGTCTTCTGCTGGTACCCCTCCGGCGCTCCGACCAGCTGGATGTCAGGGTCAAGGGCGTACTTGATGCCGATCTTCTGCGCCAGCACGATGATGCCCATCAGCAGCGTGATCCCGATCGCGCCGAGCAGCAGCAGCGTGGTTGCAGCATTGCGCGACTTCGGCTTCTCGAACGCAGGCACCCCGTTGCTGATGGCCTCGACTCCGGTCAATGCCGCGCAACCGGAGGAGAAGGCCCGCGCGATGAGGAATGCGAACGCGATGCCGTACAGGTGCGAATCCTCGGCCTTCAGATCGAAGCCCGCCGACTCGGCATGGATGTCGTCGCCGAGAACGTAGACCCTGAACAGCCCCCACCCCAGCATCAGGACCATGCCGCCCATGAAGGCGTAGGTCGGGATGGCGAACGCGGCCCCGGACTCTCGAATGCCACGCAGATTGATCGACGTGATGAAGGCGATGGCCACCACGGCGAACAACACTTTGTGCTCGGCCACGAACGGGACCGCCGACCCGATGTTCGACGCGGCCGCCGAGATCGACACCGCGACGGTGAGCACGTAGTCGACCAGCAACGCGCTACCGACCGTCAATCCGGCCGCGGGGCCGAGGTTGGTGGTGGCAACCTCGTAGTCTCCGCCGCCGGAGGGATAGGCGTGCACGTTCTGTCGATAGCTGGCCACCACCACCGCCATCACCACACAGACGGCGAGACCGATCCACGGGGTGAACGCGAGTGCTGAGATGCCCGCGACCGAGAGCACCAGAAAGATCTCTTCGGGTGCATACGCAACCGACGACATGGCGTCCGAGGCGAACACCGGCAACGCGATTCGCTTGGGAAGCAACGTATGACCGAGCTTGTCGCTGCGGAACGGCTTACCGAGCACTAGCCGCTTGGCGGCAGTCGAGACCTTGGACACGCTGAGAAGCGTAGGCCGTCCTCCTGTGGACGTCTCAACCACGCGCCTGAAACGGTGTCGGAGCGCACCCTCGGTCGATCCGGCGACGAATCCCCGATACGTTGGTGCACGCATGCCCATCGTGGCAGTGTCGATCGGCAGTGTGGTCGGCAATCGAGATCGGGACGGAGCAGGGCGTTGTACGTAGTCGTGATGGGATGTGGCCGCGTCGGTGCATCGCTGGCCGGTGCACTCGAGCGCATCGGCCACGAGGTAGCGATCATCGACCGCGACCCGACAGCATTCCTGCGCCTCGATCCCGACTTCGGCGGACATCGCGTCGTCGGCATGGGTTTCGACCGAGATGTGTTGGTGAGCGCAGGAATCGAGAAGGCCGAGGCCTTCGCGGCCGTGTCGTCCGGCGACAACTCGAACATCATCTCCGCGCGCGTCGCGCGAGAGACGTTCGGTGTCGACAAAGTGGTCGCAAGGATCTACGACGCCAAGCGCGCCGCCGTCTACGAACGCCTCGGCATCCCGACGGTCGCCACCGTCCCCTGGGCCACCGATCGTTTTCTGCACAACCTGCTCCGCGACGACCCCACCACCAAGTGGCGCGATCCGTCGGGCAGCGTCGCCGTAGTCCTTCTCGACTTCCACGACGCCTGGATCGGCAAGAAGCTCTCCGTACTCGAAGATGCAACCAACTCGCGGGCCGCGTTCGTCATCCGATTCGGCGGCGGACTGCTACCGGACAAGCGCACCGTGATCCAAGCCGGTGACGAGGTGTACGTCGCCGCGGTCTCGGGCACCGTCGCCGAAGCCATTGCGCTGGCGGGCAACCCGCCGCCCTCGGACGATTGATGCACGCGCGCACGTTCCCCACCTCCCCCATCGACCCGAACGGGAAGCCATGAAAGTCGCCATCGCCGGAGCCGGCGCAGTCGGCAGATCCATCGCACGCGAGTTGATTCGCAGTGAACACGATGTGATGCTCCTCGAACGCAAGCTCGACCACGTCGATCAGGCCGCCATCCCGGAAGCGGAATGGGTGCTGGCCGACGCGTGCGAGTTGAGTCTGCTCGAAGCCGCCCACCTCGAGAACTACGACGTGGTGATCGCTGCCACCGGCGACGACAAAGCCAACCTGGTGCTCAGCTTGCTGGCCAAGACCGAGTTCGGCGTGAATCGCGTGGTGGCCCGGGTCAACGATCCGCGCAACGAATGGCTGTTCGATGCCGCGTGGGGCGTCGATGTCGCAGTGTCGACCCCGCGCATGCTCGCGTCCCTGGTCGAGGAAGCCGTGTCGGTGGGCGACCTGGTTCACCTGATGACGTTCCGCAAGGGTCAGGCCAACCTCGTCGAGATCACGCTTCCGGAGAACACACCCCTGGCGGGCAAGCCGGTACGCAAGCTCCAATTACCCAGGGACGCAGCGTTGGTGACGATTTTACGCGGCGGTCGAGTGATCGTTCCGCAGCACGACGATCCGCTCGAGGGCGGCGACGAGCTACTGTTCGTCGCGGCCAAAGAGGTGGAGAACGAATTACGCGCCGCTGTCGGCCTGATCTGACGGCAGCTGCTCCCGCGTGCGGTTCGCGCTCGACTCAGCGTCGAGCGCGCGATCGGCCGCACGCACGGCCCAGAGCGTGACCAACAGTGCCACTCCCGTGAGCGGCCAGCCCATGCTGATGCGGGCAACGGCGAGCCAGCCCGTCTGGTCGGAGTCGTAGAGCTGCGACTGAACGATGTATCGGGCACCGAACACCGACGCCCAGGCGATCGTGGCCACGTCGTAGTAACGCACAGCCGACCGGTTGCCGCGCCACGACGCTCCCTTGCCGTTGAGGTACCCCCAGATGATGCCGACCAACGGCCAGCGCGCGAGCACCGACAGCACGAACGCCGCGCCGTAGGCGAGCGAGGTGTAGATGCCGAACAGGAAGTAGCCCTTGGCATCTCCCGTCCGGTATGCGATGAATGCGCAGATCCCGACCCCGAAGAATCCCGAGATGGCGGGCTGAATCGGGCTACGACGAACCAACCGCCACACCAACACCGCAGCGGCGACTCCCAGAGCGGACCACAGAGCAACGGCGAGGTTGACGTAGCTGTTCACCGGAACGAAGACGACGACGGGCAAGGTCGAATAAATGAGCCCGCTCAACCCGCCGAGCTGTTCGAGGACGGTGGGAGCCACCTTCTCGGCGGTGGTCGACGCGTCGGGCGCGGGTTCCGGCGTCGTCGACGGGGGCGGCACGGAATCGTCGCTGTTGGTCACGACAACGAGAGTGCCATACCGGCGACGATCAGCTGTCGTCGCGCAGTTCGTAGTAGGGGTTGTAGACGATCTTTCGTCCGTCGCGTTCGCCGACGCGTCCACGAACGAGCAAAGTCTTGCCTGGCTCGATTCCGGCGATCTTGCGTCGTCCGATCCAGAGCAGCGTCACCGTGTCGGTGCCGTCGAAGAACTCGGCCTCGATATTGGCGTTGGCCGCCTTCGAGCAGGCTTCGACGCTGCGCAACCGACCGAGCATCGTGACTTCCTCGCCTCGCGAGCAGTCGCACGCCCGCCGAGCCCCGGAGGCTTCGGAGGTTTCGGCCATCTCCTCGGCATCGAGTTGATCGATGTCCTCTGTCAACTTCCGCGTCAGACGGCGAAAGTATCCTGCGGCAGCGGGTGCCATTGTGCGCTCCAGCGGTGGGGGTCGTTCCCTCGTCAGGGTGGGTACTTCGCCACTGTAGACCCGAAGCGTCACGCTGACCAACCGTTGTCACGGCGGTGTCGGCAGGCGTGCACAATCGTGTCGTGCACAGCCGATTCGACACCCATACCGCAGTCGTTCTACCGGGGACGGGGTCCGATGCTCGGTTCGCCGCCGACGCGTTCTCGGCAGCATTGGACAGTGTGGGATTGGCCACCGTCGCGGTCGAACCCGACCCGGCCGCCGTGGTCGAGAGCTACCTGTCCGCCCTCGACGACGCGGCCGATCGACACGGACGCATCGTGGTCGCGGGTATATCCCTCGGGGCAGCCGTCGCGGTTCGATGGGCTGGCGACCACCCATCGAACACCGCTGCTCTCGCACTGGCGCTGCCGGCGTGGACCGGAGACCCGGCCGGTTCCCCCGCGGCCCTGAGCGCGGAGTTCACCGCCCGATCCCTGCGCGAAGAGGGGCTCGACGCCGTCACCGCGGCAATGGCAGCGTCCAGCCCGCCGTGGCTCGCGCGGACTCTGCGGAGGTCCTGGGCGGCCCAGTGGCCCGCGCTTCCCGACGCGCTGGACGAGGCGGCTCGCTATCGCGGACTCGAACTCGACGAGCTCGTTCGGATAGAGCTGCCTGCCGTCGTCGTGGGCGCAGTGGACGACGCCGTCCATCCGATCGAGGTAGCTCGACAATGGGCGCGGGCGCTACCGAACTGCGAGCTGCGCACCGTGACCTTGGACGACATCGGAACCGATCCGGGATGCCTCGGCCGAGCGGCCGTCGACGGTCTCGACGGGTGGTCGGCTCAGCCGCCCAGCTGCTGAATCGCCGATCCCGACGCGCCCCGACGCGGAGCTCGGTCGCGCTCGGCTGCGGTCGGCTGCGGAGTCGACTCCTGTTGTGGCGCAACAGGTTCTGCCGTGGGCACCGCAGCCTGAGGCTGCGCAGCCTGTTGCGCTGCGCTCTGCTGAGCTGCCGCCTGCTGCTGTGCAGCTGCAGCAAGTTGCTCGGCCAGCACCTGAGGCAACACCACCGGCAGCGGTGTCCGGACGGGGTGCGGGTCGGTACCCCGATCCACCACGGTCTGCCGAAGAATCGTGTGCGCCAGCCGGACGAGGGGTTGGCCCTCGCCCACCGCACCCGACGGTCCCGCCAGCACGCAGCGGACCATCCAGCGATAGCCGTCGACTCCGATGAAGCGCAAGTCGGCGTTGGCCGTGACACCGAGCAGTTCGCGTCCCCACGGACCCGTCTCGACCGTCGTCTCGGCCTTGTCGTTGCGCAGTGACGTCGCCAGATCGGTTGCCACCTCGCGCCATTGACCGGGTGATTTCGGCGCCGCGTAGGCAGCGATGGTGATGCGCCCGAACTGCGTGACGATGTGCACTGCCTGCGGGCTGCCTGCCTGCGACATCTCGACCTGGAGTTGACCGCCCTCCGGCAGCGGAATCAGCACCGAACCGAGGTCGAGTCGCGTCTTGGCGATGGTCTCGCGATCGTCGTCGAGATCCTCGAGATCGTGGGGACCGTCGGCGGTCGTGTCCGCGGCCTCGACATCGTCGTCTTCGTCCTCGACGCTGTCGACGAATGGCTCCGCACCGGGCGCGGAGGCACTGCCGGCGTCGTTCTTCTTACGCCGTCCGAACATGTTCAGCTCTCTTCTTCTCGGTTGCTTCCACTGTGCCTGCCACCGGCGAACGTCGTGGCGGAACTCACTGCTTCAGACTCGCATGGCCACCGGTCGAACCGTGACCACCGGCCCCTCGAACGGTGTCGTCCAACTCGTCGACCTCGACGAACGTCACCAGTTCGACTCGCTGCACGATCAGTTGGGCAATGCGGTCGCCTCGCTCGAGCTCGATCGAAGTGTGCAGGTCGTGGTTGATCAGGCACACCTTGATCTCGCCGCGATACCCGGCATCGATCGTGCCCGGAGTGTTGACCACCGACAGGCCCGACTTCGCCGCCAGTCCCGATCGCGGATGCACCAGCCCGACGGTTCCCAACGGTAGAGCGATCGCGATTCCGGTCCCCACCAGGACGCGTTCGCCCGGTGCGATCGTCACCGGGGCCGTGATTCGCAGATCCACGCCCGCATCACCCTCGTGCGCTCGTGTCGGCACCGGAAGCTCGGGATCGAGTCGGCGCAGCCGGACCTCGGACAACGGACCGGACGGCCGGCGCGGGGTGGGGGGTCGGTCGACGGACGGTTCGTTGCCGGACTCGGTGACTTCGTCGCTCACGTGGAACGAGACTACGCTGGCCGGCTTCGGTCTCGGTGTGGCGACTACCCTGGGACTCGTGACTGCAGATCGACAGGCCGAACACGCATCGGAGTCCGGCGACTCCACTCCTCACACGGGTTCCACGGCACCCGCTGACTCGGTGCTCTACTCCGAGCGACTCTGGGTGCCGATCTGGTGGTGGGCAGCGGGCGCGGCCGTGGCGGTGTTGCTGGCTGCGGAGATCCACATGGGAGCGCCCGGCATTCGTGCCTGGCTGCCCTACGTGGTGTTGCTCCCGCTGATCGCGTGGGCGTTGTTCGCCTTCAGCAGGCTGCGCGTCGAGGTGGTCGCGGGTGCGGCCGGTGCCGAGTTACGCGTCGGGTCTGCTCATCTGCCACTCGATGTGGCGTCGAAGGCTGCCGTCGTTCCAGCGACAGCAAAAAGTGCGGCACTGGGAAGGCAGCTCGATCCGCTGGCCTTCGTGCAGCACCGCACCTGGGTGAAGCAAATGGTGATCGTGGTCCTCGACGACCCGAGCGATCCGACGCCCTACTGGCTGGTGAGCACCAAACGCCCCGAGGAGCTGTTGGCGGTCCTGACCGCGCACGGCGTCGAAGCGCGCTGACCTACCTCTCGACCTTTCGATCGGAACCGTCGACACAGACCTGATCCGACCGATCAGGTCTGTGCGGAGATGGTCACGCCGCGCAGTCGCGGCACATCAGTACACCGTTGGCGTCGCTGGCCAGTCGGCTGCGGTGATGGACCAGAAAGCAGCTCGAGCAGGTGAACTCGTCGGCCTGCTTGGGAACCACCCGAACCGAGAGCTCCTCGCCGGACAGATCTGCACCCGGGAGCTCGAAGGACTCCGCGGTGTCGGATTCGTCAACGTCCACCACAGCGGACTGGGCCTCGTTGCGTCGGGCCTTCAATTCTTCGAGCGAGTCCTCCGACACATCGTCGGATTCTGTTCTTCTCGGTGCGTCGTAGTCGGTTGCCATTGTCTTCGTACCCCTCATCTTCGTGCGTGTGTGTGGTGGAAGCTGCCGATGTGGTCGGCTTGTGGCCGTCGGCTGTGAAGAGGGCGCTTGCTCGCTCCCACCGATGTTCGTATCTGTTCAAAACCGTTCGTCGTCGCGCGGTGCCCGAAACTACACCGGGTAGTTCCCAGAACTCGCCGGTTGAAACCCGATCGAGACCTCGCTCACCTGATCGATGGTGCACCGGCGTCCGATTCTTGAAGCACCGCGGCCGCCAGACAATAGCCGAAGCCGGTCGCAAAGCAGAAACCGAACCGCCGACGAGTCCACAACCTGGGTGCACGCCGCATCAACACCGGGATGGGCAGCTTCATTCCGCGCGTCGCAGAACACTTCTCGACGCCGGTTTCGGGCTCCGAATCGGGCGTCGCGCACTGGATCGAAGGAGTGCCCCGCCGAGTGTGCCGCCCTCGCGCACCCCGGCCATCTACAGTAGGCACCGCGTCGGTGTGAACCGACTCTGCGAACCGGTCTCGGCGACTGCCGACGGAAAGGCGAAGATCACTGTGGTTTCTCTGATCACCGAAGGCCATTCGGTCGACGGTCGAGGTCGTCCGTTCCGTCGACGCCGCGCGTTTCCGATCATCGCGGTCTTCGCGGTGCTGGCTCTGCTCGGAGTGCTGGTGTGGGTCAGGGTGTTCACCACCGCAGAGGCCACCTCGGCAACCGCCGAATGCAATGTGCCCACCACCGCCGCCGCGTCGGACGGAACGCTGCCCGCGCCACTCGGCGAGGAAGTGGACCCCACGACACTGCTCGACGTCGAGCCTGCCGCCCTGTCCGCATCGAAAGTGCGTGTTTTCAACGCCAACGGTGAGCGCGGACAAGCCGCTCTGGTGGCCGCCCAGCTCAGCGACTACGGTTTCGCCAGCGCACCGGACGTCCAGGTCGGCAACGATCCGGTATACGTCGATCAGAACATGCAGTGCCAGGGCCAGATTCGGTTCGGCCCGGCCGGCCTGGCCGCAGCGAGTGCGGTGTCGCTGGTCGCGCCCTGCGCCGAACTGATCCAAGACGCCCGCGCCGACGACTCGGTCGATCTGGCACTCGGTACCTACTTCAGCGAGATCCAGCCCAACGACGACGCCGAGGAAGTGCTGCGCACGCTTGCCGGGGCCGCACCCGGTGCCCCGCCTGCGCCGCTCGATGCCGCTCTGCTCTCGGCAGCACGCGAATCGCGCTGCTGACGCAGTAGGGCCGCGTCAGCCGGGAATCGGATCGAGGGCACCCGCGCTGCGGAGTACGGCCACGAAGGCGTCCGCGATCCCCGGGGCCGTTGCCACCGTCACCGCACCCTGCGCACTGGTGCTGTTGGCCGCGGGCAGCCTGATCATTGCGCCCGCCTCGGCCGCGATCAGCGCACCCGCCGCCCAATCCCACGGACTGAGTCCGTGCTCGAAGTGGGCGTCCACCACTCCGGACGCGACCATGCACAGATCGAGCGCGGCCGAACCGATCCGGCGGATGTCGCGCACCTGAGGCAGCAGTTCGGAGATGATCGCGCCCTGCACCGCGCGACGGGAGGATCCGTAGCCGAATCCGGTGGCCAACAACGTCATCGACACATCGGTGACACCGGAACAGTGCAGCTGCTCCTGGGTACCGTCGGCCCGCTCCACCGTCGCCCCACGTCCCAGAGCGGCCGAGTAGACGAGCGCGCGGGCGACATCGATCACCGCCCCCGCAACACTGACACCGTCGATCTGGACTGCGACCGACACCGCGTACGCCGGAATTCCGTACATGAAGTTCACGGTTCCGTCGATCGGGTCCAGCACCCATCGCACACCGTCGAGCGAGTCGTCCTCGCTGCCTTCCTCTTCTCCGAGAATCGCATCCTCGGGCCGCAGCTGCGCCAGCATCTCGCGTAGGACGCGCTCGGTTTCGGTGTCCACGACGGTCACCGGATCGGTCGGCGTGCTCTTGGAGTGCACCGCGCCGTCACCCTCGCTCGAATCGCCGCCGAAGACCTCGGGGCGACGCCGTCTGACATGCTCGGCGGCTCGCGTCGCGACCCGTACGGCGACCTCGCGCAGCACGTCCACCTCACGCGTGTTCGATCCCTCTGCTGCCACCTGCTCTTCCGGCAATTGCGTACTGGCGGTGTCGGTCTGCGATTGGTCTGGTTTCGGCACGCGTACATCGCAACACACACCGACGTCCGAGCACCACCGCAGCGACCGCCGGTGACGTCACCGTCCCGCGAACGCCGAAACGCACTATTGTTCGGAGGCGACGGCATCACACGGATTCGATCACGCCAGGAGCGGCATCCACATGACACAGGCAGGTTCGGACAACACCACCGCTGCGGCAGCGCGCCACGGATTCGGCGTCGATGTGGGCGGCAGCGGCATCAAGGGCGGAATCGTGGACCTGAGCACCGGAGAGCTCGTCGGCGACCGCTACAAGATCGAGACGCCGCAACCGTCGACCCCCGATGCCGTCGCGCGCACCGTCGCCGAGATCGTCGCGCACTTCGAGTGGACCGGTCCGGTGGGCGTCACACTGCCTGCCGTGGTGACCGACGGTGTCGCTCGCTCGGCCGCCAACATCGACAAGTCCTGGATCGACACCGACGCCCGCGCGCTGTTCGCGAAGGCCATCGGCACCGAGAACGTCACCGTACTCAACGACGCTGATGCGGCCGGGGTGGCCGAGGACAAGTACGGCGGCGGCAAGGGCAAGGACGGCGTCGTCGTGCTGTTGACGTTCGGCACAGGGATAGGTTCGGCCGTGCTGCACAACGGAGTTCTGCTTCCCAATACCGAATTCGGTCACATGGAGGTCGACGGCAAGGAAGCCGAGCACCGCGCGGCGTCGTCGGTGAAGGAGAATGAGGGGCTGTCCTACAAGGAGTGGGCCAAGGAGGTCTCGAAGGTTCTCGAGACGTTCGAGGCACTGCTGTGGCCGGATCTTTTCATCGCCGGCGGCGGAATCAGCCGCAAGAGCGAGAAGTGGATTCCACACCTGACCAATCGCACGCCCGTGGTTCCGGCAACCCTGCTGAACACTGCCGGGATCGTCGGCGCCGCACTCGCGGCGGACTCCGCCGTACCGTCCGCCGAGACCGGTACGTCCGCGGGATCGCTGGACTGACACGCGGGTTGCCACCTGCGTAGGGCGAGGGTCGGTAACAAACTCCTGAGAGGTCGTTACAATGGTGTGTGCCGGTACGCAGCCGGCCGAATCCGAAGACCTCTCCGCCGGAAACAACTCTGGCGTGACGCCGCACGACTTCGTCACGAAAGGGCGTACGTGGCAGCCACCGATATCCGTCAGACCGTAGATTCCGAAACCGAGTCTGCGACACCTGCACCTGCTGTCAAGGCACCCGCCGCGAAGGCACCGGCAAAGAAGGCACCCGCCAAGCGCGCCGCAGCCAAGAAGGCACCGGCGAAGAAGGCCGCAGCAAAGAAGACAGCAGCAACACCGGCGTCCGGGGACGATGCCGACGAGAGCACTCCGGGGATCGAAGACATCGACATCTCCGAGGGCGACCTCGCCGCAGCCGCCAACGATGTCGTCGAGGTGGTCGCTGCCGGTGACGACACCGAGGAAGACGCCACCGCCGAGCCGACTGCCGAGGACAAGGCGTCCGGTGACTTCGTCTGGGACGAAGAGGAATCCGAGGCGCTGCGCCAGGCCCGCAAGGATGCCGAGCTCACCGCGTCCGCCGACTCCGTCCGTGCCTACCTCAAGCAGATCGGCAAGGTCGCACTCCTCAACGCAGAGGAGGAGGTCGAACTGGCCAAGCGCATCGAGGCCGGCCTGTTCGCGGTCGAGAAGATGCGCGAGTCCGCGGAGAAGGGCGAGAAGCTTCCCGTTGCGCAACGTCGCGACATGACGTGGATCTGCCGTGACGGCAACCGCGCCAAGAATCACCTCCTCGAGGCGAACCTTCGACTCGTCGTCTCCCTCGCCAAGCGCTACACCGGCCGTGGCATGGCGTTCCTGGACCTCATCCAAGAAGGCAACCTCGGTCTGATTCGCGCGGTCGAGAAGTTCGACTACACGAAGGGCTACAAATTCTCGACGTACGCCACGTGGTGGATCCGACAGGCGATCACCAGGGCCATGGCCGACCAGGCCCGCACCATCCGTATTCCGGTGCACATGGTCGAGGTCATCAACAAGCTCGGCCGCATCCAACGCGAGCTGCTCCAGGATCTGGGTCGCGAACCCACTCCCGAAGAGCTCGCGAAGGAAATGGACATCACGCCGGAGAAGGTGCTGGAGATCCAGCAGTACGCGCGTGAGCCGATCTCGCTCGACCAGACCATCGGTGACGAGGGCGACAGCCAGCTCGGTGACTTCATCGAGGACTCCGAGGCGGTCGTCGCCGTGGACGCCGTGTCGTTCACGCTGCTCCAGGATCAGCTGCAGTCGGTTCTCGAGACGCTGTCCGAGCGCGAGGCGGGCGTGGTTCGTCTGCGGTTCGGCCTCACCGACGGTCAGCCCCGCACCCTCGACGAGATCGGTCAGGTCTACGGTGTCACGCGCGAGCGGATCCGTCAGATCGAGTCCAAGACCATGTCCAAGCTGCGTCACCCGTCGCGTTCTCAGGTGCTGCGCGACTACCTGGACTGATTCGTTCGCTCCACCTCGAACAACGACCGCCGATCACTGTGATCGGCGGTCGTTGTTCTCTGCTGCGTGGATGCCGTCACACCTGCGGCACCCCGAACGTTCCGTCCGGCCCCGGCCGATAGTCGAGCACAGCCGTGACGGCCGCGATCGGCAGCGGTCCGTACAGGTGCGGGAAGCGCATGGACTCCGGATCGGTCGGCACCCCCGGTTCCCATCGAACGGGTGCCGTCAGACGAGCCGGATCCACGCGCAGCAGAACCAGATCCGTGCGGCCGGAAAAGAGCCGATTCGCCGGCAAGTGCACTTGCTCGGGTGTGGACAGGTGCACGAAACCCACGGTTTCGTACGAGTCCGGGGTGTAGTCGGCCCGACCACGCATCGCGAGCCACTCCCCTGCCGTACAGATGTGAACGAGGTCGTCCTGCTTGCTGGTCACAGTTCCATTCTGCAGTGTCGAGTGCGCGTCAGGGCGGCGGAATGTCGGCAACGCCCCGATCTCTGCGGGCAGGAAGCCCACCGACCACGACGGCCACGATGACGGCGACGATTCCGAGAGCCTCCAGAGTCGTCGGAATCTGAGTCAGCACCACGGCACCGACCACCGTCGCCGTCGCCGGGAGCAGAGCCAGCAACAACGCGAAGCGGGCCCGGCCGACTCGCACCAGGACGTACTGATCGAGAACGTAGGGAACCACACTCGACAACAGCCCGACGCCCAATCCGAGAACCCAGATCCGCCAGTCTCCCAATGCATTCGAGTGCGCGACCGCGAACGGTCCGAACAGTGGGACGGCAAGGAGTACGGACGCGATTCCGAACCCGGCAGCCATGTCGTCGAGCCCCTGGCCTGCGTCGGCAACCGACTTGCCCAGCACGATGTAGGCAGCCCACAGGGCCGCCGAGCCCAGCGCGAACGCGATCCCGACCAACCCCACCTCGCCGCCCTCGAACTGCGCCGAAGCGATGGCTCCGACGCCGGCCACCACCAGGAGCAGCGCGCAGACGTCGGCAGGCTTTCTGGACCCGGCAGCAGCGACCGCGATCGGCCCGAGAAACTCGATGGCCACCGCCGCGCCGAGCGGCAGCCTGGCGATCGCCTCGTAGAACATCGCGTTCATGCCGATCGTCGCACCGCCGAACGCGGCGGCCGTGGTCGCCCGACGCACGGTCCATCCGCCGCTGCTGCCGACCCGGTGCCGCCATGGCCGCCGCCAGAGCACCAACACCAGCGCCGCACCGAACCCGCGCAGCCACGCCACCGCGGCCGGATCGACGGTGTCGAACAAGAACACACCGATCGCCGCACCGACGTACATGCACAGCGCGCCGATCACGAACAGTGACGGAATACCCAGCTTCGATGCGCCGGAGAGCGAGGTAGAAGTCGAAGCCACATCGGCGACCCTACTGCCGCGACTCGCACCGAACACGATCAGCTCTCAGCGAACACTGTCGACGACGTTCCTGCTCGTGAGCCATGTTTCGTGTTAGTGACAACACAAAGAAACGCGCTCGGGAACAACGCATGACCGCCATACGTCTGACAGAGTGAACGGACCGCGCCATACCGACGCGGCGGACCGGCCCCAGGCGAACGGGACAACCCGCAAGCCAGTACGGAGGAGTCATGCCCGGAACATTGACCAGCCCACAATTGACAGCAGCGGACCGGTGCGACCGGTGCGGTGCAGGGGCTCGCGCGCGTGTCGTGCTCTCGACCGGTGGAGAACTTCTCTTCTGCGGTCACCACGCCACCGAGCACGAAGCCCGTTTGCGTGAAGTGAACGCAACGGTGATGACCGAATCGGACTCCACGGTGTAACCCACCTTTTGCGTCGGGGGAAACAGGTTCGCCACGATCGACGAACACAACGAAGAAGACGGACGGTCACCAGACCGTCCGTCTTTTTCGTGCCCTGATCTGCCAGGGATCTCTACATCTTGCGCAACTGCGCGATTCGCTCGCCCAACTGATCGGCCGACGCCATCGCCGTCGGCGGGCCACCGCAGATACGTCGCAGATCGCCGTGAATCACTCCGTGCGGCTTCCCGGTGCGGTGGTGGTACACCGCAACCAAACTGTTCAGTTCACGCCGTAGACCGGCCAACTGGCCCGCACTGGTGGCCCTGTCGTTGACGACTGCGGGTGCCGGAACCGCCGGCCCGGCAGCCGGCTTGTCGATCTGTTCCTGCTGGCGTTGGCGCAGCAGGTCGCGCATCTGCGTCGCGTCGAGCAGACCGGGCAGACCGAGATAGTCCGCTTCCTCGTCGCTACCCGAGAACGTCGCGGTTCCGAACGAGGAACCGTCGTAGATCACCTGGTCCAGTTCCGCATCCGCACCAAGCGAGGTGTACGCCTTCTCTTCCTCGCCCAGTTCGTCCTTCTGCTTGTTGGCATCGGCCAGCAACTCGTCGTCGAAGCCGTCCTTCTCGCGGTGCGGCTTGCCGAGGATGTGATCGCGTTGCGCCTCGAGCTGCGACGCGAGATCGAGCAGCACCGGTACCGACGGCAGGAAGACGCTCGCCGTCTCACCCTTGCGCCGAGACCGCACGAAGCGGCCGATCGCCTGCGCGAAGTACAGCGGGGTCGACGCGCTCGTCGCGTAGACACCGACGGCCAGCCGTGGAACGTCGACGCCCTCGGACACCATGCGGACGGCAACCATCCACCGCTGGTCGCTCTTACCGAACTCGGCGATACGAGCCGAGGACGTGGGGTCGTCCGAGAGCACGATCGCCGGTGTCTCCCCCGTGATCACTTCGATCAGCTTCGCGTAGGCCCGCGCCACCGTCTGATCGGTTGCGATCACCAGACCGCCGGCATCGGGCATGCCGCCTGCGCGCAGTTGTGCGAGCCGCGTGTTCGCAGCCAACAGCACCGCAGGCATCCAGTCGCCCTGCGGATCCAGTGCGGTGCGCCATGCCCTCGCGGTCTGTTCGGCATTGAGCGGCTCACCCAGGCGCGCGGTGTATTCCTCGCCGGCGCTGTCCCGCCAGCGCGCTTCACCGGAGTACGCGAGGAACACGACCGGACGGACCACGCCGTCCGCAAGAGCATCGGAGTAGCCGTACGCGTGATCGGCCTTGGACCGCATCAACCCGTCCTGATCCGGTTCGTAGTTGACGAACGGAATCGGACTGTCGTCGCTGCGGAACGGCGTACCGGTCAGTGCGAGACGTCGGGTGGCGTCTCCGAACGCCTCGCGAATTCCCTCACCCCAGCTCTTGGCGTCGCCGCCGTGGTGAATCTCGTCGAGAATCACGAGGGTCTTGCGTGATTCGGTGCGCACTCGATGCTTGAACGGGTGCGAGGCGATCTGCGCATACGTCACGACCACGCCGTGGTAGTCGCTCGAGGTCTGACCGGTCGAGTTCGAGAAGCGCGAGTCCAATGCGATGCCGACCCTGGCGGCCGACTCCGCCCACTGGTGCTTGAGGTGTTCGGTGGGCGCAACGACGGTGACCTGATCGACGGTCCGATGCGCGAGCAGTTCTGCGGCCACCCGGAGGGCGAAGGTCGTCTTGCCTGCGCCGGGCGTCGCGACCGCGAGGAAGTCCTTGGGCGAGGCGACGAGATACTTCGTCAGCGCCCGTCGCTGCCACGCGCGCAGCGGTGCTCCCCCACTCGCGGGAGCGGCAGTCTGCTCGGTGGATGGTGGTGTGGGATCGAACATGTCAGCGCTCACTGGCCGCCGGTTCCTGGCATCGATGTAAATTCCTCGCGCTCTCGGTAGCCCTGCAGTGTCCGCCGAGGAGCCTATCGCTCCGCACCGACCGATCCCGCATCGCTGGGGTGAGTCGGATGCGACACGGCGAGTCGGCTGTTAGGCGAAGTCGCCTTTCGTCAGGAATGCTGGAGGAACCATGAGCGAGTCTGCAGGCGGAACTCCACCACCGGAACGGTTGTCTGCGAGAAGGCCGCTACACGCAGTATGGAAAGTGACTCTGCGCACTCTGAGCAAAGCGTGGGAAGACTCGATCTTCAGCAAGGCCGCAACGGCTGCGTTCTGGCAGACGCTGTCGCTGCCACCGCTGTTGCTCGGCGTGCTGGGCAGTCTGGGACTCGTCGGCGGATGGTTCGGACCCAACACCGTCGAAATCATCGAGTCCAAGATCATCACCTTCAGCAACACCCTCTTCAGCGGCAGCGTCGTGGACCAGATCATCGCTCCGACGGTCAAGGACGTCCTCGCCCAGGGCAGCGGCGAGATCGTGTCCGTGGGCTTTCTGCTCTCGTTGTGGGCCGGGTCGTCTGCGATCTCGACATTCGTGGACTCCATCGTCGAAGCGCACGGGCAGGCCGACGCGCGACATCCCGTCTGGCAGAGGTTCTTCGCGCTGCTTCTCTACGTGGGTTTCCTGGTGATCGCGGTCTTCGTGCTTCCGCTCGTCGCCCTCGGACCGGTGTACGTGCAGCAGATTCTGCCGGATTCGTGGATCACCGTGGGCAGCGAGGTCATCGATTTCTTCTACTACCCGGCCGTCGGGCTGTTGCTGATCATCGGTTTGACCACGCTGTACAAGGTGGCACTGCACACTTCGCTGCCGTGGCATCGTCTCCTCGGTGGAGCCTTGCTGGCCGGGGTGTTCTTCATGATCGCGAGCGCGGTACTGCGCCGGTACCTGGGCTGGGTGACGAGCACCGGGTACACCTACGGCGCGCTGGCGACGCCCATCGCGTTTTTGCTGTTCACGTTCTTCCTCGGCTTCGCCATCGTTCTCGGTGCCGAGTTCAACGCAACGATCCAGGAGTTCTCGCCCGCACGGGCGACCCGAATGGACCAGATGCGGGAGTGGATCGCGGCGCAGGCCGCTACCGACGACAAGCCGTCGGGACCGGTGACCGCTGTCGCCCGTCGGCTGGCCACGGGTCCGATCAAACTGTCCGGCGACCGGGCCCGTTCGGATCGTCCCGAACCGACCCCGGACCGGCACCCGGGAGACGGTGGTCAGTCGCCTTTCTTCAAGCCCTCGTAGACCTTCTTGCAGTCCGGGCACACCGGTGATCCGGGCTTCGCGGACTTGGTGACGGGAAACACCTCACCGCACAGCGCGACGACGTGCGTACCCATCACCGCGCTCTCGGCGATCTTGTTCTTCTTCACGTAGTGGAAGAACTTCGGCCGGTCGTCCTCGGTGGTTTCGTCCGGTGCGATATCGGGACGGTCCTTCGTCTGAGTGCTCATGAACACAGATTAATCCGTTCAGGCCGTGCATCCACAGCAAGGGGTAACCGGTTCCACAGCTCGTCGTATGCATTCTGTGAGCAGTAGTGCCACAGTGGAGGTATGACGAGAACCCCAGGGTTCGACGGAAGCGCGTACAGCGACTCGCCGGATGGGCCCGTCCTGATCACCGAGGCGCAAAAGTCGGTCGAAGAGCAGCACAAAGCTCGCGTCCGCAAATACATCTTCATCATGTCGTTCCGCATCCCGGCGTTGGTGTTGGCTGCCATCGCGTACGGGATGTGGATGAATCCGTGGATCTCCATGGCGATAGTCGGAGCGTCCATTCCACTGCCGTGGATGGCGGTGCTGATCGCCAACGATCGGCCGCCCCGCACCAAGGACGAGATGAGCCGATACGACTACCGGACCGTGGACAGGCCGCAACTGGAATCGAGCAACCACCGGGTGATCGAACCGGGCGACGACTGACGCAGCGGCCATCGCCGATGCGACACTTGCGTCGTGACTGCACCGAATTCCACGTCCCCGCTCGTCGTCGCCTGCTCCGATCTACGTGAGGCCTTCGAGCGGGCGGGGTACGACGCCGACGGCGTACTGACGCTGCTCGGCTACGACGCCCACGCTGCCCTCGGTCGCAGCGAGCCGGTGCCGGTACGCAACGCGAGCCGGGACGGTGGTGCGCTGGGTGTTCTGGTGCGCCTGTTCCTGCTCGTCGACGACTGCCCCGAGTCCGACGTCGCCGACGCCATCGCACCACTGACGGTTGCCGACGCCGTCGCAGCCGGGATTCTCACCCGCTCCGGATCGACAGTGCGGACGCTGCTCGATATTCGACCGCTCGACGCCGGAAACGGAACTCGGTGGATCGTCTCGGATCCGGACGGCAGCATGCGCGCCGCCGAGACCGCTCCCGACCACGTGCTCGGCGTCGGGCAGGCCTCGTTGTCGCTGCTGCGCGGAACGCCCACGTCCCCGGCGACAAGCGTTCTCGACGTCGGTACCGGCTGCGGCGTCCAGGCCGTGCACGCCTGCGGCTATGCGGAGCAGGTGACCGCGACCGACATCAGTCCGCGATCGATGGACCTCGCTGCCGCGACGATGGCGCTCAACGGGCTCGACGTCGAGTTGCTGCACGGTTCGTGGTTCGAGCCCGTCGCCGGGCGTCGATTCGATCGCATCGTCGCCAACCCGCCGTTCGTCGTCGGCCGCGCCGAAGTGCAGCACTCGTACCGCGATTCCGGCCTCGACCTCGACGGAGCGAGCGCTCTGATGATCGGCGGGGCCCCGGATCACCTGACGCTCGGCGGTACCGCGGCCATCCTGGCGTCATGGGTGCACGTCCGCGGTGAGGACTGGCGTGCGCGGGTGGCGTCGTGGCTGCCCGCGCACGGAATCGACGCCTGGGTCGTCGAGCGTGACGTCGCCGATCCCGCGCTCTACGTGGGCACCTGGATGCGTGACGGCGGACTCGATCCCCGCGATCCCGACGCGGCCGCGGTGGCACAGTCCTGGCTCGACCACTTCGCCGCCGCCGATGTCGAGGGAATCGGCTTCGGGTTCGTCTATCTCCGCCGAACGGATGCGCCGACCGAGCTGCTTGCCGAGGAGCTCACGCACGGCTTCTCCGACCCGCTGGGCAACGAATCGATCGAGTACTTCGCGCGGCTGGACTGGCTGCGGGAGCACGACATCCTCGACTCGGTACTCACTCTCGACCCGAACACCGCACTCGAACGCATCTACCTTCCCGGCGAGGAGGGCTGGGCTCCGGTGGCGGTGCGGGTCCATCGCGGGAACGGCCCGCAGTGGCAACACGACGTCGACGAACTCGGTGCGGCTCTGCTCGCCGGGCTTCGACCCGATGGCCTACCGGTCGGCGAACTGGTGGAGTTGCTCGCTGCTGCGCACGACGAGGACGCCGAGGAACTGGCAGTGCATGCGGTGACGATGATGCAGGGGCTCGTCCGGCACGGCTTGGTTCTGCCGGCTCGATGAGTCCCCGACACCGCCCCGGGAGAGCGACCGTTCCCGGCGACTTCACTTCTCAGCAACTTCTCAGGACGAACATGACGTAATCCCTGGTCACACGGGTATCTACAGGATCGGCGTGGGAACTTATCGGAGTCTCCCGAGCGTTGAACCCTGTGAGACACCACCGACCAGGAGGCAAGTCATGACCAGCCCCAGCACCACGATTCGTCCGCGGCCCACCGATGCCGATCTGGACGCCCAGAGCCCAGCAGCCGATCTCGTTCGCGTGTACCTCAACGGCATCGGCCGCACCGCGTTGCTGACGGCTGCCGAAGAAGTCGATCTGGCCAAGCGGATCGAGGCTGGTCTCTACGCGAAGCAGGTTCTCGAGAACACGAAGCGACTGAGCGCGGTCAAGAAGCGCAACCTCGCCATCATCGTTCGTGACGGCAGTGCTGCACGCAGCCACCTGCTCGAAGCGAACCTTCGCCTGGTCGTGTCTCTCGCCAAGCGCTACACCGGCCGCGGTATGCCCCTGCTCGACCTGATCCAGGAGGGCAACCTCGGGCTCATCCGCGCGATGGAGAAGTTCGACTACGCCAAGGGCTTCAAGTTCTCGACGTACGCGACGTGGTGGATTCGTCAGGCCATCACCCGCGGTATGGCAGATCAGAGCCGCACGATCCGGCTGCCCGTCCACCTGGTCGAACAGGTCAACAAGCTGGCCAGGATCAAGCGTGAGCTGCATCAGCAGCTCGGCCGCGAGGCAACGGACGAAGAGCTGTCGAGCGAATCGGGTATCGCGGTGGAGAAGATCGCGGATCTGCTCGACCACAGCCGCGACCCGGTCAGCCTGGACATGCCGGTCGGCAGCGACGAGGAAGCACCTCTCGGCGACTTCATCGAGGATTCCGAGGCGACGTCCGCCGAGAACGCCGTCATCGCCGGACTGCTGCACAGCGACGTCCGTGTCGTTCTCGGCACTCTCGACGAACGGGAGCAGCAGGTCATTCGTCTCCGCTACGGCCTGGACGACGGACAGCCCCGCACCCTCGATCAGATCGGCAAGCTCTTCGGTCTCTCCCGTGAGCGTGTCCGTCAGATCGAGCGCGAGGTGATGGTCAAGCTTCGGCAGGGCGACCGCGCCGAGAAGCTGCGGTCGTACGCCAGCTGAGCACAGCCCCGACCGGGTGGAGCGACGGTGACCATCCCCGTTCGCGCCGCCTCACGCGGTAGCCGAGCCGACGTTCTCTCCCCCTCGGAACGTCGACTCGGCTGCCGCTTTTTCGTGGCCCGTCCGTTCAGCGCAGGCGGCGCGGCCCCAGATCGGCTTTGGTGGGCTCGGGCCCGATGCGCACCCGGGCGTCGGTGATCTGTGCGCCGTCGGCGGACGCCAGAACCGGCTCACACGAGATCTCGCGAATGTCGGCGATGTCTTCTGCCAGCGCAGAAATTCGCTGAACGAGGTCGATCAGGGCTTTCTTGTTGACGGGCACCGCATTGCGATATCCGGACAGCAGCGGAGCCGCCTTCGGTGCGTCGATCAGTTGCGCGGCCTCGTCCTCGGTCAGTGGCAGCACTCGATACGCACGATCGCCCAACAGATCCGAGATCACCCCGGCCAGACCGAACGAGATGAGTGATCCGAAAGACGGGTCGTCCTGAACGCGTACGACGCAGCCGATTCCCTTGACCGCCATGCGCTGGACGTGCAACAGCGGCTCGCCCGAGGCAGCCGCCAAATTCCGATACGCCACCCGCACCGCGGAGGCGTCGGCCATGTCCAGGCGCACTCCACCGAGATCCGGCCGGTGCCGCCGCCGCTCCCCGGTGGCCTTGACCGCCACCGGGTATCCCAGTTCGTCTGCTGCCGCGACAGCCTCGTCCTCGTCGGTCACGGTCCGAAAGGCCACGACGTCGAGGCCGTAGCAGCTCAGCAGTTCTGCGGTCTCGAAATCCGAGAGCCAGCGTCCGTGACTGCCCGCCGACCGCCATCCCTCGACCAGCTGCTTGGCACGTTCGGAGTCGATGCTCTTGGGCCGGACGAGATTCGACACCGGCCGCGAACGCCACGACGAGTACCGCCACGCAGCAGCCAGCGCCGCAACGGCCCGCTCCGGACTCGAGTACGACGGCACCGATCCACGCACGGGGTGTCCACCCGGTCCGCGGACCGCGAGGACGTCCGGAATGCCCTCGGTGGCGAGGAACGTCGAGAGTACGGGCTTGTCGGATCCACGGACGGCGTTGCCGAGCGCGGCCGCGAACGGTTCGACCTCCACCGCTACCGGTGGAACGAACACGACGATGACCGCGTCGATGTCGGATGCGGCCAATGCCGACGACACGGCCGCGGCGAACTCCTCGGGGCCCGCCTGCGGACCGACATCGGTCGGATTGCTCGCGTGCAGGCCCTTGGCTCGCGCAGCGTCCACTGCCAGCACACCCAGAGCCGTCGAATTTCCCACCACGGCAACCCGCGGGCCGACCGGAAGAGGCTGATTTCCGAACAGGACGGCGCAGTCGAACAGTTCGGAGATGGTGTCGACCTGGATGACTCCGGCCTGCGCGAACAGTGCGCGCACGATCGAGTCGTCGATGTCGGCACCGATCGCGTGTGCGGGCGGCACGGCCCCGCGACCGCTCTTGACCGCGATGATGGGCTTGGTGCGCGCGACCCGTCGGGCGATCCTGGTGAACTTCCTGGGATTACCGAAGCTCTCGAGGTACAGCAGGATCACCTCGGTGGCCGGGTCCGAATCCCAGTACTGCAGTAGGTCGTTTCCGGACACATCGGCGCGGTTTCCGGCCGAGACGAACGTCGACAGTCCCAGCCTGCGGTTGGCGGCCTCGTCCAGAATCGCGATACCGAGAGCACCGGACTGACAGAAGAACCCCACGTTGCCCGGAGTGGGCAGATGCGGAGCCAGCGTGGCGTTCAGGCCGAACTCGGGATCGGTGTTCGCCACACCGAGCGCGTTGGGCCCGATCAACCGCATTCCGTGCGCCCTCGCGGCGAGCACCAGCCTGCGCTCGCTCTCCTGGCCCGCGGGTCCGGTCTCGCCGAATCCACCCGAGACCACCAGCAACGCTTTGACGCCCTTGTCGAGGCAGTCGTCGAGCACGGCGTCGATCGCATCGGCCGGTACCGCTGCTATCGCCAGATCGACCGGATCGGGGATGTCGTGCACCGTGGCGTAGGCGCGGACCCCGCGGACCGAACGATGGTCGGCGTTGACGGGATAGACGGGGCCGGTGAAGTTGCCCGCCAGGAGATTCGCGAGAACGGCGTTGCCCACTTTCGAGCTGTCGGTCGATGCTCCGATCACGGCCACCGATCGTGGGCTGAGCACGTTGCGCACACTGCGGGCCTCGGCGGCACGCTCACGCGAATTGCGCACCGAGAGCAGAGCTTCGCTCGGGTCGATGGCGAACTCCAGTCGCAGCACTCCCCCCTCGAAGGACCTGCTGACCTGATAACCCGCTTCACGGAAGACGGTGACCATGTTCCGGTTCTCGGCGAGCACCTCGGCGACGAACATGTTCACCCCGTTCTCGGCGGCCGCTCCCGCGAGGTGTTCGAGCAGGATCGGACCCAGCCCGCGGCCCTGATGCGCGTCGGCGACGACGAAGGCCACCTCGGCGGAATTACCGTCGCCCTCGGGCAGTCGTTCGTATCGGCCGACCGCGATGATGTCGTCACCGAGCACTGCGACGAACGCCACCCGGTCGTGGTGATCGACCGTGGTGAAGTTGAGGACGTCGCGCTGGGGCATCGTGGGGTAGGGACCGAAATATCGCAGGTATCTCGTCCGCTCGGACAGCCGGCCGTGGAAGGCGACGATGCGCTCGGAGTCCGACGGGACGATGGGACGCAGGTGCACCACACCACCGTCGGAGGTCAGGACGTCGGCAACCCAGTGTCGCGGAAAAGTTGTCTCCGCTCGCTCTCGGGCCAGGTCCTTGTCGCTCGGGTCCGACGCCGCAACGGCCGGCTCCTCGGCCGAGGGGCTGTCGGTCTGATCAGTCACGCGGGTCCTCCGGATCGAGTCCGAGCAGTGGAAACACTGCTCGACGGGTGGCGATGATCGCCGAGTCGACGCGTTCGAGCGCCCTGTCGGTGCCGTCGGTACCGGCGAGAGATCCACCGGGTCCGTCCCAGGCGGGGTAGTCGACGTCTCCCCCGTCACCCATGGTCTGCGGCAGGTCGACACTCGGTGCCATGGTCCGTACCCGCTCGCGCCACGTGTCCGGCAGCGCCGACATCGGGTCGATGTCGCGGCCGAGCGCGGCAGCGATGAGGTGCGTCCAGGACCGTGGAACGACTCGCACCAGGCCGTACCCGCCACCGCCGACGGCCAACCACCGACCTTCGGAATGCTTGTCCGCCAGATCACGCATGGCCAGGAATGCCGCGTTCTGGCCGTCGACGGTCAGGGCGAGATCTGCGAGGGGATCTTCGCGGTGGCTGTCGACACCGCATTGACTGACGATGATCTGGGGATTGAACGCGCCGATCGCGCCCGGCACGATCGCGTGGAACGCTCGCAGCCACAACCGGTCCGCGGTGCCGGGCAGCAACGGAACGTTGATCGAGGTTCCCTCACCACGTTCGGTTCCCACCTCGGTCGACCATCCGGTGTTCGGCCACAGCGTCGCCGGATGTTGGTGCAGCGAGACGGTGAGCACTCTCGGGTCACCGAGAAATGCCGCTTGAACGCCGTCCCCGTGGTGAGCGTCGACGTCGATGTAGGCGATTCGGTCGAACCCGTTGTCCAGCAACCACGAAATGGCGATAGCGGCGTCGTTGTAGACGCAGAAGCCCGAGGCCCAGTCGGCCATCGCGTGGTGCATGCCGCCACCGATGCTCACCGCGCGTCGAGCACGACCCGACGCGATTTCGCGGGCGGCGGCCAGCGAGCCGCCGGCGAGCATGGCGCTCGCCTCGTGCATCTGCGGAAACACCGGGTTGTCGTCGGAACCGAGTCCGTGGACGACGTCGTCGGGATCGCGCAGGGCCGGGCCCTGCGACGGTGCCTGTTTGACGGCCTCGATGTACGCGCTGGTGTGAAACCGGAGCAGTTCGGAATCCGGTGCAGCGGACGGCTCGACCAATTCGACGCCCTCTAGCAGGCCGATGTCGGTGGCGAGCGCCATCGTCAGATCGAGTCGAGTCGGGTTCATCGGGTGGTCGTCGCTCCACCGGTAGCCGAGGTAGTCCGTACTCCACACGACGATGTCCTCGGGGCGGTTCGGGATGGACGCGGCGGCGCGTGTCGCCTGATCAGACATAGGGACAAAACTACGTTGTCGGGCGGGATGGTGTTGCCGGGTTCCGGTGTTGTCCCGAGAGCCCCCTTGTGAGAAGCCATGGGAAACGACGTCCACAGTTGTGGTGCGCCGCGCCCGCTACGACTGGGTGCAGCGCCTATTTCTGGGCGCTGACGGTAGGATCGAGCCCGACGAAGGGGTTGAGTGTGAAGGATCTGGTCGACACCACGGAGATGTACCTCCGGACGATCTACGATTTGGAAGAAGAGGGCGTGATTCCGCTCCGCGCGCGAATCGCCGAACGGCTCGAACAAAGTGGTCCCACCGTCAGCCAAACCGTTGCTCGGATGGAGCGCGACGGGCTGTTGTCCGTCGCAGGCGATCGGCACCTCGAGCTGACCGAGAAGGGCCGCAGTCTGGCGGTTGCGGTCATGCGCAAGCACCGTTTGGCGGAGCGTCTGCTCGTGGACATCATCGGTCTGCGATGGGAAGACGTTCACGCCGAGGCGTGCCGTTGGGAGCACGTGATGAGCGAGGAGGTCGAGCGTCGTTTGGTCACCGTACTGAACAACCCGACGACCTCGCCGTACGGCAACCCGATCCCAGGGTTGGCCGAACTCGGTCTCGGCCAGTCGACTCTGGCACCGGAGGCTCTCATCCGCCTCACCGATGTTCCGGTCGGCCAGCCGACAGCAGTCGTGGTGCGTCGTCTCGCCGAGCACGTTCAGTCCGACCCCGAGGTGATCGCTCAGCTCCGCGAAGCGGGCGTGGTCCCCGATGCTCGCGTTACAGTCGAGGCCAAGCCCGGATCGATCACGATCACGGTGCCAGGACACAGTGGTGTCGACATATCCGAGGAAATGGCGCACGCCGTCCAGGTGAAGAAGGTCTGACCTCACACCGACGACGGCGTTCGACGTGTGTGAGGGAGAACGAACAGTGAAGCTTCTGGTTACCGGTGGTGCGGGGTACGTCGGCAGCGTCTGCGCGGCCGTGCTCGTCGAGCGCGGTCACGAGGTCGTGGTCGTGGACAACCTGTCCACCGGTAACCGGGACGCAGTGCCCGGCGGTGCCACGTTCGTCGAAGGTGACATCAAGGATGTTGCCGCAGACGTGCTGATCGGCGGCGGATTCGACGCCGTCCTGCACTTCGCCGCGCAATCTCTCGTGGGCGAGTCGGTGGTCTCGCCGGACAAGTACTGGAGCGGGAACGTCGTCACCTCGCTGGCGTTGCTCGATGCCATCCGAGCATCCGGCACCGCGAAGCTGGTGTTCTCCTCGACAGCCGCCACGTACGGCGAGCCCGAGAAGACTCCCATCACCGAGGACGCACCCACCCGCCCCACCAATCCCTACGGTGCCACCAAACTCGCGATCGATCACGCGATCACGTCGTACGCCGCGGCCTACGGCCTCGCCGCCACCAGCCTGCGGTACTTCAACGTCGCCGGTGCCTACAACGGTTTCGGCGAGAATCGCGTCGTGGAGACCCACCTGATTCCGCTCGTGCTTCAGGTCGCTCTGGGGCAGCGCGAGAAGATCTCTGTGTTCGGCACCGACTGGCCCACTCCGGACGGTACGGCTGTTCGCGACTACATCCACGTCGCCGACCTCGCCGAGGCGCACATTCTCGCCGTCGATGCGGCAGAACCGGGTGAGCACACCATCTACAACCTCGGCAGCGGCACCGGATTCTCCGTACACGAGGTCATCTCGTCCTGCGAGCGCGTCACGGGCCTGCCCATCGCCGTCGAACATGCTCCCCGTCGTGCCGGTGATCCTGCCGTCCTGATCGCCTCGAGCGCACGTGCGGTCGAGGAGCTGAAATGGACGCCGGAGCTGACCGATCTCGATCGGATCGTGGCCGATGCGTGGACCTTCCTGCAGCAGCTCGGCGATCGGTCGCACGCAGCGCGCTGACCCGCGTCGCCGGCCGATCGTCGATGTGCCCGACTGCCGTCATCGTCGACCGAACGGGTCGCCGGGCAACCGAACTCCGCAGGCGCGCGCACATGCGAAGCCGCTCTCGGCCACTTCGCGAACGAGTTCGGGACCTGCGCCTGCGCTGAGCGATCTGTCCAGCAGTCGCGCCAGTGAGTAGGTCTCGTCGGCTTCCAGTGCCGCATCGATCGCGATACGGGCCATCGGCCCGTCTCCGCGCACGTACGCGCTGAAGGCCAGAAGTGTTGCGGCGATGGCGCGTTCGACCTTCGGCAGGACGCGGCACATCCTCGCCCAGAACTCTTCGACGAATCCCGCGTCGTCGCCGAGGGTCAACGCCAGCAGTGCGTCACGCACCTGGACGTGGCCGATCGCGAGTGCGATCCGAGCGATGTCGGTCGGGTCCAATTCGGTGTCGTACGGTCCCCGTGCGACGTACGACAGCACCGACGTCAAGTCGTCGGTACGAGACCGGCCGCCGTCGCGTCGTCGGCGCGACATCTCGGCGGCCACGGCCCGCACGGTCGCGTCGGGGCCCGGCGCGATGGTCTCGGCCAGCTCGCGCCTGGACCGTCGGACGGAGTAGCCGTCGAGCACGCGGGCAACGGTCATCGGCGACGCCGACGGATCGGATATCACGCCGTGCCGCTGCGGTCCGCGCAACGTCCACCACTCGGCGGAATCGGCGATCTCCGACGCCGCGAGGGCCTCGCCGAGCTGCACTCCGAACGATGCGAGTGTGGCGTCGAGTTCGATCACCAGCGCTTCGACGTCGAGCAGATGCGGTGTTCTGACGGTTCGATCGAGCCTGTCGTCGACGAACACCGCCATGACTGCCGGGATGTTCTCCATCGCGCAGTAGCCGGCCAGGTAGCCGATGACGTCGAGCATCTCCGGGGTCGCGCGGGTGTGACCGCCTGCGCGCCGATCGATGTGTTCGCCTGCCAGGACGAGGTCGTGACGCATCGTCGGTCCGACGCAGGCACCGCCGTCCTTGACCGCGATGAGCACCATCGATCGATGCGGGTGGAACCCGAGCATGGCCGGCACGGCTGCCATCAGGTCGCTCGCGTGGCCGAGGCGAACGCGATGGCGGGAGTCGAAGTTGTCGTGTGAGTTCGTCGGTGTGTACATACCGGAGAATCCTGGCCGGGGTCCCGACGACCGACCGAGTCTCGACCTGGGCTTTCGTACTGCCCTGTGGAGAACTGCCGTGTTGTGGATGAATCGCATCGCCGGAGCTGGGGACGAACGATTCGTGTCGGTGCCGTCTGCTAGGGCTCCGTCAGCTCTGGCCGACCTTCTGGACTGCCGCGGTGAACAACTCGTCGAGGGTCATCGCATCGGGCGTGCCCGAGCCGAACGACATGAACGTGGCCGACACTCGTACTCCGTCGATCTGGGCCATCAACGTCAGCATCGATTGGGTGACGGCGTCGCCGCCTGCGCCCGATGCAACTGTCTGCCGGACGGCCAAGGTGTCGTCCGCATCGATGGGCGGGGCCGGGGTCAGAGTGGAGGTCACCGTCGAGGTCGCGCCGGACTTGGTTGCGGTCACCTCACCGCACTCTTCGAGTTGCTCCTTGCGCGCCGAGAGCGGTTCGTCCACTGCGGTCAACTCGATCGAGATGGTGGATCGGCTGTCGTTGTCGGTGCCGACGATCATGGCCGTGCCCGTCGGGCCGAAGTCCTGGTCGGCGGGCTTGCATCCTGCCGGGCTGACTTCTGCACCGGCAGGAATTCCGCTGAGATCGGGTGCGGCTTGCGAGATCGCCTGCTGAGGCAGCACCAGGGCGTCGTACGGTGCCGGGAAGCTGGACGGGTCGATCAGCAGCGTGTTCAGATCCACGCCGGACTGCGACGACGAGGTGGCGGCACCAGCGCTGGGCTCGGCAGTGCCGGTGACGGTGGAGCTGCAACCGGCCAGCACGAGAGCTGCGATCGCCGCCGAGGTCGCGGCGATGGACAGGGGGGTTCTGCGTGCGGCGGGGCTCACAAGACGTCCTCTTCGGGTCGGTGGGACGCCGCAGCACACGCTCCGGCGTCCCACCACTGTCTCATTCCGACCACCTCGAACGCGGCAGGCGACCCGCCGCAGTGTCGCGAAGTCAGCTTCCGCGGGCGATCCACTCCTCGAGGTGTGGTGCCTCGTCGCCGATGCGGGTTCCGTCACCGTGGCCGGTGTTGACGCGGGTCTCGACAGGAAGCGCGAAGAGCCGATCACGGATGGACCCGATGATGGTCGGGAAATCCGAGTACGACCGTCCGGTGGCACCCGGACCGCCGGAGAAGAGGGTGTCGCCGCTGAACAACTCCCCCGCCTCGGGCAGGTACAGGCACGTCGATCCCGGTGAATGCCCGGGGGTGTGCAGTGCCAGGATGTCGGTTCCGGCCACGGTGATGCGCTGACCGTCTTCGAGGGTCGAGTGCCCGACGCCCGGGTGCGTCTGTTCCCACAGCATATCGTCGGCTGGATGCAGCAGAATCGGCGCGTCGAGTGTGTCCGAGAGTTCGGGTGCCACGGTCACGTGGTCGTTGTGACCGTGGGTGCAGATGACGGCCTTGACGGTCCGGCCTGCGACCGCGTCGACGATCGGGGCCGCGGTATGTGCTGCGTCGACGATCACGACCTCGTCGTCGTCACCGATCAGCCAGATGTTGTTGTCGACGTCCCAGGTACCACCGTCGAGGCTGAACGTGCCCGAGGTGACGACATTCTGGACGCGGAACTGCCCGCTCACAGGACCACCACCGAACGCAGGACAGTGCCCTGATGCATCTTCTCGAAGGCGGCTTCGACGTCGTCGATGGTGATGCGCTCGGTGACGAACTTCTCGAGCGGCAGACGGCCCTGCTGGTACAGATCCACCAACTGCGGGAAGTCTCGCTCGGGCAGGCAGTCTCCGTACCAGGAGGATTTGAGCGATCCGCCGCGTGAGAAGAAGTCGATCAGCGGCATCTCGAGGGTCATCTCGGGTGTCGGTACGCCGACTAGCACCACGGTTCCGGCGAGGTCGCGTGCGTAGAACGCCTGCTTCCAGGTCTCCGGGCGACCGACGGCGTCGATGACCACGTCGGCACCGAACCCGCCGGTCAGCTCCTGCACGGCCTCCACTGCGTCCACCACCGAGGAGTCGACGGTGTGGGTGGCTCCGAGGCCGAGTGCCCATTCGAGCTTGCCCGGGTCACGGTCGACCGCGATGATCGTCGATGCGCCGGCCAGGCGTGCTCCGGCGATCGCGGCATCGCCGACGCCGCCGCAGCCGATCACGGCCACCGAATCTCCGCGCGAGACGTTGCCGGTGTTCATTGCCGCGCCCAGCCCGGCCATCACTCCACAGCCGAGCAGTCCGACGACGGCGGGATCGGCGTCTGCGGCGACCTTGGTGCACTGGCCCTCGTGCACCAGGGTCTTCTCGGCGAATGCGCCGATGCCCAGAGCCGGTGTCAGCTCGGTGCCGTCCTCGAGGGTCATCTTCTGGGCGGCGTTGTGGGTGTCGAAGCAGTACCACGGGGTGCCGCGCTTGCAGGCTCGACATTCCCCGCACACGGCGCGCCAGTTCAGTACGACGAAGTCTCCGACCTCGACGTGCTCGACGCGGTCGCCGATGGTCTCGACGATTCCGGCTGCCTCGTGTCCGAGCAGGAACGGGAACTCGTCGTTGATGCCGCCTTCGCGATAGTGCAGGTCGGTGTGGCACACCCCGCAGGCCTGGATCTTCACGACGACCTCGTTGGGCCCGGGATCGGGGATGGTGATCGTCTCGATGGAGACGGGCTCGCCCTTGCTCTTGGCGACGACGGCGCGGACCTGCTGCGGCATGTGTTCCTCCACTGTAAATCGGGTGTTTCGTGCTGTGTTCAGCCTCGCACAACGCATCAGCACGTGGCGACATCTGCATGGGTTCGACGCACCGAATCGTGGAGTTCACAAGGTTGTGACCGGGTGGGCACGCAGTCTTTGCGTGCGAGCGGTACCTATGACGAATGTCTGAACCCATGGAGTACGACCTGGTGGTCATCGGCTCCGGCCCCGGTGGCCAGAAGGCGGCCATTGCGGCTGCGAAGCTCGGCAAGCGGGTGGCGATCGTGGAGAAGGGCCACATGCTCGGCGGGGTCTGCGTCAACACCGGCACCATTCCGTCCAAGACGCTGCGCGAGGCCGTTCTGTATCTCACGGGCATGAATCAACGTGAGCTGTACGGGGCGAGCTACCGGGTGAAGGCCGACATCACTCCGGCCGATCTGCTGGCCCGAACGCAGCACGTGATCGGCAAGGAGATCGAGGTGGTGCGTTCGCAACTGCTCCGCAACCGCATCGAGTTGATCACCGGTGTCGGCAAGTTCCTCGACGCGCACACCATCGTGATCGAGGACGAGATGCGGGGCGAACGCATCACCGTCAAGGCCGCCAACGTGGTGATCGCCACCGGCACCGCTCCCGCCCGTCCGGCCGACATCGCGTTCGACGACTATCGAGTACTCGACTCGGACGGAATCCTCAACCTCGAGTTCATTCCGGCGTCGATGGTCGTGGTCGGGGCCGGTGTCATCGGAATCGAGTACGCGTCGATGTTCGCTGCTCTGGGAACGAAGGTCACCGTCGTCGAGAAGCGCGATTCGATGCTCGACTTCTGCGATCGCGAGATCATCGAGTCGTTGCAATTTCACCTCCGCGATCTCGCGGTGACCTTCCGCTTCGGGGAGGCGGTGACCGCGGTCGACGTCGGCCCGAACGGAACGGTGACGACGCTTGCCAGCGGCAAGAGGATCCCGGCGGAGACGGTGATGTACTCGGCCGGCCGCCAGGGTCTGACGACGGCGCTCGAACTCGAGAACGCCGGTCTCGAGGCCGACGCGCGCGGTCGCATCTTCGTCGACGAGCATTTCCAGACCAAGGTCGATCACATCTACGCGGTCGGCGATGTCATCGGGTTTCCGGCGTTGGCCGCGACGTCGATGGATCAGGGCCGGTTGGCGGCTTACCACGCGTTCGGCGAGTCGAGCGCCAAGCTGACCGACGTGCAGCCCATCGGTATCTACTCCATTCCCGAGGTCTCGTACGTCGGAGCCACGGAGGTCGACCTGACGAAGGGATCGATCCCCTACGAGGTCGGGGTGTCGAGGTACCGCGAACTCGCTCGGGGTCAGATCGCCGGTGACTCGTACGGGATGTTGAAGTTGCTCGTCTCCACCGAGGACCGGTCGATACTCGGCGTTCACATCTTCGGGTCGGGTGCGACGGATCTGGTGCACATCGGGCAGGCGGTGATGGGGTGCGGCGGCACCGTCGACTACCTCGTCGATGCCGTGTTCAACTACCCGACGCTGTCCGAGGCATACAAGGTCGCAGCCCTCGATGTCACCAACAAGATCCGTGCGCTGGCCAACTTCGACCGCTGACCGGACGGCAGGTCGAACGACTGTCGGGGAATGAACGGCGGGCGGCCGGTTGTTCTTCTCGAGTAGTGATTCGCCACGTTCGACGTCGGCGCGTACACGGCGCGAGCCGAGGGTCGGCGTATTCTGGCTCGAATCTCGCGTCGAGGTACCGACGAGTCGATCCGAAAGGGGCCAGGCCATGACCGAACAGTCGAAGATGTACGAGCTGGAGTTTCCGGCACCACAAATCTTCTCCAACGACGGCGTCGGACCCGTCCTCGTGCACGGCCTGGAGGGCTTCTCCGACGCAGGTCACGCGGTGAAGTTGGCCACGACTCATCTGCGCGAGAGCCTGGAATCGGAGCTGGTCGCGTCGTTCGATGTGGACGAGTTGATCGACTACCGGTCCCGTCGGCCGACGATGACGTTCAAGTCCGATCATTTCTCGGACTACGACGCTCCCGAACTGAACCTCTATGCCGTCAAGGATCGAACCGGCACCCCGTTCCTGTTGCTGGCCGGTATGGAACCGGATCTGCGGTGGGAGAAGTTCACCACCGCTGTGCGCCTGCTCGCCGAACAGCTCGGCGTCCGTAGGACCATCGGTCTCGGCTCGATCCCGATGGCCATTCCGCACACCCGGCCACTCGGTGTGACGGCCCACGCCAGCGACAAGGATCTGGTCAAGGAAGGCAACAGCTGGGCAGGTGACCTGCAGGTGCCAGGCAGCGCCTCGTCCCTGCTCGAGCTTCGGATGGCGCAGCACGGTCACGAGTCGATGGGCTTCTCGGTGCACGTCCCGCACTACCTCGCCCAGACGGACTACCCCGGTGCAGCCGAAACGCTGCTCGAGAACGTCGGCGAGGCCGCCGAGTTGGATCTGCCCCTGGCGGCGTTGGGTGAAGCCGCGGCGCGGGTTCGGGAGCAGGTGAACGAGCACATCACCGGAAACGAAGAGGTCCAGTCGGTGGTGCAGGCACTCGAGCGCCAGTACGACACCTACGTTGCCGCGCAGGAACAGCAGTCGACGCTGTTGGCCAGTGACGAGCCGCTGCCGAGCGGCGACGAGCTCGGGGCCGAGTTCGAGCGCTTCCTCGCCGAGCAGGCCGGTCTCGACGAGGGAGACGGCACCACCGAGCAGTAACAGTGTGAGTGGTCACAGAAGATGATCGCTCGGGCGGGCATATCGGACAGCCCGGGCCGATCGAAACATACCTGTAACCGCAAATACGCTCGATGTTCTGCCCCGAGCGTCATCTCGTGCAAGAGTCGTAGCAACACGTACTCCGGTACGTACGTCTACACACTCGTGCACGGCGTCGCCGTACTGTGCCGCCGCGCGCGGTGCACCAGGGAATTTCAGGAGGCGCAGATGAGCACCAATCCGCGCAGTCGCAAGCTCCGCCCGGTTCCCGACGAAGAACCACGGCTGATCTTCCGGACCATTCACGGATACCGGCGGGCATTCCGGATGGCCGGTGAAGGTCCGGTGTTGCTGTTGATCCACGGGATCGGCGACAACTCCGAGACGTGGAACGAGGTCATCCCGCACCTCGCGAAGAACTACACCGTCATCGCGCCGGATCTGCTCGGGCACGGTCGCTCGGACAAGCCGCGTGCGGACTACTCCGTCGCCGCGTACGCAAACGGCATGCGTGACCTGCTCTCGGTGCTGGGTATCGAACACGTCACCGTCGTCGGTCACTCACTGGGCGGCGGCGTCGCCATGCAGTTCGCTTACCAGTTCCCGGGCATGGTCGACAGGTTGGCTCTCGTGTCCTCCGGTGGCGTCACCAAGGACGTACATCCCATTCTTCGACTGGCGTCCATGCCGTTTCTCAGCGAAGCGGTCAAACTGCTCCGCCTGCCCGGCGCGATCCCCGCGGTCAAATTGGCGGGTGGCCTGCTGAGCAAACTGCACAGCTCTCCCCTGCGCCCCGGGTCGCTTCTGCACGACACTCCGGATCTGATCCGAGTGCTGAGCGAGCTCCCGGCTCCGACGACGTACGAGGCGTATCTGCGGACCTTGCGCGCCGTCGTCGACTGGCGCGGCCAGGTGGTCACGATGCTGGACCGGTGTTATCTGACCGAGAACCTGCCGGTTCTGCTCGTCTGGGGTGACCAGGACTCGGTGATTCCGGTCAGCCATGCTCGCCTCGCTCACTCGGCCATGCCCGGTTCCACGTTGGAGGTGTTCGAGAATTCCGGACACTTCCCGTTCCGAGACGATCCGATGCGCTTCCTGCAGGTCGTGGAGGACTTCATCGATTCCACACCGTCGTTGACGTTCGACGAGGTGCGGTGGCGCAACCTGCTCATCACCGGTGTCGGCGAGGACATGATCACCGGCAGCGCGAGTACGCGCCTCGCGGTGCTCGGAGCCATGGGCTCGGACGAACGCAGCGCCACCTGACGCGTCGACTCGGCCACGGACGCTCGGTGTCGATGCGGGTCCGGCAGTCGATCCCACATAGCCTGTAGGGGTGCTTCTCACCGAACTGATTCCCGATGCCGCCGCCGCTCGGTCCGACGGCGTGGATCCGGACGTCCTGTTCGACACCTTCACCACTTGGACTGCCGATCGCGGCCTGACCCTGTATCCCGCACAGGAGGAAGCTCTCATCGAGCTGGTCTCCGGCTCCAACGTCATCCTCGCGACGCCGACCGGATCGGGTAAGTCGATGGTGGCCATCGGAGCCCATTACGCGGCGATGGCCGCAGGCATTCGCAGCTTCTACACCGCGCCGATCAAGGCACTCGTCAGCGAGAAGTTCTTCGCCCTGTGCGAGATCTTCGGTGCCCAGAACGTCGGCATGATGACCGGCGACGCGTCGGTCAATTCCGGTGCACCGATCATCTGCGCCACCGCCGAGATCGTCGCGAACCTCGCCCTGCGTCAGGGTGCCGGCTCAGATATCGGCCAGGTGATCATGGACGAGTTCCACTACTACTCCGAGCCCGATCGAGGGTGGGCCTGGCAGGTGCCGTTGATCGAGCTGCCGCACGCGCAATTCCTGTTGATGTCTGCGACGCTGGGCGACGTCTCGTTCTTCCGGGACGATCTGACCCGACGTACCGGACGCACGACCACCGTCGTCTCGGGCACCGAACGGCCGGTTCCGCTGATGTTCTCGTACGTCACCACTCCGATCAGCGAGACCATCGAAGAACTGGTGGAAACGCATCTTGCGCCGGTGTACGTCGTGCATTTCACGCAGGCCGCGGCACTCGAACGAGCCCAGGCGCTGATGAGCGTCAACGTCGCGTCCAAGCAGGAGAAGGCCGAGATAGCCGAGGCCATCGGGGCCTTCCGCTTCACCACCGGTTTCGGGAAGACCCTGTCGAGGCTGGTTCGGCACGGCATCGGGGTGCACCACGCCGGCATGCTTCCCAAGTATCGACGGCTGGTCGAGAAGTTGGCGCAGGACGGCCTGCTCAAGGTGATCTGTGGAACGGACACGTTGGGGGTGGGAATCAACGTCCCCATTCGTACCGTGTTGTTCACCGGCCTGACCAAGTACGACGGCATTCGAACTCGCAAGCTCCGGGCCCGCGAGTTCCATCAGATCGCGGGCCGCGCGGGACGCGCCGGTTACGACACCCTCGGCACCGTTGTGGTCGAGGCCCCCGAACACGACATCGAGAACGCGCGTCTGGTAGCAAAGGCAGGCGACGATCCGAAGAAGCTCAAGCGCGTGCAGCGCAAGAAGGCACCCGACGGTTTCGTCTCGTGGGGCGAGCCGACGTTCGAGCGGATCATTGCCGCAAGCCCGGAGCCGCTCACGTCCCGATTCTCGGTGAGCAACGCCATGCTGCTCAATGTCATTGCCCGGCCGGGTAATTGCTTTCATGCCATGCGCCACCTGCTCGAGGACAATCACGAGACCCGGCCCGCTCAGCGCAAGCACATTCTGCGGGCACTCTCGCTCTACCGCGGTCTGGTCGATGCGGGCATCGTCGAGCAACTCGACGAGCCGGATCCCGACGGTCGACATGCTCGACTGACGGTGGACCTGCAACCGGATTTCGCGCTCAATCAGCCGCTGTCGACGTTCGCGGTCGCGTCCTTCGATCTGCTCGACGCCGAATCGCCGACCCATGCACTCGATGTGGTGTCGATCATCGAATCGACCCTCGACGATCCGCGTCAGATCCTGATGGCACAGCAACACGCCGCGCGCGGCGAAGCGGTGTCGCAGATGAAGGCCGACGGCATCGAGTACGACGAGCGAATGGAGCTGCTCGAGGAGGTCACGTGGCCGAAACCTCTTGCAGAGCTGCTCGTTCCGGCGTTCGAGATCTATCGGGGCACCCACCCGTGGCTCTCCGAGGTCGGCCTGTCACCCAAGTCCGTGGTGCGCGACATGGTCGAGCGCGCGATGACGTTCGCAGAATTGATCAGCCACTACGGTTTGATGCGGTCCGAGGGACTCGTCCTGCGTTATCTCGCCGACGCCTATCGCACACTGCGCCAGACGGTTCCGCCGGAGTCTCGAACCGAAGAGGTACAGGACATCACCGAGTGGCTGGGCGAGCTCGTCCGGCAGGTGGATTCGAGCCTGCTCGACGAGTGGGAGAACCTGACCGACCCCGGTGCCGAGCCGGAAGCGCTCGTGGAGGCGTACGGATCCGATGTGCCACGTCCGATCTCGGCCAACCCGCGGGCCTTCCGAATTCTCGCGCGCAACGCGATCTTCCGCCGCGTGGACCTAGCGGCGCGCCGACAGTGGAATACGCTCGACGAACTCGACGACGGCCCGGACTGGGAGACGGAACTGGAACCGTTCTTCGCCGAGTACGGCTCGATCGGGACCGGCCCATCGGCCCGCGGCCCCGCGTTGTTCACCCTGAACGTCGGTGCGGAAACCACGACGGTGCGTCAGGTGTTGGAGGACCCCGACGGGGACCACGGCTGGTCGCTCGACGCCGTCGTCGATGTGCCGGAGTCCGACGCGGCAGGCGAGATCGTGTTCGACGAGATCGTGATCACGCCCGGCTGAGGCCACCTGCGTTGCCGGCGCGAACCTCGGCGGCGAGAAGACTTGCCAGCGCACTGTATTCGGCCGAGCGCGCACTCGTGGATCGGTGCACGAGACCGATGGTGCGGCCTGGAGCAGGGTGCGCGAACTCTGCGGTGGACAAGCCCGCACGAGCGACCTCGACATCGACGGCACTGCGCGGCAGCAACGTCAGGCCGAGCCCTCCGGCAACGCACTGCACCACCGTGGTCAACGACGTCGCCCGCGTATCGCTCGCATCGGGCGCGATGTCGACCGAGCGGCACAGGTCCAGGGTCTGCTCGCGCAGACAGTGCCCCTCGTCGAGCAGGAGCAGAGGCAGGCCCCGGAGGTCGGTGACCGTCAGATCCCGACGCCCCGCGAGGGCGTGCTCGGCAGGGAGCGCGAGCACGAAATCCTCTGTGTACATGGGTACTTCGATCAAGCCCGGATCAGCGAAGGGCAGCGCGAGAACGGCGACGTCGAGTGCACCGGAACGGAGTGCGTCGAGCAGTCGGGCGGTGTGATCTTCCACTATCTTCGGCACGAGATCGGGGTACTCGGCGCGCACGGCCGGGAGCATTGCCGGAAGCACGTACGGCGCCACGGTGGGAATGATTCCGAGCCGGATACCACCGGTCAAACGACCGCCCAATCCTGCTGCGGTAGCAACCAATCCGTCCACGGCCTCGAGTGCTGCAGTGGCACGACCGAGCAACTGACTGCCGGCCGACGTCAGCAACACCCTGCGGGTGCTGCGCTCGACCAGCTGCACCCCCAGCCCCTGCTCGAGCGCAGCCAGGGCCTGCGACAGAGACGGCTGGCTGATGTTCGATTGTGTTGCTGCAGTGCCGAAATGGCGATGTCGCGCGATCGCTACGAAGGCTCGCAGATGCGACAGGGTCGGCTGATAGCTTCGATCGGTCACGCCTATGAGTGTAGTGCCACTCATCACGTTTACCTTTCACAACATTTTTGGCACACTCGTACCGGTCGGCCGGGCTCGCACGGCTGCAGTCACGCCACCGACCCCAACTGCTCACATACGGAACCGACGCGATCATTCGACACGAGGAGACCACATGGCACTGTTGACAATTGGCGACCAGTTCCCTTCATACAACCTGACCGCCGTCATCGGCGGAGACCTGTCCAAGGTGAACGCCCAGCAGCCCGACGACTACTTCACCACCGTCACCAGTGACGATCACGCAGGCAAGTGGCGCATCGTCTTCTTCTGGCCCAAGGACTTCACGTTCGTCTGCCCCACCGAGATCGCCGCGTTCGGCAAGCTGAACGAGGAGTTCGAGGACCGCGATGCACAGGTTCTCGGTGCGTCGGTCGACAACGAGTTCGTCCACTTCCAGTGGCGAGCACAGCACGACGAGCTCAAGACGCTTCCCTTCCCCATGCTGTCGGACCTCAAGCGCGAATTGGCTTCTGCCACCGGCGTTCTCAACGCCGACGGCGTTGCCGACCGTGCCACGTTCATCGTCGACCCCAACAACGAGATCCAGTTCGTATCGGTCACGGCAGGCTCGGTGGGCCGCAACGTGGACGAGGTCCTGCGAGTTCTCGACGCCCTGCAGTCCGACGAGCTGTGTGCCTGCAACTGGAAGAAGGGTGATCCCACCATCGACGCGGGCGAACTGCTGACGGCGAGCGTCTGACATGACGATCGACAACCTCAAGAACGCCGTCCCCGAGTACGCCAAGGACCTCAAGCTCAATCTCGGTTCCATCGCCCGGTCCACGGTGCTCAGTGAGCAGCAGCTGTGGGGCACCCTGCTGTCGGTGGCCGCAGCGTCGAAGTCCGCAACGACGCTGAAGGAGATCGCCGAGGACGCTGCCGATTCACTGTCGGCCGAGGCGTACAACGCGGCACTCGGTGCCGCGTCGATCATGGGCATGAACAACGTCTTCTACCGAACCAAGGGATACCTGGACGGTAAGTACGACGATCTGCGCGCCGGCCTGCGCATGAACATCATCGGCAACCCCGGCGTGGACAAGGCCGACTTCGAGCTGTGGTCGCTCGCGGTGTCGGCCGTCAACGGGTGCAACCACTGCCTGGAGGCACACGAGAAGACTCTGCGTGCCGAGGGCGTCGACCGCGAGACGATCTTCGAGGCCATCCGCGCCGCGTCGATCGTCGCGGGTGTTGCGCAGGCGATCGAAGCAGGCCGAATCCTCGACGGTGCCTCCGTCTGAGCTTCGACTCGATCTGTTCACCGAACGAGGGATCCGCGGCCGCGGGTCCCTCGTTCGGCGTTTGGTAGCGTCCGAGCATGGCTACCGACGTGTCCGTCGTCCGAGTGTTCACCGATGCCGACGGTAGGTTCGGCAACCCCCTCGGCATCGTGGCCGAAGGCGATGTCGAGGAGGCGGACAGGCAGCAGTTCGCCACCGAGCTCGGCTTCAGCGAGACGGTGTTCGTCGATCGAACCGAGTCCGGTACGGCGTCGGCCACCATCTACACCCCCGCCGTGGAGCTGCCCTTCGCCGGGCATCCCACTGTCGGACTCTCGTGGTGGCTGCGCGAGCAGGGACATCCGGTCGGTGTGCTCACCGTCCCCGCCGCACCGTTGAACATCCGCTACGACGGCGAGTACACCTGGGTTCGCGCCCGCGCCGATTGGACTCCGCAGTTCACCTTCCATCAGGTCAACGATGCGGCCGAGGTGGCGGCAGCAGACCCGAGTGCGTACGACAGTGGGCACCATTACGTCTGGGCCTGGACCGACGAAGAGCACGGCGCACTGCGCTCGCGCATGTTCGCCCCGATGATGGGTATCGCCGAGGACGAGGCGACCGGTGCTGCCGCCGTCCGGCTGACCGGCGAACTCGGTCGGAGTCTGAACATCGTGCAGGGAGCCGGATCTCGGTTGCACACCACCTTCGACGACGGCTGGGTGGAACTGGGCGGACGCACCGCGGCGGACGCGTCGATCAGCGTGTGACGGGTACGTCCACTTCGATTTCCTCGCCCAGACGAACTCCGTCGGCGAGCGGGAGCCGGTCGCCGCTCCAGAACTTGCCGGGGTCGAACCAGTTGGCCTTCTTGTTGCCGGTGAGCAGACCCATCGCGTCGTAGGTCATGGCTACCACCTCGGCGCAGTAGGCGGTTTCGAGGGCGGCTCCCTCGCGTCGGCTGCGACGCAGTGTGGGGACTCGGCCCCGGAACCATCGTCCGGCGAGCGCCGCAGTGGTCGGAAAGGCCGTTCCGTCCATGCGGGCGATGGTGCGCAGCAGGGCGTCTTCCTGCGCTGTCGTCACGGACGGAGTGGAGCCTGCGGAACGACCCAGGTATCCGTCCAATTGTCGCAACCAACAACGCTGTTCGTACTTCGTGGCCCATTGGGTGACGGCCGCACGCAGATCGTGCAGCTGAACGCCGCGTTGAAAATTTCCGCTCCACATGTCCTGCAACGACTTTCCCAGTTCGGCGTGCCACATCAGCGGCGGCAGGTCGTCGATCACGACGGCCATTCCGACGTGATTGACGGGACTGTTGGTCAGTGCCTGGATAGCGCGATCGGCGTTCGACTGTCCGCGGAAGATCCAGATGTCGCCCGTTCTGGTGGCCTCGACTGCGGTATCGAGGCTGATTCGCGACGGATTCATGGTCCACACCCTAGATCTCGTGACGGTACGGTGGCCGGATGAACGTGTGGAAGGCCCTCGGTCTCGCCGGGATGGTCGGTGTCGCGGCCACCGGGGCGTTGGTGGTCCGTTCCGAACGCAAGCGTCGTTCGTATGCGCCCGAGGAAGTGCGTGATCAGCTGCACCGGCGTTTCGCCGCCATCTCCGACGAGCCGCAGCCGGCAGCTGCTCCCCCGCTCTCGCGCGGCAAGCAGCTGCTGAGCAGGCTCCGGTTCAGCCGAGCGCGCTGAGGATTCGCGCGGCCAGCTCTTCGATCTCGGCGTTCGTCATGACGAATGCCGGCGAGATCTGCATCGCACCCTGACCGGCCGCGCGGCTGGAAACGCCGTGCGCTCGAAGCGTCTTGACGAAGGGCAATGCCTCGGCCGGGTCGGCGAGCTGCACGGCGGCAACCGCACCGATTCCGCTGCGGATCTCCGACACCCGCTCGTGTGCGGCCAGTGGCGCGAGGTGGGTGTGCAACGCCGCCTCGATGCGCTTCGAGTGTGACAGCAGTTCCTCGCGCTCGATGATGTCGAGGTTGGCCATCGCCGCCGCGGCCGCACCGGCATGGCCACCGTAGGTGTACCCGTGCCGCCACCACACGCCGCCCGCGAAGAACGGTTCGGCGATCGTCGGGGCGATGAACACAGCACCCATCGGTACGTATCCGGACGTCAGGCCCTTGGCGGTCGTCATCAGGTCCGGTTCGAGCTCGAATCGGGTGGAGGCGAACCAGCTGCCGCCGATCCGGCCGAATCCGGTGACGACCTCGTCCGCGACGAACAGTACGTCGTTGTCGCGGCAGATCTGCCGCACCTCGCGCAGGTAGCCCTCCGGTGGGAGGTAGATTCCGCCTGCACCGATGACGGGCTCGCAGAAGAATGCGGCCACGTTCTCGGCACCGACCTCCTCGATCAGCGCCAGCAGAGACTTCGCGTCGTCCCACGCCACCGTTCGGGCGTCGGACATGAGCTCGCCGTAGTGCTCCTTGTTCACCGGAATGCCGGCGAGCGCGGTGCCCGCGACGTGCATCCCGTGGTAGGCCTTCTGCCGACCGACGATCAGTTTCTTGCTCGGTCGACCCATTTCCACCCAGTAGCGCCGCGCGAGTTTCGCGGCGGTATCGATGGAGTCCGAGCCACCCGAGGTGAAGAAGATCTTGCTGCCCGGTACCGGGGCGATCGCGGCGAGACGATCGGCGAGCGCGAGTGTGGTCTCGGGTACGAAGTCACCGAAGTTCGAGTAGTGGGCGATCGAGCTCAACTGCGTCGCAACGGCGTCGGCGATCTCACGACGGCCGTGGCCGACATTGGTGAACCACAGGCCCGCGGTCGCGTCGAGGTACTCGGTGCCCGCGTGGTCGTAGATGTAGGCACCTTCACCGCGAGAGACGACGAACGGGCCGCCGGCCGTGACGGCACCCATATCGGCGAATCCGTGCCAGAGCGCGGAAGAGTGTGTGGTTCCGGTGGCAGAAGACATGCGGTACACAGTAGTCACGTGGATCCGGCCGAGCCCGATCCGTACCTCCACCGTCCGGCGATCCGCCCGAGTGCACCGACCGCAAGAGCCATCAGCGCGAAGGCGACGGTGAGAACCAGCAAGCCGATCACGAGCGCGAGGTAGCCCTGGACCCGTGGGTCGAGAAACGGGTAGGGATACCAATCGACAACGGGCCCACGGACGAGAGTGTAGATCCCGTAGAGAAGCGGAAACAGCAGCCATGTCAGGCTGCGCGATTCCGAGATCTGCCGTCGCGGTGGTGTGAGGATCCAGTCGATCAGCAGGACGACGGGCATGATGCGATGCACCACGTTGTTCGTCCACGGATCCGCCACGCCCACATCGATGTTCGCCAGCAGTACTGCGTAGATGATTCCGGTGATGACCATGTACAGGGTGACGGCACCACGGATGAGCTGCCAGTGTGCTGCCCGTGGATCGATGACACCCCCAACCGTCAACACCAGCACCGTCAGCACGTTGCTCATGACGGTGAAGTAGCTGAAATAGTTGGCCAACGAGAACGTCGGGGACGCGAGACCGTCCACGACGATCGAGATCAGTGCCGAGGCAGTGAGCACTGCGAACAGCACGCGCAACGTCCTGATCGGTACGGGAGTGCGCGCTGGGCCGATCACATCCTGCGAGATGCTCATGCGGCGATCCTGGCACAGTCACGGCCTGCATTCGGCGGCACTGCCGATACGGATATCCTGGTCCGAGTATGTCTACCTCGAATCCGTCCGTTCAGCGTCGCGCTCTCGCCACACGTCTGGCCCAGGTCACCATCCGCGACGAGAACCGGCTGCGGCGACGACTGGACAAGGCTCGCACCGACGACGCATTCGCCGCTCTCGACCGCGACATCGCCCGCGCCGAAACCGTGGTCGCCAATCGCCGAGCTGCGGTCCCCACCCTCGAATTTCCCGAGTCACTTCCGGTCAGTCTTCGCAAGGACGACATCGCAGCGGCCATCGCCGAGCACCAGGTGGTCATCGTCGCCGGCGAGACCGGATCCGGCAAGACCACTCAGATTCCCAAGATCTGCCTCGAACTGGGGCGCGGGATCCGGGGCTCGATCGGTCACACGCAGCCCCGTCGGCTCGCCGCGCGTACCGTGGCCGAGCGCATCGCCGAGGAGGTGGGCGAACCACTGGGTGAATCCATCGGCTACAAGGTGAGATTCACCGACCAGTCCTCGGATTCGACCCTCGTCAAGCTGATGACCGACGGCATCCTGCTGGCGGAGATCCAGCGAGACAGACTGCTCCGTCAGTACGACACCCTGATCATCGACGAGGCCCACGAGCGCAGCCTCAACATCGACTTCATCCTGGGCTACCTCGCGCAGCTTCTCCCCCGCAGACCCGACCTGAAGATCGTCATCACCTCGGCGACGATCGATCCCGAACGGTTCGCTCAGCACTTCGCACGGGACGGCGTGCCCGCGCCGATCATCGAGGTCTCCGGCCGCACGTTCCCGGTCGAAATGCGCTATCGACCACTGACTGTCGACGCCGGAGACACGACGATCGACCTCGACCCCGTCGACGCGACCTGCCAGGCCGTCGACGAGCTGATGGCCGAGGGCGACGGCGACATTCTTGTATTTCTGTCGGGGGAACGCGAGATTCGCGACACCGCCGATGCGTTGAACGACCGCAATCTGCGCAACACCGAGATCGTTCCGCTGTACGCGAGACTCTCTGCGGCCGAGCAGCATCGAGTGTTCTCACCGCACTCGGGCAGGCGCGTGGTGCTCTCGACGAACGTTGCGGAGACGTCGCTGACGGTCCCCGGCATCCGCTACGTGGTGGACCCGGGTACGGCCCGAATCTCGCGATACTCGTTGCGAACCAAGGTTCAGCGGCTCCCCATCGAGCCGATCTCCCAGGCATCGGCGCGGCAGCGGGCCGGCCGCTGTGGCCGCGTTGCCGACGGCATCTGCATCCGGTTGTATTCCGAAGAGGATTTCGAGTCGCGTCCGCAGTTCACCGAGCCGGAGATTCTGCGTACCAACCTGGCGTCGGTGATCCTGCAGATGACCGCACTCGGGCTGGGCAAGATCGATGCGTTCCCGTTCGTCGAACCGCCCGATCCGCGCAGCATCAGGGACGGCATCGGACTGCTCGAGGAACTCGGGGCGCTCAAACCTGCCACCAAGGACGGCACCGCGGAGCTCACCCCCATCGGCCGTGAACTCTCGGCACTACCGGTCGATCCTCGGATGGCGCGGATGCTCGTCGAGGCCAACGGCAACGGCTCTCTGCGCGACGCGTTGGTGGTCGTGGCCGCCTTGTCGATTCAGGACGTTCGGGAGCGGCCGGCCGAGCATCAGCAAGCGGCGGACGAGAAGCATGCGCGTTTCGCGGTGGAGAACTCCGACTTCCTCGCGTACGTGAAGCTCTGGACCTATCTGCGCGAACAGCGGAACGAATTGTCCTCCAACCAGTTCCGACGCATGTGCCGCACCGAGTTCCTGCACTATCTACGGATTCGCGAGTGGCAGGATCTGCACGGCCAGCTGCGTCAGATCACCCGCGGGCTCGGGTGGACGGTGCCCGACGCCGACTCCACCGAGACCGCACTGCATCAGTCGCTACTGTCCGGGTTGCTCTCGCACGTCGGCCTCAGGGAGGGCGACAAGCGCGAGTTCCTCGGCGCGCGCGGAGCTCACTTCGCCATCTTCCCCGGGTCGGGTCTGTTCAAGAAGCCCCCGCGCTGGGTCATGGCCGCCGAACTGGTCGAGACCGGACGCCTGTGGGGCCGGATGGCTGCTCGCATCGAGCCAGAGTGGGCCGAGCGGTTGGCACCGCACCTGGTCAAGCGGACGTACTCGGAACCGCACTGGTCCATCAAGCGGGAATCGGCGATGGCCTACGAACGGGTGACGCTGTACGGCATTCCGTTGGTGACGCAACGTCCGGTGAACTACCACCGCATCGACGCCGAGGCGTCCCGAGAGCTGTTCATCAGACATGCGCTGGTGGAGGGTGAATGGAAGACCCAGCACGCGTTCTTCCACAAGAACCGGGCTCTGCTCGACGACGTGGGTGAACTCGAACATCGCGCACGGCGACGAGACATCGTGGTCGACGACGATGCTCTCTTCGACTTCTACGACGCACGCATCGCCCCGGAGGCGGTGTCGGCGAGGCACTTCGACACCTGGTGGAAGAAGGCCCGCAGACAGGACCCGCACCTACTCGACTTCACCACCGACACCGTCGTCAACTCCGACGCGGCCTCGGTACTGACCGGGGCGTATCCCGACGCATGGCGACAGGGCGAGATCCAGTTCCCCCTGACGTATCAGTTCGAGCCGGGTACCGCTGCCGACGGAGTCACCGCTCGTATTCCGATCGCGCTGCTCGCTCAGGTACAGCCGGTGGGCTTCGACTGGCTGGTCCCGGGGATGCGCGGCGAATTGGTGACCGCTCTGATCAAGACACTGCCGAAGGCACTGCGCCGCAACGTCGTCCCGGCTCCCGACTTCGCGGCCGCGGCGTTGGCGGTCATGAAGCCGCGCGCGGAAACTCTGGTGACGGCCTTGGCACGTGAGCTGTCTCGGGCTGCGCAGTGCCACATCACGGCGAAGGACTTCGATGTTGCGGCACTGCCCGAGCACCTGAGGATGACGTTCGCGGCCGTCGACCCGTCCGGAAAGGTGTTGGGCAGCAACAAGGATCTGACCGTTCTGCGCACCGAACTGTCCGGGGAGGTCGGTCGCCAGGTGGCGAGTGCGGTGGGTGACGCGGAACGCGCGCCCTCGCTGGCCTGGACTTCGGGCACGCTCGGCCGGTTGGAGTCGACGGTCACCAGAGAAGTGGCCGGACAGAAGGTCACCGGCTACCCGGCGTTGGTACCCGAGGGACCGGGCGTCGCGGTGCGGGTCCTCAGCACCCCCGCCGAGGCGCGGGCCGCGATGCGGTCGGGAACCCGAGCCCTGCTGCTGTCGACGGTACCGAAGGGAACCAAGGCATTGCTGGCCGGACTACCGACCGCCGAACGCCTTGCCCTGGGCCAGAATCCGTACGGCGGAGTCGATGCGCTCCTCGAAGAATGCCGGGCTCTGGCGGTCGAGGAAGCGATGGATGCGCACGGTGGACCGGTACGCGATCCCGAGGCCTTCGACAAGCTCAGGGCACTCGTCGACGCGGAGGTTCCGCAGCGTACCGCCGCGGTGCTGGCCCTGGTTCGCCCGGTGTTGACCGCTGCCCTGGCACTGTCCGCGCAACTGCACTCCTCCTCGGGTGAGCCGGCGGACGATGTTCGGGAACAGCTCGACGGCTTGATCTTTCGCGGGTTCGTCACCGAGTTCGGTTCTCGCAGATTGGCGGACCTGCCGCGCTATCTGGCCGCTGCGACGAAGCGGTTGGCGACGCTGCCGAGCAGTGCAGGCCGGGACGCGGCGGCGATGGACGTACTCGATCGGGTGTACGCCTCGTACGGACGACTGTTGGATTCGCTTCCGGAAAGCAGAAAGAACAGTTCCGGGGTACAGGAGCTGTTCTGGATGATCGAGGAACTGCGCGTCGGACTGTTCGCCCAGGGCATTCGCACGGCGTATCCGGTATCGGAGAAGCGCATCGAGAAGGCGATCTCGGACCAGAGTCGTTGACGGGCGGGACTGTCAGTCGATGTCGGCGGACTCGCGGTGCTTGCGCAGTTCGTGGATTTCCTTCTCGAAGTCCTCGGCCGAGCTGAACGAGCGGTAGACGGAAGCGAAGCGCAGGTAAGCCACTTCGTCCAGATCGCGGAGCGGACCGAGTATGGCCAACCCCACTTCGTTGCTGGGGATCTCCGCGGATCCCGCTGCACGGATGGCGTCCTCGACCTGCTGTGCCAGCAGGTTCAGCGCGTCGTTGTCGACATCTCTGCCCTGGCAGGCACGTCGGACTCCCTTGACGACTTTCTCGCGGCTGAACGGCTCGGTGACGCCGCTGCGCTTCACGACTGCGAGCACGGCAGCCTCGACAGTCGTGAATCGACGACCGCACTCAGGGCAGGAGCGACGCCGCCGGATTGCTTGCCCCTCGTCCATCTCACGCGAGTCGACCACGCGTGAGTCGGGATGCCTGCAGAACGGGCAATGCATGAGGGATCCTCCGTCGTAGCCGATGCTCCGACGACGAGCACGCACATCGGGGCAGTCTGTCGAGGATACTCAGTCTTCTCGAACCCGACGGGGCCGGTGGTCATCTGCCGGGCGTGTACTCGACGACAGCTCCGTCGTGCACCTCGACCACACCCGCCGGTTGCGCGCCGGCCTCGGGGGCAACGGCCCGCAGGTTCGCAATGCCGATCAGTCCGCCCGCGACGACCAGGACCGCCAACATCCACAACATCAGCGATCGAATCCGAACAGGCTGGCTCGCGAAGTGCGCCGAGGTCGCGTCGAACTCGCGATCGGCCACCTCGCGATCGGTGACGTCGGTCCACGACGGGTCCAGGACGGGCAGGCACGGGCCCGGTTGCGTGGCGAGCCCGTGCAACACCGGACGCGCCCGGCGACGACGCTCGACGACAGTGGATCGGGCACGGACACCGGCGGCGGTGGGGCGATCGGTGATGATGGTCATCGGAACCTCGTCTTCGCTCGTTGGATCGATTGTTCGATCAGGCGTTCGATGGACGCTTGTTCGAAGTTCTATCACGAGCCTCCGACAATGTCTGCAGAAAACGCGACACGAGTCGAACAGATGTTTGATTCAACAGCTGATACACGCTAGATTCGTGTCAGAAACCACACGCCACACGAGTCGACACCATCAACTCCAGTCCGCGCAGACCTACCCCGCAGACCGGATCCAGGACACCAGCAGGAGGCCGACAGCATGAAGGACGAGACCTCGACGAGGTCGACCACGCGTTCCACGACGACCGGTTCCAAGACGACCGGAGCCAGGGCCACCGCACCGAAGGCCGCAGCGGGCAAGCCGGCCGCGGAACCGACATCCAAGGCCATGGAAGTCGGCACCGACATCAGTGCGGGTCTGACCGAGCGGCAGCGGAAGGTACTCGAGGTCATTCGCGCTTCGGTCACCGAGCGCGGTTACCCACCGAGCATTCGGGAGATCGGTGACGCGGTCGGTCTGACGTCGACCTCGTCCGTCGCTCACCAACTCCGCACCCTCGAGCGCAAGGGCTTCCTCCGGCGCGACGCCAACCGCCCCCGCGCCGTCGATGTCCGCGGTCTCGACGAGGTGCAGGCCGATCAGGCTGCCGCGGCGGTCGACGGATCGCAGGCATCGGAGGATCAGGATCGATTGCCGACCCCGACGTTCGTGCCGGTGCTGGGCCGGATCGCTGCAGGCGGCCCGATTCTGGCCGAGGAGGCCGTCGAGGACGTGTTCCCGCTCCCCCGCGAGCTGGTCGGTCAGGGTTCGCTGTTCCTGCTCAAGGTGGTCGGTGAATCGATGATCGACGCGGCCATCTGCGACGGCGACTGGGTGGTGGTTCGTCAGCAGTCCGTGGCGGACAACGGTGACATCGTCGCTGCGATGATCGACGGGGAGGCCACCGTCAAGACGTTCAAGCGGTCCAAGGGCGAGGTGTGGCTGCTGCCGCACAATCCGCTGTTCGAGCCGATTCCGGGCAACAACGCCGCGATCCTCGGCAAGGTCGTCACCGTGATGCGCAAGCTGTAGGGATCGTCACCGTAGTGACATGCGAAGGGCCGCAGCACATGTGCTGCGGCCCTTCGCATTCCTCGGATCAGCGGATCACAGATTCAATCCGCGGCCGATGATCTCCTTCATGATCTCGGTGGTGCCGCCGTAGATAGTCTGCACACGGGAGTCCATGTACGCCTTGGCGATCGGGTATTCCTTCATGTAGCCGTAGCCACCGTGCAGCTGCAGACACCTGTCGATCAGTTTGACCTGATTCTCGGTGGTCCACCACTTCGCCATCGCGGCTTCCTGGACGGTCAACTTGTCTGCGTTGAGCAGTTCGATGAACTTGTCCACCATGATGCGGGTGGCGGTGGTTTCGGTGGCCAACTCCGCCAACACGAAGCGCGTGTTCTGGAACTTGCCGATCGACTTTCCGAACGCCTTGCGGTCACGGCAGTACTGAATGGTCATGTCCAGCGCCGATTCCATCGCCGCGGCAGCGACGACGGCGATGGAGAGCCGCTCCTGGGGCAAGTTCTGCATCAGGTAGATGAAGCCCATGCCCTCGTCGCCGAGCAGGTTGGCGGCGGGCACGCGAACGTCGGTGAAGCTGAGTTCGGCGGTGTCCTGGGCCTTCATGCCGATCTTGTCCAGGTTGCGGCCTCGCTCGAATCCGGGCATGTCGCGTTCGACGACCAGCAGGCTGAAGCCCTGTGCGCCCTTCTCGGGGTCGGTGCAGGCCACGACGATCACCAGATCGGCATTGATTCCGTTGGTGATGAACGTCTTCGAGCCGTTGAGCACCCAGTCGTCACCGTCACGTACGGCCTTGGTCTTGATGCCCTGCAGGTCGCTTCCGGTGCCCGGCTCGGTCATCGCGATCGCCGTGATCAGTTCGCCGGAGCAGAATCCGGGGAGCCAGCGCTGCTTCTGCTCGTCGTTCGCAAGATCGATCAGGTACGGCGCGACGACATCGTTGTGCAGGGTGAACCCGATACCGCTGTACCCGCCGCGGGTGGTTTCCTCGGTGACGATGGCGTTGTAGCGAAAGTCCTTGACTCCGCCGCCGCCGAACTCCTCGGGCGCTGCCGTTCCGAGGAAGCCCTGCTTACCGGCCTCGACCCAGACGCCGCGATCGACGATGTTCTGCTCTTCCCACTTCGCGTGGTTCGGCGCTACATGCTGATCGAGAAATTTCCGGTACGACTCCCGGAACAGCTCGTGCTCGGGCTCGAAAAGTGTGCGTTCCACGAATGTCTCCTTGTTCGGTGCATACCGGCAGCGACCACGCGAAATCTCTACGGATCTCGGTCGCCGGTACGACTGACGTCACAGGGAAACACTACGTCCGCGGTGTCGGGTCGGTCGATGACCAAAACGCGCGCGATCCGTGACCGACCTCGCTAACGACCTCGTGTGCCTGCACTCCTCGCGAGCGCCGAGACGATCGGGTAGCCGAGAAGGATGCCCACCGAACCCCAGGCGATACCGCCGAGCTCGACCGATCCGACGGACAGTGTCAGATCACCGATTCCGGCGACGAGCGCCGCAGCGACGACCGTGAGATTGACCGGATCGGTGAAGTCGACCTTCGCGTCGGTCCAGATGCGTACGCCGAGCAGCCCGATGAGTCCGTACAGCACCAGGGTTGCGCCGCCGATGACCCCGTCGGGCGCGGTGAAGATCAGTGCACCGAACTTGGGCGAGAACGCGAGCACCATCGCGGTGATCGACGCGACCCAGTACGCGGCGGTCGAGTAGACGCGAGTGGCGGCCATGACGCCGATGTTCTCTGCGTAGGTAGTGGTTCCCGAACCGCCGCCGGCTCCCGCGAGTGTCGTCGCCAGCCCGTCGGCGATCAATGCGTCACCGGCCACGTCGTCGAGGTTCTTGCCGGTCATCGCGGCGACGGCTTTGACGTGCCCCACGTTCTCGGCGACGAGGACGATCACCACGGGCAGCGCCACGAGGATCACCGACAGCTCGAAGGACGGACCACGAAACTCGGGCAGACCGATCCAGCTCGCCGCGCTCAGTGCGTCGAGACGCGCTTGCGCGATTCCCCCCGTGACGGCGGCGAACACCCAACCCACGACGACACCGAGCAGAATTCCGAGTCGCCCGATCAAACCGGGTCCGAGAGCCGTCGCCAACAGAATCGCGATCAGGGTGACGGCTGCGATCAGCGGCTGTGCCTCGAACGACGTGGTGGCGGCCGGTGCCAGGTTCAGCCCGATCAGCACGACGACGGCACCGGTCACGACGGGCGGCATGGCCGCGTCGAGTACCCGTTGGCCCGCGAACTTCACCACGAGGCCGACGGCTGCCAATACGACGCCGACACACAGAACCGCTCCGAGTTGGGCGGCGGGTCCGTTCGCTTGGGTGGCACCGAGCGGGGCCAGGAAAGCGAAGGACGAACCCAGATAGCTGGGAACACGCCCTCGGGTGATGACGAGAAACAGCGCCGTTCCTATGCCCGAGAACAGCAGCGTCGTCGAGACCGGAAATCCGGTGATCGTCGGAACCAGCAGTGTCGCACCGAACATCGCGACGACGTGCTGCATTCCGATACCGATGGTGCGTGGCCACGTCAATCGTTCGTCGGGCGAGACCACCGCCCCGGCTTCGACGGTCTTTCCGTTTCCGTGCAGCGTCCAACCCAGAGTTCTCATGATGGAAGGCAACACTATTGGATCAGCCGAGGATCGCGCTCACTGCCTCGCGGGCAGCGGCGGTGCTGTCCGTCTTCAGGGCTGCGGCGGCCGCTTCCTTGCACTGATCGAGCGTGACCGTCGCCAGCTTCGACCCCACGTGCGCGACGGCAGCCGATGCCGCTGACAGCGAGGTGATGCCGAGTCCGACCAACACGCAGGCCAGAAGCGGATCGGCAGCGGCCTCACCGCAGACACCAACAGGCTTGCCCGCCTTGGCTCCCGCGGCCGCGGTGTGCGCCACGAGTGCCAATACGGCCGGCTGCCACGGATCGGTCAGGCCGGCGAGCTGAGCGGACATACGGTCGGCGGCCATCGTGTACTGAGCCAGGTCGTTGGTGCCGATCGACAGGAAGTCGACGTGCTCGAGGATGTGTTCGGCGAGCAGAGCGGCGGCGGGGATCTCGATCATGACGCCGGGGGTGAGTCCGCGCTCGCGCACGTCGGCGGCGAAGTCCTTCGCCTCCAGCGCGGTCGCGATCATCGGAGCCATCACCCACGGGAAGGAGTCGGTCGCCTTGGCGGCCGCTGCGATGCCGTCGAGCTGGCGGTACAGAATCCCTCGGTCGGCCTCGGCGATGCGGATGCCGCGGATGCCCAGTGCCGGGTTGGCTTCGTCGGGATGCGTGGCGAACCGAAGTGGCTTGTCCGAGCCTGCGTCGAGAGTTCGCACGACGACCTTCTTGCCCGCGAACGCGTCGAGTACCTGGGCGTAGATCTCGGCCTGCTCGTCGACGGTGGGTTCGGAGTCGCGGTCGAGGAAGCATAGTTCGGTACGAAACAGTCCGACGCCGTCCGCTGCGCTGGACCGTGCTGCGCGAGCACCGGCACCGTCCTGGACGTTGGCCAGAATGTCGACCGCATGGCCGTCGGCGGTGGTACCGGGGCCGACCCACTGGGACACTCGGTCCAGCTCGTCGCGGGCAGAGACGACGGCGGCGCGAGCCGACTCGGCGTCGGGCTCGAGTTCGATGCGGCCGCTGGTGCCGTCGACCGATGCGTTCGTACCCGCGGCGATGTCGTCGAGGCCGGCCACGGCAACGATGCAGGGAATGCCCAGCTGGCGCGCGATGATCGCGGTGTGACTGGTCGGACCGCCCAGCGAGGTGGCCAGTCCCACGATCAGCGCAGGGTCGAGGCCAGCGGTGTCGGCGGGTGCCAGGTCGTCGGCGAACAGCACCGACGGTTCGTCCGGCACCGGAACACCGGGCTCCGGAACGCCGAGGATCTCGGCGATGACGCGATCGCGGATGTCGCGCAGATCGGTCACGCGCTCGGCCATCAGACCGCCGAGCTGGGTGAACATCGCGGCGAACTTCTCGGTCGCCGCCGCCGTTGCGGTGACGGCCGAACTGCCCTTGGCGATCGAGGCGCGCGCAGCTCCGAGCCAACCGCGGTCCGTTGCCATCGCGGCGTTGGCCGACAGTACTTCCGAGGCAGCGCCGGTCGCCAGCTCCGCGCGACCACGCAGTCGAGCGGCGACGGCGTTCGCTGCGGCGTCGAAGACGTCCTTCTCGGCACCTCGATCCGCCTCGGCCACCTCGCCGGTGTCGGCTGGGATGGCGGGACGGGCACCGGGGCGGATCACTCGGCCGTATCCGACGCCGGGCACGACAGGCGTGCCGTGCAGCGTGGTCTGCGCTGCTCCGGTCCCGGCAGCGTCGACTGTCGTGTCTGAGTGTCCGGTCGAAGCGGTGCTAACCGATCCCGTCATGTGGTCCTCCTCGAATCCTGCGTGAACAAAAGGTCTTCGTACTGTTCGGCGAGCTGTGGCGCACTCAATTTCTCGCCTGTGTTGTGACCGAGATTACTCCAAAGTCTTGACATGTCAACACACACGGGCGTAAAACAACATAAAGCAACATCAACATGGAAGGAGACGCAGGTGTACGCAGAAGAACGACAGCACTCCATAGCCGAACTGATCAGCACCCATGGACGCGTCTCCGTCAACGATCTCTCTGCCACCTACGGCGTCACCACAGAAACTGTGCGACGCGACCTCGCCACCCTCGATCGAATGGGCGTCGTGCGCCGCGTCCACGGTGGAGCAGTACCGGCATCGGCGCTGACCACACTCGAACCGGGCGTCTCGGAACGCGAATTCACCCGCGCCGAGCAGAAGGACGCGATCGCGGCCGCCGCGCTGTCCTTCCTGCCGCCGGTAGGGGGCAGCGCCGTGTTCGATGGCGGCACCACAACGGGCCGACTCGCCGGTTTGCTTCCTCACGATCGCGAACTGACGTTGGTGACCAACTCGGTCCCGATCGCCGCTCGCGCCGCGACGATGCCGAGTGTCAGCCTTCGACTGCTCGGCGGTCGGGTACGTGGGACCACTCAGGCGGCTGTCGGCGACGAAGCGCTGAGCGCCCTCGAATGGCTCCGTGTGGACGTCGCGTTCATCGGCACCAACGCCATCAGCGTCGGGCACGGACTGTCCACTCCCGACAGCGACGAGGCAGCAGTCAAGCGTGCCATGGTCGAGGCGGCGAACCACGTTGTGGTGCTAGCGGATTCGTCGAAGATCGGCCGCGAGCACCTGGTCAGCTTCGCCCGAGTGGGCTCCATCGATGTCATCGTCACCGACAGCGACATCTCGACCAACGACCGTAAAAAACTCAGCGACAAAGGAATCGAGGTGGTGATCGCATGATGGTCACACTCACGGCCAACCCGAGCATGGACCGGACGGTCACACTCGACACGCCGCTCGTCCGCGGCGGCGTACACCGGGCATCGACGTCGGCCACCGACCCGGGAGGCAAGGGCGTCAACGTCGCTCGCGTACTCGGCGGATCGGGAGTCGAGGCCCTTGCGGTGCTCCCGGCAAACACCGGAGACCCCCTGCTCGACGCTATGGCCGCGAAGGGAGTGCGGTATTCCGCGGTTCCGACGTCGGGTCCGGCACGGACCAACATCACGGTGAGCGAGGTCGGTGGCACCACCACCAAGATCAACGAGCCCGGTGCCACGGTGTCGGAGCGGACCCGCGCGGAGCTGCGGGAGCGGATCCTCTCTCTCGCAGTCGATGCCGAATGGGTGGTTCTCTCCGGTTCGCTTCCGCCGGGCCTCCCCGTCGACTGGTATGCCGAGCTCGTCACTGCCCTGCGTGCCACGTCGGCGAAAGTTGCCGTGGACACCTCCGACGAGCCACTGCTCGCACTCGCTGCGGCCTTCCCGGCGTCGGCACCCGATCTGATCAAACCCAATTCCGAGGAACTCGCCCAACTTACCGGGTACGATTCCGAAGAGCTGGAAAGCGCAGCGGCGCAGGGTGATCCGACGGCCGCCATCGCAGCCAGCACGATCCTTCTCGGCCGAGGCGTCGGCGCGGTACTGGCCACTCTCGGCAGTGCCGGAGCCGTACTGGTCACCGAGGACGGTTCCTGGTACGCCAGCCCGCCCCCGATCACCGCGGTCAGCACGGTCGGCGCAGGCGATTCCTCGCTCGCCGGCTACATCCTCGCCGATGCCGAGGACTGTTCCGACGCAGACAAACTTCGCCGCGCCGTCGCCTACGGAACGGCAGCAACCGCGCTTCCAGGCACCACGCTTCCACTGCCCGAGCAGACCCACCCGAATTCGGTGACGGTCCGTGCGCTCGACATCCCGACCTCCGTCAGCCCGTCCACGCTCTCCCCTTCTTCGAACCGTCTCTAGGAGCCCGCAATGTCCACCCCCACCGAAGATCAGCAGATCATCGCCGAGGATCTGATCCTCCTCGACGCCGATCTCGGCGAATCCAAGGAAGCCGTCATCGAACGCCTCGCAGGCGTTCTGGCTTCCGCGGGTCGCGCAACCGAGACCGATGCCCTGCGCGACGCCGCTCTGGCCCGCGAAGCGCAGTCGGCAACCGGCCTGCCCGGCGGCATCGCCATCCCGCACTGCCGTTCCGAAGCGGTCACTTCGGCCTCGCTCGGATTCGCCCGGCTGAACCCCAAGGTCGATTTCGGTGCCCCCGACGGCCCGGCCGACCTCGTCTTCCTCATCGCAGCGCCGGCCGGTGCCGGTTCGGCGCACATGAAGTTGCTCTCGAGCCTGGCGCGCGCACTGGTCAAGCCGGAGTTCGTCACCTCGCTGCGCAACGCGTCCTCGGCCGCCGAGATCGTTACCCTCGTCGACGGTGTCATCAACCCTGCCGCCAAGCCCGCAGCGACGACCCCTGCGGCAGCTCCCGTGTCGACTGCCAAGCACAGCGCGGCCGCCACCCCTGCCGAGGCCACCGCGCCCAAGCACATCGTCGCAGTCACCGCCTGCCCCACCGGAATTGCGCACACCTACATGGCTGCCGATTCACTCGTCGCAGCCGGTGAGCGAGCCGGAGTCACGGTTCACGTCGAGACCCAGGGCTCGAGCGGCAGCACGCCGTTGGACCCCTCGATCATCGCCGGAGCCGAGGCAGTCATCTTCGCCACCGATGTGGGCGTCAAGGGCCGCGAGCGTTTCGCCGGAAAGCCGGTCATCTCCTCCGGCGTCAAGCGCGCCATCAACGAGCCCGACGTCATGCTCACCGAAGCCCTACGCGCTGCACTGAACCCGGACGCAGCTCGCGTCGGAGGTACCGCAGTGGCGGCCGGCTCGAACGAGTCCGCAGGCGAACTCGGCTGGGGCACCCGCATCCGCCAGATCCTGCTCACCGGCGTCAGCTACATGATCCCGTTCGTCGCCGCCGGTGGCCTGCTGATCGCCCTGGGCTTCCTGCTCGGCGGATACGAAATCAAGGATGTCGCCGAGGATATCGTCGTCAACAACTCCATCACCTCGCTGCCCGAAGGCGGAATCGCCGCCTACCTCGGTGCCGTGCTCTTCCAGATCGGCGCACTGTCCTTCAGCTTCCTGGTGCCCGCGCTGGCCGGCTACATTTCCTACGCCATTGCCGACAGACCAGGTCTGGCACCAGGATTCACCGCAGGCGCGGTGGCCGTTCTGGTGGGTGCAGGCTTCATCGGCGGTCTCGTCGGTGGCCTGATCGCCGGCTTCGTCGCACTGTGGATCAGCAAGTGGAAGATCCCCACAGTTCTGCGCGGCCTCATGCCCGTCGTCATCATTCCGCTGTTCGCCACCCTCATCGTCGGCGCGATCATGTTCCTGCTGCTCGGCAAGCCACTCGCCGCGATCACCAGCGGACTCACGGACTGGCTCAACGGCCTCAGCGGTTCCTCGGTCATCATCCTCGGCATCATTCTCGGCCTCATGATGTGCTTCGACCTCGGTGGACCGGTCAACAAGGCTGCCTACGCATTCGCCACCGCAGGCCTGTCGGTCACCGATACCGCATCGCTGCGCATCATGGCAGCGGTCATGGCCGCAGGAATGGTGCCGCCTCTGGCCATGGCACTCGCCTCGACCGTTCGCGCACGCCTGTTCACCGAAGCCGAGCGCGAGAACGGCAAGGCTGCATGGTTCCTGGGAGCTGCATTCATCTCCGAGGGCGCAATCCCGTTCGCCGCAGCCGACCCGTTCCGCGTCATCCCCTCGATGATGGCCGGCGGCGCAGTGACCGGCGCGATGATCATGGCGTTCGACGTCACCCTCAGCGCACCCCACGGCGGCATCTTCGTGTTCTTCGCGATCGGAAACATCCTGTGGTTCATTCTCTCGCTGGCGGCGGGCACCATCGTCTCCGCGTTCCTGGTCGTCTCCGCCAAGCAGTTCGTCAAGGGCAAGAACGCCCCGTCGGACGCCGAACTCGATCCCGCACTCGCCACCGTCTGACACTCGCTACGATCGCAACAACCCCACTACGAAGGAGCACCACATGCCCAGCACCACAGTCGCCGTCGGATCCTCGATCGGTCTGCACGCTCGACCCGCAGCACTGATCGCCGACGCCGTCGCCGAAGCCGGCGTGGACGTCACCCTCGCAGTGGCCGACTCGGAGCCGGTGGACGCAGGTTCGGCCCTGATGATCATGACGCTCGGCGCCACCAAGGGCACCGAAGTCACCGTCAGCAGCGACGACCAGGCAGCACACGACAAGGTGGTCGCACTTGTCGAAGCAGACTTGGATGCATAGGTCGTTCCGCAGGCTCCACTCCTGCAACGCCTGAGTCGTTCCGCAGGCTCCACTCCTGCAACGCCTGAGTCGTTCCGCAGGCTCCACTCCTGCAACGCCTGAGTCGTTCCGCAGGCTCCACTCCTGCAACGCCTGAGTCGTTCCGCAGGCTCCACTCCTGCAACGCCTGAGTCGTTCCGCAGGCTCCACTCCTGCAACGCCTAGGTCCAGCTTCTAGCGAGAGCGCATCGATCGCCGGACGGTGAATCCCACCGCTCCGGCGATCAGCACCACACCGGCAGCGACGGCCGCTCGGAATGTCCATTCCGAGTCCGTCGCTGTCGGCGTCTGATCGGGAACGACGGTCGGCGATACCGGCTCCGCAGCAGCAGGTTCGGGCGTGGACGTGTCGAGCGCTACCGCGTCGGGGATCCTCAGGATGGGCGGAAGCGTGGCCTCGGCGGGTCCGAATCCTGCCTCGGATGCGATGAGCAAGGACCCGTCGTCGGTGAAGACCAGTGCCTCGCCCTGCGGCTGATCGGGCAACGGCACCACGGCGCGAGGCGCTATCGGATCGACCAATGCCGACGCGATGTTCCCGTCCGACGGGCGGAAAAGGTAGGCGTCGGTGTAGGTGCGCACTGCGGCGACGGTGCCGTCGGCACTCACCGCTCCCCCGGTCGCCAGTATCGATCCGACCACGAACGGCGGCCCACCGACTGTGTCGGTTGCCGTGAACGCCAGATCTCCGACCTTGCGCATCGGCGTCGGCCCAGGGCTGGTCAGATCGGCGACGGATTGGTCGTCGGCAGGTACGTACACCCCGCTCACGCCCGAGAGTTCCTTCGTGACGATCACCGGCCTACCACCGGGCTCGATCAGTATCGTCTCGGCGTCGTGCGCGCCGTCGGGATAGGTCAGTCGGTACAGTTCGCCCGCACCCGAGGCCGGGTCCATTCGCGTCAATGCCACCGTGTCGCGGCTCATCTGATTGTCGCCGATGTTCGCCAACCACAGCGAGCCGTCGTACGACGTCAAGTCCTCGACATCGTACGGGTCGAGGGGCACGTCGATCCATCGCTGAACCGCGCAGTCGGCACCGAGCACCGCAACCCGATCATCGGCTCCACTGTCACCGATCGCGTACAGGACCCCGTCGATCGAGGTCAGCCCGGACAACTCGTCGAGGCCGGGATCTGTTGGCCGACAATACGTTTCGGTATCGATCGGCGAAGCGAAGGCAGTACCCGAGAACGCGATCGTCGCGGCGACTGCAGCCGCCACCGCTCCGCCCACCACCAATCGTGGCCCCACCGAGGTCAGACGCTGGGCACGGTCGCCGTGAATTCGACGAGCGCTGCCGCAAGCGATTGCGGCACACGAGCTTCCACGCGTGTGCCCTCCTCCTCGTGGGTGGACTTCACGATCCGGCCGTCGGTATGGATTCGTGCGACCAGATCACCACGCGTGTAGGGCACGAGAACGTCGACCAACACGTCCGGCTCGGACAGGATCTCGGCCAGGTGATCTCGCAGGGCGTCGATTCCCTCGCCGGTCTTGGCCGAGACGAACCGAGCGCCGTCGAGCAATCCGCGCAGCTGGGTCAGCTGCACCGGATCGGCTGCGTCGATCTTGTTGACCACCAACAACTCCGGGGGCATCTTCGCATCCTGCTCGCGAACCACCTCGGTGATCACCTCACGCACGGCCTTGATCTGATCGATCGGAAGCGGATCCGATCCGTCGACCACGTGCAGCAGCAGATCTGCATCGGTGACTTCCTCGAGCGTCGAACGGAACGCTTCGACCAACTGAGTCGGAAGGTGCCGAACGAAACCGACGGTATCGGTCAGCACGATCTCGCGACCGTCCTCGAGCGTCGACTTGCGCGTAGTGGGATCGAGGGTGGCGAACAGTGCGTTCTGAACCAACACACCGGATCCGGTCAGCGCATTCAACAGACTCGATTTGCCTGCGTTCGTATACCCCACGATCGCGATCGACGGCACCGTACCGCTCAGGCGCTGTTCGCGTTTGGTGTCGCGGGCCTGCTTCATACCCTTGATCTCGCGACGCAGTTTGGCCATTCGCTCACGGATGCGTCGACGGTCGGTCTCGATCTTCGTCTCACCCGGTCCGCGCAGACCCACACCACCGTTGCTGCCTGCCCGTCCACCGGCCTGCCGCGACATCGATTCGCCCCAGCCGCGAAGCCTGGGCAACATGTATTCCATCTGCGCGAAGGCGACCTGCGCCTTGCCTTCTCGCGAGGTCGCGTGCTGGGCGAAGATGTCGAGGATCAGCGCGGTGCGATCGATGACCTTGACCTTGACGACCTTCTCCAGCGCATTGAGCTGAGCAGGGGTCAGTTCACCATCGCAGATCACCGTGTCGGCGCCGGTCGCGAGGACGATGTCGCGTACCTCCTTGGCCTTACCGGAGCCGATGTACGTCGCGGCATCGGGCTTGTCGCGTCGCTGCATCAGCGCTTCGAGTACCTCCGAGCCGGCGGTCTCGGCCAGTGCAGCCAGCTCGGTCATGCTGGACTCGGCCTGCGCGGCCGTGCCGGTGGTCCAGACTCCGACCAGCACGACGCGTTCGAGGCGCAGCTGCCGGTACTCGACCTCGGTGACGTCGGTGAGCTCGGTGGACAGTCCGGCCACTCGACGTAGCGCGGTGCGATCTTCGAGCTGCATGTCGCCGGAGGACGGGGAGTTCTCGTCGTTCAGCGGAGACCGAGCCAGTCGCCTCGACCACGCGTCGGACTCTTCACGAGTCCAGGCGGATTCGGTTTCGGGAGCACCGTCGATATCGTCGCGACTGTCGTCGACCGGTTCGCCCGCAGGGGATGTTTCATGTGAGTTCGTCATACGAGCTCCATGATCCACGAAAAGCCCAGCGTATGCACGCGGGTTTCGGTCCGGGCGGATGCCGAGGCCGGTGCGATCGTCAGGACTGAGCCTTCAGCCACCGGTCGTCGATCTCGCCGCGGGCCAGCAGCACCGACGGACCGCGCAGAGTGGCTCCGACGTGATCGATGGCCACGCGTACCCGACCGCCGAGCACACCGACGCTCACCTCCCCGGTCTCGAGACCCTCGTAGGACAGCGCGGCCGCGGCCGCCGCCACGGTTCCGGTGCCACACGATCGCGTCTCCCCGACGCCACGCTCGAACACGCGCATCTCGACGCCGCCGTCGTCGAGCCTGGTCAGGATCTCGACGTTCGCACCGTGGGGAAAGAACTCGGTGTCCAGCGTCGGCGGTGCGGACAAGTCCAGAGCGCCGAGAGAAGCGCGCGTCAACGCACCGTCGACACAGGCCAGATGAGGGTTGCCGACGTCGATTCCGACGCCCTCGTACGTTCCGCCCGCGAGGGTCACCGAGCTCGAGCCCATCAGCGTGACGTCACCCATCGCCACGGTGACATCGGCGTCGGTGTCGTCGAACGAGTGGACGGTCACAGCGCGCGCGCCGGCCCGCGAACCCACCACGAACTGGTCACGTTGTTCGAGATCGTGCACCCGCAAGTAGTGCGCGAACACGCGGACACCGTTGCCGCACATCTCGGCAATGGTGCCGTCGCCGTTGCGGTAGTCCATGAACCAGTCCTCGGGCTCGACACCCGTCGGAATTCGGTCGAGTACGCCTGCATCTCGGAGCACACCGGCCCGCGCGACGCGCAGAATTCCGTCGGCACCGAGGCCCTGGCGTCGATCGCACAACACCGAGACCGCCGACCTGGTGAGTTCGAGCTCGGCTGCCGGATCCGGCAGTACGACGAAGTCGTTCTGAGTTCCGTGGCCTTTGGCGAATTCCATGGCCGCGAGTCTACGGGGGTTCGGCTACGAGGGGTCGATCGCAGACAAGGCGTCCGACCTCAGCGTGGGCGAGGCACCGTCGAGCCAACGAACGCGTTCGTCGCGGCGAAACCAGGATCGTTGGCGTCGCACGTAGCGTCTGGTTCCGATGAACGTCCGTTCGCGTGCGAACTCGACGTCGTACTCCCCCGCCAACACGTCGAGAGCCTGCGCGTACCCGATCGCCCGCGACGCGGTGACGCCCTCCCGTAGTCCCGAGGCGAGCAGCCCCTCCACCTCGTCGAGCAGTCCGCTCTCGAACATCAGCCGAGTGCGCTCGGCGATCCGATCGTCCAGTTCTGCTGTGTCGCGGTCGACTCCCAACACCACCGTGCCCCAGCGAGGTGCGCCGATCTTCGGGGCCGAGGCCGCGAACGGCTGCCCGGTCAGCTCCACCACCTCGAGCGCCCGGACCATGCGCCTGCCGTCGGTGGGCAGGATCGATGCGGCAGCCTCGGGATCGGCGGCCGTCAACGCGCGATGGATCTCCTCGACGCCGTCGCGTTCGAGGACTGCTTCCCATTTCGCTCGGACGACGGGGTCGGTGGCCGGAAAGGCCCATTCGTCGAGCAACGACTGCACGTACATCATCGATCCGCCGACGATGATCGGCCGCAGACCCCGCGATCGAATGTCCTCGACGTCGGCGACCGCAGCCGCTTGGTACCGCGCGACGGTAGCGATGTCGGTGACCTCGAGCACATCGAGTTGATGGTGCGGAATTCCGCGCCGCTCCGCGACGGGCAGTTTCGCGGTCCCGATGTCCATCCCCCGGTACTGCTGCATGGCGTCGATATTGACTATTTCGCCGCCGAGTCCCTCGGCCAGATCGAGAGCCAGATCGGATTTGCCTGCGGCAGTCGGCCCGATGACCGCGACCGGAGTCGTGACCGAATCGCTCGCCCCGTCAGTCACGAGCCCAGGTCCCCACGAAGTACCCGACCCCGAAGGGAGCACCTCGGTAGAGCTCGCTCGTCGTTGTCGCATCGGCTCCGGCGAGCGCTGCCAGCACCTGCCATGCCGCTCTGCCGCCGACACCGAGCGATGCGCACAGGTCCGGATCCAGACGCGCCAATGCATCGACATCGGCGCTCGCGAGGGCATCGTCGATCCGGCGCTGGAGCTCCTCGGCGCGCTCGTCGAACGATCCAGGGGCCTTCGGAGTCAGTGTGTTCGCTCCGTCTGCCAGCACCAGAACGCCCCAGCTCTGCGCCGAAGCGTCGATTTCTCGGCGTAGCTCCTCGCCGAACTCGGCGCACCACCCGGGGCTCGCATCGGCCGCGATCGTGCGGACCTCGACCGCATCGTCGGGCGCAGCCACTCCTCGCAGCCACCCCGCGATCAGAACGGCCAGCGGCAGGTCCGGGTCTGCCGCAGTCTGCGCTGTGCCGCCGGACAGGCTCACCACCACATCGACTCCGAAGCCCCGCAACGTGCCGACCGTTGCCTCGCCGTACGTGGACGACGTGCGATCGACGCCGAGGACGATCCAGCGGTCGACCATCGACGCCAAGTGAGTCGTCGCGCTGACGGCGGCGGTCCGAAGATCGGCCGTCTCGGCCGCCCCCGCGCCCATCAATTCGGGGACCAGCAACGGCGGAGAGGGCACCAGGGCCGCGGCACGAAACACGAGCACCACGCTAGTCGCTGGTGCAACTTGGCCGGACGAGTCCACTTCGAGTCGTCTGAGCTGTTTCAATGGTCCGATCGGTCGTCACCTAGTTCAATGGTGTCCAGATCGCGATTGAGGCAGCCGTGACGCGCGGCAGAGATGAGGAACAATGACCGACCCGAACGCCGGCACCCCCACCACCCCCGAGGCTGCGGCCTCGGATGCACCCGCCCAGACCCCCGGTGCCACCGCGCCCGGTGCTGCGAACCACGGCGGACCCAAGCCCGGAGGTGGACCCAAGCCGGGCGGTGGACCGAAGCCCGGTGGAGGACCCAGGCCAGGCGTCCCGGGTCCCGCTTCTCCTCGTCCCGGCGGTTCGGCCGGTGCCAAACCTCACCCGACCCCTCCCACGTCCCCACCGCGATCCCGACGGTCACGCCGGCGAGCGACCCCAGCAAATTCGGCAGAGTCGACGACGACGGCACCGCGTGGGTGACCACCTCGGACGGCGAGCGACAGATCGGGTCCTGGCAGGCCGGAGACGCAGCGGAAGGGCTCGCTCACTTCGGTCGGCGCTACGACGATCTGGCCACCGAGGTCGGTCTGCTCGAAGCTCGATTGACCTCCGGCACGGGCGATGCCAAGAAGACCAAGGCCGCAGCGTCCGCGCTGTTGGAGAGCCTGCCGACTGCGGCAGTGATCGGCGACCTCGACCTGCTCGCCAGGCGACTCGACGCGGTCGTCGAGCATTCGGATGCTGCCGCAGCGGTGGCCAAGCACGAGAAGGAGCTCGAACGGGCCGAACACACGGCACGTAAGGAAGCGCTCGCCGTCGAAGCCGAGCAGATCGGCAGCGAATCGACCCAGTGGAAGCACGCGGGAGACCGGCTACGAGAAATCCTCGACGAATGGAAGACGATCCGCGGGGTCGACCGCAAGATCGACGATGCCCTCTGGAAGCGGTACTCCAAGGCACGGGAGAACTTCAACCGTCGCCGCGGCGCACACTTCGCCGATCTCGATCGTGAGCGCGGTGCGGCCAAGACTCGCAAGGAAGAACTGGTCGACCGAGCCAAGGCCTTGTCGTCGTCCACGGATTGGGGTCCCACCGCAGCGGCGTTCCGCGATCTACTGGTGGAGTGGAAGGCATCCGGTCGTGCGCCACGCGATGCCGACGACGCCCTGTGGAAGAACTTCAAGGCCGCACAGGACGTGTTCTTCGCTGCCCGCAACGCAGCGGCGTCCGAGCGGGATGCCGAGTTCGAGTCCAACGCCGAGGCCAAGGAAGCCCTGCTGGCCAAGACTCACATAGATCCGAGCAAGGATCTCGATGCTGCCCGTTCGGCGCTGCGCGACCTGCAGGACAAGTGGGATGCCATCGGCAAGGTTCCCCGCGAGAAGATGGGGGAGCTCGAGGGCAAACTGAGGGCGATCGAGAAGTCCGTCCACGACGCGGTGGAGTCGCAGTGGCGTCGGTCCGACCCCGAGGCAGTCGCCCGCGCCGCCCAGTTCCGCGAGCGGGTGGCTCAGTTCGAGGATCAGGCCGCGAAGGCGACCGCAGCAGGCAAGACCAAGGACGCCGAGCGTGCGCTCGCACAGGCGCAGCAGTGGCGCGAGTGGGCCGACGCAGCAGAGAGCGCCGTCGACGAGTTGTGATTCGCCGGCAGCACTCCTGACCCGGGGGGCGGCCGATCGGACCTACGGGGCCGAGTGGCCGTCCCACAGTCGCAACTTCTGTTCACCCGACGCGGCGGCGATGCGTCGCTGCTCCTGAGCTGCGAGCTGGGCGTTCGTCTTGTTCCACACGGCCTTGAGCCAGTGGAACGTCAATGCGATGACGGCGATCCACGCGATGATCAGGCCGATTCCCGGTCCGGCACCCTGCAGGTTGTCCGGCACGGTCTGCCGTGTCCAGATCGAGAGCATCCCGTACACCGAGGACACCGCACACCCTGCGAGGGCGGCCCAGGCCAGCGCCCATATCCGGGTGACGAGCGCGAGCACCGACATCACCACACCGAACGTCAGTACCAGCACGACGAAGACGCGCGACGGCAGGGCGATCGATTCGGCAACTGCGGCATCGCTGCCCGTGAGCACGTCGAACCCGCTGGCAGATCCGGTGTGCGGCAACGCGAACGTGACCAACAGGACCAGCACCAGCCCGGCCACGACCATGGCCCGCGCGCCCGGGTCCAGCTCGGTCATCACCGCCCTCTCCGTTCGACCCAGCTCCTCCGCTGATCGAGAGGGTACGACGCGATCGGGTCCGTCTGTGTCTGTCATGCGGTGCATCCTGTCTCTACCGGTAGCGGCGCCGGTGCGCCGATCGAGGGAAGTCCGAGGCCGACGCCGATCGGTGCCGTCTTCGGCATCACCCCACGTTCGTGGGCGTCTCCTGCGGCCGTACGGCGGTGGGTGAGTACGCCGGCATCGGCGATGAGGTGGTACGGGGCGGCCGCAGTGAGTGTGGTCGTGACGACGTCGCCCGGGCGGATCTCGCTCACGCGATCGGCGTCGACTGCGAAGTGCACGAGTCGACCGTCCCTGGCTCGCCCACTCATCCGATGGGTTGCCGCGTTCTTGCGACCTTCACCGGTGGCGACGAGCAGCTCGACCTCGGTACCGATCAGAGCCTGGTTGGCAGCCAGGACGATCTCCTCCTGCAGGGCGATCAATCGCAGGTACCGTTCTTGCACAACTTCTTTGGGCACCTGGTCTGGCATGTCGGCGGCGGGCGTTCCCGGCCGCTTGGAGTACTGGAAGGTGTAGGCGTTCGCGAACTTCGCCCGCCGCACCACGTCGAGGGTCTGCTGGAAATCCTCTTCGGTCTCGCCCGGGAAACCGACGATGATGTCGGTGGTGACAGCCGCGTGCGGCATGGCCGCGCGCACCTTGTCGATGATGCCCATGAACTTGCTCTGCCGGTAGGACCTGCGCATCGCCTTGAGTATTCGATCCGATCCGGACTGCAGCGGCATGTGCAAGGTGGGACAGATGTTCGGGGTGGACGCCATCGCCTCGATGACGTCGTCGGTGAACTCGGCCGGGTGCGGTGACGTGAACCGCACTCGCTCGAGACCCTCGATCGAGCCGCATGCGGTCAGCAGCGACGCGAACGCGCCGCGATCACGAGGCATGTCCGGATCGGCGAACGAGGCACCGTACGCATTGACGTTCTGGCCGAGCAACGTCACCTCGAGTACGCCCTGATCCACCAAAGCCTGCACCTCGGCGAGGATGTCCCCCGGCCTGCGGTCGATCTCCTTGCCGCGCAGGGCCGGGACGATGCAGAACGTGCAGGTGTTGTTGCAGCCCACCGAGATCGACACCCAGCCCGCGTATGCCGATTCGCGCTTCGCCGGCAGGGTCGACGGGAACGCCTCGAGGGACTCCAGGATCTCGACCTGTGCCTGTTCGTTGTGCCGGGCGCGCTCGAGCAATACCGGCAACGACCCGATGTTGTGTGTTCCGAAGACGACGTCGACCCACGGCGCCTTCTCTACGACGGTGTTGCGATCCTTCTGCGCCAGGCAACCCCCCACGGCGATCTGCATGTTGGGGTTCCGCGTCTTCGCGGGCCGCAACATACCCAGGTTGCCGTACAGCTTGTTGTCGGCATTCTCGCGCACCGCGCACGTGTTGAACACGACCAGATCTGCGTCGGTGCCTGCGTCGGCAGGAACGTAGCCCGCTTCCTCGAGCAACCCGGACAACCGCTCCGAATCGTGGACGTTCATCTGACAACCGTGCGTACGCACTTCGTAGCTGCGGGGACTCGTCGCCGACCCGTCGGTGAACGGCACGGGCTCGGAAACCCCATGTTCGGTCACGTCCACGGTCGGAAAAACACTCGTTTGCACCCCTCCAGGGTACGTCCATCGCACCGACCGGCACGCCGGGGTCGAGGGCCCCACCGGGGACTGTCCAGGGCCGATGCAGACCGTCAGTAAAGTTTCCATTACATAATCGAAGATGACGGGCGAAAACACCGGTCGGCGAGGAAACTACGCATAGGGTTTCGATCTATGACGCACGCCACCGACGCGCCGGCATCGACTCCCCCGCCGGGCGCACCTTCGATGATCTCGCTCAAATCCGTCGACAAACATTTCGGTGATCTGCACGTCCTCAAGGACATCAACCTGGAAGTGCCGGCCGGACAGGTCGTCATCGTCGTGGGTCCCTCCGGATCGGGCAAGTCGACCTTGTGCCGAACGATCAACCGGTTGGAACCGATCGATTCCGGTGCCATCGAGGTCGACGGAGATCTACTCCCCGCGGAGGGTAAGGCCCTCGCCGCATTGCGCGCCGACGTGGGCATGGTGTTCCAGTCGTTCAACCTGTTCGCCCACAAGACGATTCTGCAGAACGTCATGCTCGCGCCGATGAAGGTGCGCAAGCAGAAGAAGGACGAGGCAGAGAAGAGCGCGTTGGCTCTGCTCGAGCGCGTGGGTATCGCCAACCAGGCCGACAAGTACCCCGCTCAGCTGTCCGGTGGTCAGCAGCAGCGCGTCGCCATCGCTCGATCTCTCGCCATGAATCCCAAGGTGATGCTCTTCGACGAGCCCACCTCGGCCCTCGACCCCGAAATGGTCAACGAGGTACTCGACGTCATGACCTCACTCGCCAAGGAGGGCATGACAATGCTCGTCGTCACCCACGAGATGGGGTTCGCCCGTAAGGCAGGCGACCGCGTCATCTTCATGGCCGACGGTGCCGTCGTCGAGGACACCGATCCGGAGACGTTCTTCAAATCCCCCAAGTCCGAACGCGCCAAGGACTTCCTCGGCAAGATCCTCGGTCACTGACCCGATTCACCGCTCGTCCCCGTACGCACGACCTATCCGAAGGACATTCACTGTGAGAATCACCCGACCGCTTCGTTTCGGTGTCGCCATCGCCGCTCTCTCCATCGTCGCCACCGCCTGCGGAGGCGGAGAAGAAGCCCGCACCATCTCGAGCAGCGCCGAATCCGGCAACCTCATCGTCGGCATCAAGTTCGACCAGCCCGGCCTCGGCCTGCGCAACCCCGACGGCACGTTCACAGGCTTCGACGTGGAGGTGGCCAAGTACGTCGCCGGTCAGCTCGGCGTCGACGAAGCGAACATCGAGTTCAAGGAAGCTCCCTCGGCGCAGCGCGAGACGCTGATCGAAAACGGTGAGGTCGACTATGTCGTCGCCACCTACTCGATCACCGATACCCGCAAGGAGAAGGTCGGCTTCGCCGGACCGTACTTCGTGGCAGGCCAGTCGTTGCTGGTGAGCCAGGACAACACCGACATCACCGGTGCCGATTCGCTCGAGGGCAAGCGTCTGTGCTCGGTCACCGGCTCCACCCCGGCACAGAACATCGCCGACGAGTACCCCGGTGTCTCGCTCCAGCCGTACGACACTTACTCCGCTTGCGTCGAAGCCCTGCGCAACGGCACCGTCGACGCCGTCACGACCGATGACATCATTCTCGCCGGTTACGCGGCTCAGTCCCCCGGACAGTTCAAGGTGGTCGGGGAGCCCTTCACGACGGAAAACTACGGAATCGGCCTGAACAAGGACGACACCGAGGGCCGCAACCAGATCAACGACGCCATCGAAGAGATGGTCTCGAGCGGTGCCTGGGAGCAGGCGTTCAACGACACCGTCGGCGCCTCCGGCTACCCCCTGCCGGCCGAGCCCACCGTCGACCGCTACTGATCGATGACACCGTCGGTCCGCTGCACTCGGTGTAGCGGACCGACGGGGTCGAACTCGCCGAGCCGTGAGGACCTGAAGCACCTTGAACCTACTGAGCAAGTACGGCGATGAACTGATAGACGCGTTCCTGACGACCATCTACCTCACCCTGGCCTCCTTGGTCGGCGCGTTGGTCATCGGAACGATCATCGCCGCCATGCGGGTCTCCCCCGTTCCAATCGCACGTGGGATAGCCGCGACCTACGTCACTATCTTCCGTAATACCCCGCTTACCCTGATCATCCTGTTCACCTCCTTCGGGCTGTACGGGACAATGGGTGTCTCGCTGGCTTCCGAGACCTCGCCGAACTTCCTCGATGACAACAACTTTCGGTTGGCCATCCTCGGCCTGAGTGTCTACACAGCGTCGTTCGTCGCCGAATCGCTACGGTCGGGAATCAACACGGTTCCGGTCGGTCAGGCCGAGGCAGGCCGCTCACTCGGCATGACGTTCACGCAGAACATCTCCATCGTCGTTCTCCCCCAGGCATTCCGGGCCGTGGTCGGACCTCTCGGCAGCGTCGTGATCGCCCTGACGAAGAACACGACCATCGCATCGGTCATCGGCGTCGCCGAGGCGTCGTTCCTGATGAAGGAGATGATCGAGAACGAGGCCGCCATCTTCGTGGTCGGCGGCATCTTTGCGCTCGGTTTCATGATCCTGACGCTCCCGACCGGGTTGCTGTTCGGCTACATCAGCAAGCGATTGGCGGTGTCATGATGAGTGATGCAGTAGCAGTTCTGTACGACGTCCCGGGTCCGAAAGCGGTACTGCGGTACCGCATCCTGACCGGAGTAGTAGCGGTGATTTCGCTGGGAATCGCCTTCCTCATCTACCAGGCCCTCGATTCCAAAGGTCAGCTGACCGCGGACAAGTGGGATCCGTTCCTCGAATCCACCACGTGGACCACCTACCTGCTTCCCGGCATTCAAGGCACGCTGGTGGCAGCGGCGCTGTCGATCGTGTTCGCCTTGATTCTCGGCGCCGTACTCGGTATCGGCAGGTTGTCCGATCACCGTGTGGTGCGTGGAATCAGCGGCACCTTCGTCGAGGTGTTCCGCGCGGTCCCGGTTCTGATCCTGATGATCTTCTTGTACGCCGTCTACGCCGATTACGAGGTCTTCAAGGTCAAGTACCTGGCCTTGGCGGCGGTGGTCACCGGCCTGACGCTGTACAACGGTTCGGTCATCGCCGAGATCGTGCGAGCAGGCGTCAATTCACTACCCAAGGGCCAGCGCGAGGCGGCGTCGGCGCTCGGAATGCGCAAGAGCCAGGTCATGCTCCTCGTCCTGCTCCCGCAGGCCGTCACTGCCATGCTTCCCGCGATCATTTCGCAGATGGTGGTGGCGCTGAAGGACTCGGCGCTCGGCTATGTCATCGGTTACGTCGAAGTGGTGCGATCCGGTCAACAGGTGGGTGCGTTCTACAGCAACTACCTGCCATCCTTGGTGGTCGTGGCCGTCATCATGATCATCATCAACTCCTCCCTGACCAAGCTCGCCACCGCGGTCGAGAAGAGGCTGAGAACCGGCAAGAGTAAATCCGGTACTCCCGTACCGGCTCCGGATGCCGGCCAGGCGGCCTGATAGCTCTTCGCCGTGACTGGTATCAGTAAGGCCCGCAACACCAGTGGTGTTGCGGGCCTTACTGTTTCTCGACGGCACCGGCTCGAGGTGGACGATCACATGGAGTCGGGGCCGTCGAAGTCTCCGGTGTCGGCACCGACGCGGTCGAGTTCTTCTTTGACCACCGCAAATGCCATTCCTTGCGAGTATCCGCGGCGCGCGAGCATGCCCACCAACTTGCGCACCACCTTGTCTCGATCCGCGCGAGCGTCGGGTCCATTCGGATCGGGCAAATGCAGGGTGCGGAATCGCTTGCGTACCAACTCACCTGCGCGACGGCGTTCGTCCTCGGCATCGATCAGATCCAGTGCATGCACTGCGAGTTCACTACTGACTCCCTTGTTGCGGAGCTCCATGCTCAGTGCACGTTTGCCCTTGCCGGAGTATTTGTGCCGAGATTGAACCCATTGCTGCGCGAACGATTCGTCGTCGACCAGTTTGGCCTTCTCGAGCCGGTCGAGAACGGCGTTCGCGATCTCGGTGGTGAAACCCTTCTTGGCCAGGCTGGCTTCGAGTTCGTGCCTGCTGCGCGCTCGGTCGGTCAGCAGCCGAAGGCAGACATCTTTCGCCTGTGCCTCGGTGCCGCCGCCTTCGTCTCGCTGCTGCACAGCGACGACAGGTTAGAAGTCGACCGGAGCAGCTGCGGGCTCTTCTGCGGTGACGTCCGCGCCGATCTGCAGCTTCTCCATGATCTTCTTCTCGATCTCGTCCCGCACGTCCGGGTTCTCGAGCATGAACTTGCGGGCGTTCTCCTTGCCCTGGCCGAGCTGGTCCCCTTCGTAGGTGAACCACGAACCCGACTTACGGATGAAGCCGTGCTCGACGCCCATGTCGATCAACGAGCCTTCGCGGCTGATGCCCTTGCCGTAGATGATATCGAACTCGGCCTGCTTGAACGGCGGCGCAACCTTGTTCTTGACCACCTTGACCCGGGTGCGGTTACCGATGGCGTCGGTTCCGTCCTTCAGAGTCTCGATGCGGCGGATGTCGAGGCGCACCGAGGCGTAGAACTTCAATGCCTTACCACCGGTGGTGGTTTCGGGAGAGCCGAACATGACGCCGATCTTCTCGCGCAGCTGGTTGATGAAGATGACGGTGGTACCGGAGTTGCTCATGGCACCGGTGATCTTGCGCAACGCCTGGCTCATCAGGCGGGCCTGCAGACCCACGTGACTGTCGCCCATCTCGCCCTCGATCTCGGCGCGCGGTACCAATGCCGCCACCGAGTCGATCACGAGGATATCGAGAGCACCCGAACGGATCAGCATGTCGGCGATCTCGAGAGCCTGCTCACCGGTATCGGGCTGCGACACCAGCAGTGCATCGGTGTCGACACCGAGCTTCTTCGCGTAGTCGGGATCCAGTGCGTGCTCGGCGTCGATGAAGGCGGCGATGCCGCCGGCGCGCTGAGCACTGGCCACCGCGTGAAGGGCGACGGTGGTCTTACCCGAGGATTCCGGACCGTAGACCTCGATGACACGTCCACGCGGCAACCCTCCGATGCCGAGTGCCACATCGAGCGCGATCGATCCCGTGGGGATGACGGCAATGGGCTGGCGGACCTCGTCGCCGAGGCGCATCACCGAACCCTTGCCGAAGTTCTTGTCGATCTGCGCGAGTGCGAGATCGAGTGCTTTGTCGCGATCGTATGCAGCCATCGTGAGCTCCCTGTGTCGTGTCGTTCAGCTGTGTCGTGTCGATCAGCTTTGTCGTCGGTAACGCTAGATCGGGGTACCGACAAGAAGTTTCTCGAAACCGCCCGGCAACCGTTGACACAAGCATAGGGGAACACGTGTTCGAGTCAACTACCGCAGCAATCGACACGCCGAGAGGATCGTAAGGACCCGAGGAGCTACCAGCGTTCTCTCGGCACATCGAACTCGTAACAGATCGATCGCCACACTTCGCGTGGATCCACGCCGTCCTCGATGGCCTGCGCTCCGGTTCGACCTATACCGGACAGCACGTGATCGGTCAGCAGGGAATCACCACGAACGGAGCCGAACTCCTCGGTGAGCAGTTCACGAAATTCGGTCAGACGCACAACGACAACCCTAACGCCCGCGCCGTGGCGTGCTGCGGGCGAGCACCCGATGACAGACGGACACCGGATCCTCGACGGACTGCGCCCCGTCCGCCGCCGTCTCCGCTGCTCGGGCGAAGCCCGGATCGGACAGCACGGTGGCCACCGCGTCGGCGATCGAGGCCGGCGTAGCGGGTCGTACGATGACGGCACTCCCCTGCCGGGCGGCCCGATTCGCCAGCTCCCATTGATCACCACCTCCGGGGACGGTCACCACCGGAACGCCGTGGATGAGTGCCTTGGCCAGCATGCCGTGGCCACCGCCACACACCACCACATCGGCATGTCGCAGAAGTTCGTCCTGGCGGCCCAGGCCTGCGTTCGCCCAGTTCGGGAGTACGTGCGGGCCTCCATCGAGAACGGACGCCACGACCCGAACTCCCTTGCCGTCCAACCCTTTCAAAGTCATCTCGAGCATTCCCTCCGCCCCGGTGAACGCTGTCGACGGCGCGACCATCACCAGCGGTGACGAGCCGTCGGGAGCATCGAGCAGGTCGTCCGTCGGTTCCCACAGGAGCGGGCCGACCACGTGTGCGTCCTGCGGCCAGTCGGGACGGTGCACCTCGAGCGCGGGAATGGTGGCGACGAGCCGAGCAGCCGGGCCCGGATCCTCGGCAGGCAGCCCGATGCTCGTCCGTGCGCTTGACCGCTGAGCTCGCCCCTGAGCGATCGAGCGTGCCGTCAACGCGCGCATCACGGTGTCGCGCAGCCTGCCGCGAACCCCGGTCCCCGGAGCCAGGCCACTTCCGATGGGAGGCAACCCTTTCGAGGGCGAATACAGTGGATGGGGCGAGAGTTCGACCCAGGTGATACCGAGCCGCTCGGCGGCCATACCGCCGCCTGCGGTCAGGATGTCGGACACGACGAGATCGACGTTCTCCCGCTCGAGGTCGGGCAGCAACTCGGTCGAGACGAACGCCGCCCGTGAGTGGATGCGTTGTCCGGCATCGAGATCGTCGTCCTCCGGCCGCGGTGCAAGGCCACCCAACGGAAGCGCCCGCAGCCCCGCGGCATGCGCGTCGGGCACCCACCGGCTACCGGTGAAGAGGATCGGTTCGTCGCCTGCCGCGCGGAAGAGCAGAGACAGCGCGATTGCCGGAAAAGCATGCCCCGGATCGGGCCCGGCCACCACTGCTACTCGCACGAATACAGCGTGCCACACTCGAGCCGTGCCGCTCGACGTGTGCCGAGATCAGGTCGTGAGAGTCGGCCCGAACCTGTGCGGCGATCGGTCGAGATCGCGTTCGACGCAGCCTCGTTCACGCACTCTCGGGCCGGAGGTAACTGTCGACCGCATACGCCATCTCGCGTGTCACCTCGGTACCGGAGACACGCTCGGACACCATCTCCGCCGACTGCACCGCGGACTGCACCATCAGCAGCACCAGCGTGGCCAGAGTGGTGGGATCCCCCGCACGAATCGAGGAATCACGTTGTCCGGCAACGACCAGAGAAGACAGTGCGTCGATGATCAACGACTGACTGGTTCCGAGTCGATGCAGAATGTAGGTGGCCAACACGTCGGAATCGGAACGCAGAATCTTCACGAACAGCGGATGGAGTCGGATGCGGTCGGCAACTTCGCCGACGGCAGTCACGATCTGATCGCGAGCCGACGCGGTGGCGTCGAAACTCGGAATCAGGGCGCCGATCTCACGAGTGAGCAGGCTCGACACCACTGCTCGCGTATCGGCCCATCTCCTGTAGACGGTCGGCCTGCTGACCTTGGCACGACGCGCGATCTCGGCCAAGGTCGTGCGCTTGACTCCGTGTTCGAGGATGCAGGACCGGGCCGCGTCGAGAACGGTGTCCTCGACCGACTTCTCGGGAGCACCGGTTGGGGAGGGCGACTGCGGGGGCTCGGACGAGACAGGACTCGACACCGGCTGCTCGATCACGTGCCACCCTTCGCAATTCAGACAAAAGGACTGTATTTCCAGCGATAACAATCTCTTTCGTTACAGTACCTCACGGTTACACGCACATTGGGCCCGCAAATCACCGGTAACACTCATGCGCAATGTACGCCGGAGGCATCCGGCGATGAATCGTCTCGGTCACCACCACGGCCATCGTCAACCCTGGCAAGCTGATCGATGTGATCGACGAATCGTTGCAACCGTGACCCGATCGGTGACGGTGTTGACCAATCCGATGGCCGGAGGTGGGCGCGCAGGGCACGCCGGACGGCGCGCCGTGGCGCGCCTGAGGGAGCGAGAACTTCACGTCACGGCCATCGAAGGCCGCACACCAGGAGATGCGCTGACATTGCTCGAGAAGGCCGTCGGCAGCGGTACGGACGCCGTGGTCGCCGTCGGCGGCGACGGGCTCGTCAATCTCGTCGTTCAAGTGCTCGCCGGCACCGACGTTCCGATGGGCCTCATCCCGGCCGGCACCGGCAACGATCTGGCCCGGACTCTGGGCCTGCCTCGCGACGATGCTGCCCATGCAGCCGACATTGTCGCCGACAACGTCACGCGCGCAATCGATCTCGGCCGGATCGGCGAGCGCTGGTTCGCCACCGTCCTGTCCAGTGGTTTCGACTCTCTGGTCACCGAGAGGGCCAAGCGACTGCGTTGGCCGCGCGGACCTCTCCGGTACAACGCGGCCATGATGCTACAGCTGGCGTCACTGGAAAAGCTCCCGTACGTCATCGAACTGGACGATGCCGAACTTCGCCTCGACGCCACCTTGGTCGCGGTCGGAAACGGCAGGAGCTACGGAGGCGGCATGGTCGTGTGCCCTGCCGCGCGGGTGGACGACGGTCTGCTCGATGTCACCGTCGTTCGCGCGGTGAGTCGGACGCGACTGCTCGGACTGTCGCCGACTCTCTATCGGGGAACACACATCGACTTGCCGGAGGTCGACACCTACACCTCGACGCAGGTCACGCTGCGGTGCGACGGAATCGTCGCCTATTCGGACGGGGAACGTGTCGCAGAACTACCTGTTACCGCACGTTGCGTGTCGCGGGCACTTCGAGTGTTCGTAGATCAGGTTTCTGCGTCTCGTGGGTGACCGGTACCGCCGCGTCAGAACTTCAGCGACGAGCGATCGTCGTTCGACGAGATCGCCTTGTACAGCCACACCAGTCCCAACACGATCGCGCCGGCCACCACCAGCCAGAAGACACCCTTGATGATGGTGCCCAGAAGCGCGAGCGCAATCCAGATCAGAACGATGAATCCCAGTACTTTCCAGAACATGAGTGCTCCTACCGTGTCGCCGCGCACCGTGTCGTATCGCGTACTTCGATACTGTCACCAGGGCGCGACGAACACATCGGGGTGAACCCTGAATTGTCTCAGCGGTGCCGCGACCGGATCTGGTCGATCTCGGTGAGCGCCTCGGCCCATCCCTGCAGTCGATCCGTCGCCGACAGCAGCTCGCGTCGATGCGATTCCACGACCGTCGTCGACGCCGATCCGGCCGGTCCGGTCATCCGCGCGGCCGCTGCGACGAGCTGCTCGTACTGATCGACCCCGGTAGCGAGTTCGGCTGCAGCCGAAGCTATTCCGTTGCTCAGGTGTTCGCGGGTCACAGCGCTCGCCGCCCCCGCACGTTCCAGAGCGGCGATGTCGACGGCGACTCCTTCGAGACCGCGGGCTGCATCGGAGGTCACCGCGATCATCTCCTCGACGTCGTCGGCACCGATCGTCTCGGACCTCGCCAGGATCCCCAGCAGCTCGAACAGACTCTGCTCGGCACCGGCCAGTCGGGTCATCGACTCGTATGCGGCAGATCCGCGCTGCGGCGACACGCGCTTGGTCGGTAGGCCCACGGGGACCGGTTGAGCCCGAAGACGCCGCAACCGCGTCACCGCAAATGCCGCCGGGACGGCCATGAGGGCAGCACCACCGCCGCCCACGAACAGAGTCCACTCCGGTGCCGACAACACCGCCATCCCCGCAGTTCCCACCGCTGTAGTCGTGGACGCGGCTCCGAACCTGATTCCGCGTCGCCTGGCGCGGCGAATCTTCTTCAGATGCTTGACGCGGGGGTCCTTCCGACGTCCTGCAGCGTCGAGAATCGAGGTCCCGACGCTACGAGCGGACTCCGCCAGAGACCTGACCACTGCACCGGACTCGGTGACGGCCGCGGTCACGGACTCTCGATCGAGCGAAACGGCCGGCCGCTTACGCGACCGGCCGGATTCGTGATCTCTTCTACCCATGTCGACGCTGCTGTCGGACGACCGAGGTGTTCGTCAGGTCGATCTACGCCTGAGCCGGGGGCTCGGGCGTCGCGTCCGGGGACTTGGCGATCGACGGCTTCGCCGCGGCATTGCCGGACGGCAGCGAGTCGCCTGCCATCGATGCGCGGATCTGCTCCAAGCGACTGTGGCCCGCCATCTGCACGGATGCCTGCTGGACCTCCATCATGCGACCGGAGACCGTGTTCTGCGCCAGCTCCGCCGATCCCAGGGCATCTGCGTAGCGACGTTCGATCTTGTCGCGCACAGCGTCGAGGCTCGGGGTGTTGCCGGGCGCGGACAGGGTGCTGTCCATCGACCGAAGGGATTCGCTGACCTTCTCCTGCATCTTCGCCTGCTCGAGCTGGCTGAGCAGCTTCGTGCGTTCTGCGACCTTCGACTGCAGAGCCATGGCGTTCTGCTCGACGGCCTTCTTGGCCTGGGTGGCCGCCTGCAGGGACTGGTCGTGCAGGACCTTGAGGTCCTCGACGCTCTGCTCGGCGGTCACCAGCTGCGCAGCGAATGCCTCGGCTGCGTTCGTGTACTGCGTGGCCTTCTCGATGTCGCCTGCGGTGGCGGCCTGATCGGCCAGCGTCACCGCTTGCCGAGCGTTCGCGTTGAGCTTCTCGACCTCGTCCAGCTGCCGGCTGAGCTTCATTTCGAGCTGGCGCTGATTACCGATGACGGACGCGGCCTGCTGGGACAGTGCCTGATGCTGCCGCTGCGCGTCTTCGATCGCCTGCTGAATCTGAACTTTGGGGTCGGCCTTCTCGTCGATCTTGGAATTGAAGAGCGCCATCATGTACTTCCAGGCTTTGACGAAAGGATTAGCCATGGGGTGGTCCTGCCTCCATCTGTTGCGCCGCGGTGGCCGCGTACGGGTCGGCTGCTCTCGCAGTGACCGAAATGAACCTGTCCGTGCTGTGAAAGTCGGGTGCGTGGTCTGGAGTGGAACTGGGTACTTTTCCGATCTTAGGCGGCGGCGAGAGCTCTGGCAGCAGGTGCCGGAATCACGACGCGAGTCTCGCCGTCGATACGGGTGGCGACAGCCGCGTCGTCGAGCCGCGCGGCCGCGGTGGAGGCGTCGGACAGTGTCACGCTGACATCGCTCATGACGTCCGAGAGAGGGACGGCGAGGGCGTCGCAGATCGCGGCGAGGAGTTCGCTCGACGCCTCCTTGCGACCGCGTTCCACCTCGGAGAGGTATCCGAGGCTCACGCGTGCGGTGTTCGAGACTTCACGCAGGGTTCGGCTCTGTGCGACGCGAGTACGCCGCAGACTGTCGCCGAGTGCTTCACGCAATAGCAGCGCCATCTCGCTCCTCCTCGTTGGTGTTCGTGCCGACGACTGTGCCGCCGAGACGACAACGTTCATATCTCGTTCGTCCGAAGCCGTCACGATGTTCAACGTCCCAGCCGGTCCGATTGGTTCCCGACCCTATATGCCCGTTCACTCCGACACGCGCCGAAGTTGCTCCGACACGGCTGCCAAGACTGTATCCCGCCGACTCGTTCGCCTGCTCGCCCGCGCGCGACACGGCCGTTGTCGAGGTCACGTCGGAAGGATTCACGCGGAGGACACGCCTCGTCGCAGACGAAAGGCCTGCACCACGTAGTCCAGGCCGGTGTACACGGTGAGTAGTACCGCCAGCGCCATCAGAGCAACCGCGAACGGGTCGACGACGCTCGGCAGCGGGCACAGGTACACCCCTATCGCGAACGTCTGCACCAGAGTCTTCACCTTGCCGCCGCGGCCTGCGGGGATGACGCCGTGGCGAATGACGGCGAACCGCACGGCGGTGATGCCGATTTCCCGCACCCCGATGATCACGGTCACCCACCACGACAGGTCGCCCAACATCGACAGTCCCACCAGCGCGGCACCGATCAGTGCCTTGTCCGCGATGGGGTCGGCCATCTTCCCGAAGTCGGTGACGAGACCGTATTTGCGGGCCAACTGGCCGTCGATCCGGTCGGTGATGGCAGCAGCAGCGAAGATCGCGGTTGCCGCCAGCCGCCAGGTCGTGTCCTGTCCGTCGCCGACGAACAGCGCTGCGAGAAAGACCGGAACCAGTGCGATCCGGAGCACTGTGAGGACGTTCGCGATATTGAGCAGGGGCACTTCGTCCGGCCCACCGGCGACAGCATTGCTGTGGGGCAGCCCCGACGTGCGCGCAGAATCTCCTGTGCCGGAGGCGCGGTTGCCCGGAATCTCGCCACTGGATGGAACGCCGTGATCGGGCGTGACCGGCCCACTCATCGGCGAACCCGGGAGCCGTCGACGACGCACCGGTCGGTGTGTCGGCTTTTGCGCAGCACCGATCCGCTGAGACGGGGACACAGCTCACGAAGCGACACACGAAAAGTTTATCGGTTGAAGTACTGACTACTGTTCACCCCATGACTTCTGGGCCGAATCGGGCGAGTCGCGGCATCGCAGACCCCGAATCCGACGTGCATTCCGACATCGCGGACCGTGGCTCCGCGAACGACGGCACCCTCGTCGTGCGTCGAGCCCGGACCTCCGACATCCCCGAGATCAAGCGTTTGATCGACATCTACGCAGGACGCATTCTGCTCGAGAAGAACCTCGTCACCCTGTACGAGGCGGTGCAGGAGTTCTGGATCGCCGAGCGTGACGGCGAGATCATGGGTTGCGGTGCGCTGCACGTGCTGTGGGCCGATCTGGGCGAGGTTCGCACGGTCGCCGTCGATCCCGCCGCGAAGGGGCACGGAGCAGGCCACCTGATCGTCGCCAAACTGATCGAGGTCGCTCGTGATCTGGCGCTGCAGAAGGTGTTCGTGCTGACCTTCGAGGTGGATTTCTTCTCCCGACACGGATTTGCTGAGATCGACGGAACCCCGGTGACGGCCGAGGTCTACGCGGAGATGTGCCGGTCGTACGACACCGGCGTGGCGGAGTTCCTGGACCTGAGTTACGTCAAACCGAACACTCTGGGCAACACGCGGATGCTGCTCTCGCTCTGACAGAATTCCGGTATCACCCCACGAATCCGGAAGAGAGCTCCATGCCACTGATCGCCGTCAGCTACACCTACTCGCCCGCCACCATGGAAGGACGCGACACCCACCGCGCGGCACATCGTGCCTGGCTGGCCGACCTACTCGACCGGAAGACCCTCGTGTCGAGCGGGCCGTACGCCGACGGCAGCGGCGCACTGCTGCTGGTGGAAGGTCGCGATGCAGCCACCGTCGAAACGCTGTTCGCGCAGGATCCGTTCGCGGTGGAGAACCTGATCGAGACGGCGACATTCCACGAGTGGACACCCGTCATGGGCACTTTCACGTCCTGATCGGCCCGCTCACCCGGTTCGCGTGAATGGACCAGTGCACCGCCGAGACGGCTGCAGTGGTTCATTCACGCGAACGGGGACCGTCAGAACTCGTCCGACGCGGGCTGCTCGTCCGGGTCGCCGCCCTTGATCGACCACAGCAGACCGTCGAGCTCGTCCGGTTTGACGAGCACCTCGCGGGCCTTCGATCCCTCACTGGGGCCGACGACTCCGCGGTTCTCCATCAGGTCCATCAATCGCCCGGCCTTGGCGAAGCCGACTCGAAGCTTGCGTTGCAGCATCGACGTCGAACCGAACTGACTCGTCACGACCAGCTCGACCGCCTGCAACAGCACGTCGAGGTCGTCGCCGATATCGGGGTCGACGTCCTTCTTGTCCGAGACCTTCGCTGCGGTGACGGTCTCGTTGTACTCGGGCTCGGCCTGGTTCTTGGCGAAGTCGACGACGGCAGCAATTTCCTCGTCGGTGATGAACGCACCCTGCAGACGCGTCGGCTTGCCTGCACCCATCGGCAGGAAGAGCGCGTCGCCCATACCGATCAACTTCTCGGCACCCGGCTGATCCAGGATGACGCGGGAGTCGGTCAGGGACGAGGTGGCGAAGGCAAGACGCGACGGCACGTTCGTCTTGATCAGACCGGTGACGACGTCGACCGAGGGACGCTGGGTGGCGAGCACCAGGTGGATTCCTGCGGCGCGCGCCTTCTGCGTGATCCGCACGATCGCTTCCTCGACGTCGCGGGGAGCGGTCATCATGAGATCGGCCAGCTCGTCGACGATCGCGAGGATGTACGGGTACGGCCGATAGACGCGTTCACTGCCCAGGGGTGCGGTGATCTCGCCGGAACGCACCTTCTTGTTGAAGTCGTCGATGTGGCGGACCTTGTTGATCTGCATGTCCTGGTAGCGCTGCTCCATCTCCTCGACGAGCCAGGCCAGTGCCGCGGCAGCCTTCTTGGGCTGCGTGATGATCGGGGTGATGAGGTGCGGAATGCCCTCGTAGGGTGTCAGCTCCACCATCTTCGGGTCGATCAGGATCATCCGAACCTCGTCCGGCGTCGCCCGAGCGAGCAGCGAGACGAGCATCGAGTTCACGAAGCTCGACTTACCGGAACCGGTGGAGCCGGCCACCAGCAGGTGAGGCATCTTCGCGAGGTTGGCGCTGACGAAGTCGCCCTCGATGTCCTTGCCCAACCCGATCACCAACGGGTGGTGATCCTTACGCGTCGACGGCGCAGTGAGCACGTCCGCCAGGCGGACCATCTCACGATCGGAGTTGGGCACCTCGATCCCGACCGCTGACTTGCCCGGGATCGGCGCGAGCAGGCGCACGTTGTCGGTGGCGACGGCGTAGGCGATGTTGCGTGCGAGTGCGGTGATCTTCTCGACCTTGACGCCGGGGCCCAGCTCCACCTCGTAGCGGGTGACCGTGGGCCCGCGGGTGAAACCGGTGACCGCGGCATCGATCTTGAACTGTTCGAGTACCTCGGAGATCGCCTCGATCATGGCGTCGTTGGCCTGGCTGCGGGTCTTGGGCGGATCCCCGTCGATCAGTAGCGACAGCGACGGAAGCGTGTAATCCCCGTCGACGACGCGATCGACGACGATCTTGTCGTCCTCGGCTGCCTGCTTCGGTTCGGCTGCCTTCACGATCGGCTTGGGCTTCGGCCGCGGGGGTGCGACCGGCTCGGGGGCAGGTGCGGGGGCAGCCGCTGCAGGGGCAATGACCTCGGTGGCGGCCTCGGGCGGCGGGGACTTGCGTGCGCGTGGCGGCTTCGCGACCGGGATATATTCCTCGGTCGGGTAGTTCTCGTACGGGTCCGCGCCGCCGTGGACCGGGTAGCCGTCGGCGTCGAAGTTGCTGTCGTAGTCGCCGTAGCCCTCGTCACCGAACTCGGAGCCGAAGTCGGCCGGGTCGTACTCGTCGTATTCGTCGCCGCGACTGTCGGTGCCGAACAGCGCACGCATCCGATCGGGTACGTCGCGCACGGTGGTACCGGTGAGCAGCAGTACCCCGAACAGACCGGCGAGCAGCAGCAACGGCACGGCCAGCCACACCGTGAGGCCGTCGGCGATGGGCCCACCCGCCACGTATCCGACGAAGCCTGCGCCCTCGGATCGGCCGGCGGCGTCGGTCGGTGAACCGGCGGCCATGTGCCACAGTCCGAGGATCGGCAGCCCGAGCAGGATCGAGCCGAGGACCAGTCGCGGCCGTACCTCGGGATGGGGTTCCGAGCGCATCAGTACCACGGCGATTGCGACTCCGAGCACGGGCGCGACGTAACCGGCTTCGCCGATGACGGCACGAATGCCCACCTCGATCCATTCGCCGACCGGTCCCCCGGCGCTCAACCACACACTCGCGGCCACGACCACACTGACAGCGATCAGTCCGAGGGCAATCCCGTCCCGGCGGTGGCCGTGCTCGATGTCGGCGGCCTTGCTCACCGTCCGGGTCGTGGCACCGACACCGCGTGCCGCCATCGACCAGGTGGACGCAATGCCCCGCCCGATCGCGTCGAGGGCACCGCGTGACTTCTTCTTCGCCGCAGGTCGCCGAGCCGTCGACGAGCCCCTGGCGGGGGCCTTGCCGCGCGAGGACGCGTTCGCGCGGGACGTCGCCGGGTTGCGCGGCGCGGTGGGCTTCTTCGGCGTGGTGACGGTGCGCGCGGTACGGCCGCCACCGGATTTACGGGCGGTGCCGGACGCACGCGAGGAGCCGGATCCGCTGGATCCGGCCCTGGCGGTGGAGGTGCTGGTCTTTCCTGCCATGCCCCCAGGCTAGTCGCAACAGCCCCGTCGAAACCATCCGCAACACCAGTAACAGCGGAGGTGAATGTGTCAGAAGCTCAGATCGAGCGCCTTCACGGCAGCGACATCGTCTGCCGAACCCTCGTACAGCACCTCGATCTGATCACGTCCGAACGCGTAGAGCAGCAGTTCCGACGGCTCCCCCACCACGGTCACGCCGGGGCCCGACCCGCCCTTGAACGTGGCATGTCGGCCATCGGGAGTGCGCACGTGGACCGGCACGGGTGAGGAGCGGTGACCGCCCCGACCCACCAGACGAACCTGCGGCCAGAGCCGGGTCTCCACCGCGGTGGGCAACACTCGCCGAGTCCAACTCTCACCTGCCCGGCGCAGATCCTCGTGATGAACGAACATCTCACCGAGGTTGATCAACGGATCCAGCAGTGCGAACGGCGACCACATGGGCGGCCCGGTCCGTACGTCCTCCACCACGGTCGCGAACGGCTTGTTCGCCACGGATCGCTGGACCCGCTCCGTGTACCCCGCGAGCGGAGAGAGAAATATGCCCGGCGAAGCGTCCAGGCGTCGCTCCCGGACGACGAGATGCGCCGCCAGATCGGCCGCTGTCCACTCACCGCACAGCGTCGGCGCATCGGGACCCACGTCGAGAAGGGTCTGGACCAGTTGAGAACGTTCATCCTGGGCAAGGCTCACGGAGTCCACGGTACGTCCCGAGCGAACCGACGGCATCCCGCCGGCCTCACACTCCCCGATGTTCGATGCAACCGACCCGTCGGTAGCCTCCCAACAGTGCCGGTATCGGAAATTCTCGTCATCCTGCTCGCCGGATTCGGAGCCGGAGCGATCAACGCCGTCGTCGGTTCCGGGACGCTGATCACTTTTCCGACCTTGGTCGCATTCGGCTATCCCCCAGTGGTCGCCACCATGTCCAATGCCGTGGGACTGGTCGCGGGAAGCGTGTCGGGCACGTGGGGATATCGCCGGGAACTGCGCGGGCAGTGGCATCGCCTGCGGTGGCAATTGCCCGCCTCGTTCTTCGGAGCGCTCGGTGGCGCCTGGCTGCTGCTGCATCTGCCCGAAACCGTGTTCGCCGCAGTGGTTCCGGTGTTGCTCATCGGCGCGCTGATTCTCGTTGTCGCACAACCGCGAATTCAGGCCTGGGCCAAGCGACGATCGGAAGCCGCTGGCAAGGCCGCGAACCACATCAGCCGTACCCGGATGGCACTGGTCACCGGCGGCACCCTGCTGGTCGGCATCTACGGCGGCTATTTCACTGCCGCACAGGGCATTCTGCTCATCGGGGTGATGGGGGCACTGCTCCCCGAAACCATGCAGCGGATGAACGCAGCCAAGAATCTGTTGTCGCTGGTCGTCAATGTCGTTGCAGCAGTGACGTACACGATCTTTCGATTCGACGACATCAGCTGGCAGGCCGCCGGACTGATCGCGGTCGGCTCCCTGATCGGTGGAGCGGTCGGAGCGCGCTACGGCCGCCGGCTCTCGCCGGCGGCCCTGCGTGGTGCAATCGTCGTTCTCGGTCTGATCGGACTCTGGCGACTGCTCGTCTGAACTAGGACTGCGGTTGCGGCTTGACCGCGATGATCGTCGGAACGATCATGGGCTTGCGGCGATACTTGTCCGCCACCCACCGACCGACCACACGGCGCACGGCCTGCGCGATGCGATGCGTATCGGACACGCCGTCGGACGCCAGACGCTGCAACTCCGACTCGACGAGTTGACCGGCCTCCTTGAGTGCGGCCGGATCGTCGGAGAATCCTCGACCGGACACCTCGGGTGCGGTCACCGCGCGTCCGGTGGCCGAATCGACGGCAACGCTGATCGCGATGAATCCGCCCTCGCCCAGTACCAGTCGATCGGACAGCGTCGAATCGCCGACGTCACCGACCGAGAGGCCGTCGACGTACACGTGCCCCACGGGCACCTGTCCGACGATCTCGGCGAGACCGTCGACCATGTCGACCACCACGCCGTCCTCCGCCAACACCACACGCTCCTCGGGGACACCCGTCGCCTTGGCCAGCGCCGCGTTGGCACGCAGGTGACGCCACTCGCCGTGCACCGGCATGGCATTGGTGGGCCGTACGGCGTTGTAGAGGTACAGCAGTTCACCCGCCGAAGCGTGGCCCGAAACGTGAACCTTCGCATTCTGCTGCGTCACGACGGTCGCGCCGCGCTTGGCGAGGCCGTTGACCACGGCAAACACCGAGTTCTCGTTGCCGGGGATGAGCGAGGACGCCAGCACCACGAGATCGTTCGCCTTGACGTTGATCTGGCGATGCTCGCCGCGGGCCATCCGGGACAGCGCCGAGAGCGGCTCGCCCTGCGAACCGGTGGAGATGAGCACCAACCGGTCGTCGGGAAGCGTTGCGGCAGTGTCGACAGTGACCTCGAGGCCGTCGGGCACACGCAGGTAGCCGAGGTCCTGAGCGATCTGCATGTTGCGGACCATCGACCGGCCGACGAACGCCACCCGGCGGTTGTACCGCTCGGCGACGTCGATGACCTGTTGGATGCGGTGCACGTGACTGGCGAACGACGCGACGATGACGCGCTGTTTCGCCTTGCCGATGACGGTATCGAGCACTCCGCCGATCTCGCGTTCCGGCGTGACGAATCCGGGCACCTCGGCATTGGTGGAGTCGACCAGAAACAGGTCGACGCCCTCGTCGCCGAGCCGCGAGAAGCCGGCCAGGTCGGTCAGGCGACCGTCCAGCGGCAGCTGATCGAGCTTGATGTCACCCGTGTGCAGTACCAGACCTGCATCGGTCCTGATGGCGATGGCAAGCGCATCGGGAATCGAGTGGTTCACCGCGAAGTACTCGCAGTCGAACGGGCCGTGCTGCGTGTGCTGGCCCTCGATGACCTCGACGAGGTTCGGACGCAACCGATGCTCACGGCACTTGGCCGCGACCAGAGCGAGGGTGAACTTGGATCCGACGACGGGTAGGTCAGGACGCAGACGCAGCAGGAACGGCACTGCTCCGATGTGGTCCTCGTGACCGTGCGTCAACACCACGGCCTCGACGTCGGCCATGCGGTTCTCGATGTGGCGGAAGTCGGGCAGGATCAGGTCGACGCCGGGCTGCTGGTCCTCGGGAAAGAGCACGCCGCAGTCGATGATGAGCATTTTGCCCTGGTGCTCGAACACCGTCATGTTGCGCCCGATTTCGCCGATACCACCGAGTGCGACCACTCGCAGGCCCTTGAACGGGGCCTTCGGCGGTGTGCCGAGGCGCTCCGTCGGATCGAATTCACGCCGCTTGTCGGGACGCTGAGTGCGCGCCGAGTTCTGCACCATCGGCTTGCCCTGCCGGGCTCCTGCCGGTTGGCCCTGCTTCGGGGCCGGACGCTCGGAGGGAGGTCCGGCGTTTCGGGTTGCGCGTCCGCGCGATCTGTTCGGTCGTGTCATACAAGAACTCCTGCCGCCCGCAGCTCTGCTGCAAGCAATTCGATGTGGTCGATGCTCGGTGGCACCTGGGGAAGTCGTGGTTCGCCGACATCGAGTCCGATGAGGCGAAGGCCGGCCTTCGATGCGCTGACGCCACCGAGGCGCGCGACCGAACGAATGACCGGGATGAGGCTGACGTTGATGGCCTGTGCGCGTGCGATGTCGCCCATCAGGAAGGCGGTGTGCAGCTCACGGAGACGAGCCGGAACGAGGTGGCCGATGACGCTGACGAAACCGGTCGCACCGACCGAGAGCCAGGGCAGGTTCAGCGGGTCGTCGCCGGAGTAGAACTGCAATCCGGTCGACGCGATCAGTTCGGCGCCGGCGTTCAGATCGCCCTTGGCGTCCTTGACCGCGAGGATCCGTGGATGCTCGGCGAGCCGACGCAACGTCTCGGTTTCGATGGGAACGACCGACCGCGGTGGAATGTCGTAGAGCATCACGGGCAGGTCGGTGGCGTTGGCGACCGCGGTGAAGTGCGCGTACAAACCGGCCTGCGGTGGCCGGGAGTAGTACGGGGTGACGACCAGGAGACCGTGCGCGCCTGCGCGGGCGGCGTCACGAGCGAGTTCGACGCTGTGCGCGGTGTCGTTGCTGCCTGCCCCGGCGATGATGCGAGCTCGATGGCCCACTGCGGCGATCACTGCGCGGAGCAGTTCGAGCTTCTCGTTCTCGGTGGTGGTCGGCGATTCGCCCGTCGTGCCGGCCAGAACCAATCCGTCGTTGCCCTGCTCGACGAGGTGATGTGCCAGCCGAACGCCCGCGTCGATATCCAACTTACCGTCCGCTGTGAACGGGGTCACCATGGCGGTGAGCACCGTACCGAACACAGGCGCAACGGAAGGAGCGGCGTCACCGTAGGTCATGGCAGCAGATTACCCGGTGCTTTACCCACTCTCGCGCAGCGGGACTCCCCGCCGACACCGTGCGGGTATACCCGGTCTCCTGCGCCACCGAACCTCGTCGTCAGACCTCGGTCACGAAGGGGCTGCGGGCGACTTCCGTGCCGTCCGGCAGCGTCGAGATCTCGAAGTCGCCGAACACGTCCGGAGCCACTCCCACGAGCTTACGCAGACATTCGACGGCAACACGTCGAATCTCCACGTCCGCATGCTCCGAGGCACGCATCGACACGAAGTGCCGCCATGCCCGGTAGTTTCCGCTCACCACCACCCGCGTCTCGGTCGCATTCGGCAATACCGACCGAGCCGCCTGCCGCGCCTGCTTACCGCGCAACGCGGCGTTGGTGACCGATTCCAGCTTTCCCTCGAGCGCACCGAGCAGTTCGGTGTACGCAGCCCGGCTCGCCTCGGTCGCCGACGCGAACAGCGCCTCGAGCTCGGGATCGCCTTCGACAGCCGGTGGCAGAACCACGTTGGCGTCGTGCTCGGGAACGAATCGCTGCGAGAGCTGCGAGTAGGAGAAGTGCCGGTGCCGAATCAACTCGTGCGTGCACGATCGCGAGATTCCGGTGATGTAGAAACTCACGCTCGCGTGCTCGAGAACCGAGAGGTGTCCGACGTCGAGCAGATGACGCAGATACGACGCATTGGTCGCGGTTCGGGGATTGGGCTTGGACCAGCTCTGATAGCAGGCACGTCCGGCGAACTCGACCAACGCCTGCCCGCCGTCGGCGTCGGTTTCCCAGGGGATGTCGACGGGCGGCACGAACTCGGTTCGGGCGACCAGTTGCACTCTCAGCGCAACCGTCCGCGGCACAGCTCTACCTTCGTTTTCTGCTGACACCGCACAACCCTAAACGCGGCACCGATGCCCGGCGAACGTTGATGTCACAGTGCTGCCACCTGACGCCACCAGGGCTGCTTGACCGACGTCACTCATGGCGTCACACTGGCGTCATGGAACTGGACAAGTACACCGCGTCACTGCGCACGGATCTACTCGCGGCGGCTGCCCTGGGAGACGAGCACACCCGCCAGACGGCCGAAGCACTCGGCAAGACGGCGGAGGCTTCGGCCAGATTGATGCTGCTCACGGCGCTGTCGGACTTCGCAGCAGAGGTATCGAACGATCTGGACGGTCATACGGTCACCGTTCGTCTCGACGGAACGCAGGCGCACGCCGATGTTCGACGCGACAGCCCGGTGCCCGGTCTGCACGACGGCGATCCGGCGGAGCCCGTCACCGAGGACTACCCGACCATGGACGACGTGTCCGGTGAGGTCCGACGGGTGACGCTGCGACTGGTCGAACAGATCAAGGAACGCGCCGAGGACGCCGCGAACAACAGTGGAGTGTCGCTCAATTCGTGGTTGTCCCAAGCAGTTCAGGGCGCACTGCGCGATCAGATGCGCAAGGATCGCGGCTGGAACAACTGAGCTCCGGGTTCGAGCGAGCGCTGGGCCCTACTTCTTCTCGCGCCACTCCCGCTCGAACGGCAACCGCCATGCGTGTGGGGCGATGAGTTGATGGATGGCGTTGGGACCCCACGACCCCGGTGCGTACAGACGAACCGGTGGCGGATCGGCGAGCAGCGGCTCGGACACCTTCCACAGCCGCTCGATGCCCTCTGCCGTGGTGAACAGCGTGTGGTCGCCGTACATGGCATCGAGAATGAGCCGCTCGTACGCTTCGAGGACGTCGCCGACCCGCTCGGTTTCCTGGATGGCGAACTGCATGCTGAGTTTGTCCAGGCGCATACCGGGTCCCGGACGCTTGCCGTAGAACGACAGTGACACCTTCGAGGCGTCCGCGAGGTCGAAGGTCAGGTGGTCGGGACCTTGCGCGCCCACACCGGAGCCGGCCGGGAACATGCTCTTCGGTGGTTCCCTGAAGGCGATCGAGATGATCCGTTGTCCCTCTGCAAGGCGTTTTCCGCTGCGTAGGTAGAAGGGCACTCCGGCCCAGCGCCAATTGTCGATCTCGCACTTGAGTGCCACGAAGGTGTCGGTGTCGGAATCGGCAGCCACCCCCTCCTCCGAGCGATAGCCCGTGTACTGGCCTCGCACAACGTTTTTCGGATCCAGCGGCATCATGGATCGGAAGACCTTGTTCTTCTCCTCGCTGATGGCGCGGGGTTCGAGCGCCGTCGGCGGTTCCATGGCCATGAATGCCAGCACCTGGAACAGGTGGGTGACCACCATGTCCTTGTACGCGCCGGTGGATTCGTAGAATCCGGCTCGACCGTCGAGGGCGAGCTTTTCCGGGATGTCGATCTGGACGTGATCGATGAAATTACGGTTCCAGATCGGCTCGAACAACCCGTTGGCGAAGCGGAAGGCCAGGATGTTCTGAGCGGGTTCCTTACCGAGAAAATGGTCGATGCGGAAGATCTGATCCTCGTCGAACGTTTCGTGAACCCGCGCGTTCAGCGCGATCGCACTCTCGAGGTCGGTGCCGAACGGCTTCTCCATGATGATCCGGGAGCGCTTCACCAGATCGGCCGACGCGAGCGTATCCACCACTGCCAGAGCAGCTCTCGGCGGAACGGACAGGTAGTGCAGCCGTTTCGCGCTTCCTCCGAGTTCGATCTCGGCCTCGGCCACGGCCTCTCCCAGCGCCGCCGGTCCTGCCTTCTGGGACACGTACGTCAGTCGCGAGGCGAAACGACTCCATTGCTCGTCGCCGACTTTGCGGCTCGAGTAGGCGTTGATCGATTCGCGAGCGAGAGCGCGGAATTCGTCGGTCGACATCTCTTCGAGCGAGGTTCCGACGACGCGGATGTTCGGCGCGAGGTCGGAGAGCGCCAGATGCATCATCCCGGACAGGAGTTTTCGCTTGGCCAGGTCTCCTGTCGCCCCGAACAGGACGACGACCTGGGGTGGGAGTTCCGTGGCAGTGTCCGTCCGGCGTGAAGTCACGGTTCGATAGTGACACCGATCCTGCCCGAGTGCACTTCGGCAGGAGTCGACTCACTGACGGACTCACCGCAATGCGGCGACGAGGTCTCCCCGGTCCCCCACCACCACGCGTTCGAGTTCGAGCCAATCCGCCATCTCCCGCAGTACCTCTCGTAGTCGAGGCGCGATGTCGCGCGCGTCGCGGTCGCCTTCGATGTAGGCCGCGATCACGTGCAGTTCGGACTGAGCTCGCACTGCCTTGAGATCGAGTCGAGCCACCAGGTGACCGTCGAGCAGGAAGGGAAACACGTAGTAGCCGTGAACTCGCTTGTGCTGTGGGGTGTATATCTCGATTCGGTAGTGGAAGTCGAAGATTCGCTGCACCCGCGGCCGATAGAAGATCATCGGATCGAACGGGCACAGCAGTGCGGCCGCGGTGGCCGTTCGGGGCGTTCTGGCCTCGCGGTGCAGGTATGCCGGTGCGTTCCAGCCTCGAACGGTCACCTGTTCGAGTACACCGTCCTCGACGAGTTCGGCGATCGCCGCCTTGGCCTGCTTCTGCGAGAGCCGGTAGTAGTCCCTCAGGTCTGGCTCGGTTCCGACTCCCATTGCCCGAGAGGACTTTTCGATCAGTGCGCGTACCGCGTCCGGTTCGTCGACACGCCTGTCGAGAACGTCATACGGGATCACCCGTTCGCTGAGCTCGTACCGGCGCACGAATCCCGTGCGTGCCGGCACGGTCACCACGCCGGCCGCGAACAGCTGTTCGCAGACGACCTTGACATCGCTACGGTCCCACCACGGACCCTTGCGACCGGGAGTGTCCACCTCGAGGTGCTTCTCGATCTCACCCGCGCTGGCCGCGCCGTTGTCGCCGATCACCGAGAGGACGTCGTCGACGAGCGTCGGTTCACGATCGAGAACGTGGGCGGCTCCGCCCCACCGCCCGTGTCGATACAGCTCCATTCGCCACCGCATCAGCGCCCAGTCCTCCACGGGCAGTAGTGCGGCCTCGTGGGCCCAGTACTCCACCAATCGACGAGGCCGACGCGCAGTATCGGTCCATGCGGCGTCGTCGACGATCGTGCGGTCGTAGGCACCGACGCGGCTGAACACCGGTGCGTAGTGCGCGCGCACCACCACCGACACCGAGTCGATCTGCAGCAACCCGGTGGCGTCGATGGCTGCGTGAACGGAGGCCTTGCTCGCCGGCCGAGTACGCGAACGCCTCGACGCCAGCCCCTGGGCGGCCAGGGCGGTGCGACGGGCGGCGGCGGCACTCATCTCCTGCATCGGGCCAGCCTGTCACGGCCCACCGACACATCGACTCAGGTGCTGAACAGATTCGCCGCCTTGAGGATCAATTCGTACAGTCCGTAGGCGAACGGCACGGCAACCCACGCCCATGCGACCACCATCGTGACCTGCTTCTGTCCGCCGCTCATGCCTTTGCTCCCGTGGTTGCTGCAGAACCCGCATGATCGGATTCGTGGTACTTCGAGGCGACCGGCTTGATCGCTTCGTTGGCCAGGAAGCCGACCACCAGCAGGGCGATCATCACGTAGAACGCCGGCAAGTATCGGCCGGTGGTGCCGGGCTCTCCGGCGTCGGCGATGGCGTTGACGATCAGTGGCCCCAGTACACCGGCCACCGACCAGGCGGTGAGCAGTCGTCCGTGGATCGCGCCCACCTGATAAGTACCGAAGAGGTCCTTGAGATAGGCCGGAACCGTTGCGAAACCCGCACCGTAGAACGAGAGAATCAGCAGGGCCGAGACCATGAACAAGATCTTGTTGGTGTTGGTGAACAACGCGATGTAGAGGTACAGCAGTGCGCCGACGCCGAGGTACATCCGGTAGATGTTCTTGCGGCCCACCACATCGGATACCGAAGACCAGACGAACCGTCCGATCATATTGGTCAGCGAGAGAAACGCGACGAAGCCGGCGGCCGCGGCGGCGAGAGATTCGGGCGAGGTCGCGTCGGGAAAGAAGTCCTGATAGATGCCCGATCCACGTTCGAGAATGCCGATTCCGGCAGTGACGTTGAAGCACAACACGACCCACAGCAGCCAGAACTGAGGAGTCTTCACTGCGTTCGCCGCCGAGACGTTGTGCGTCGAGATCATCGACGACGACGCGGGCGGGGTCCACCCGGCCGGCGTCCATCCCTCGGCGGGCACTCTGATCAGCACGACACCGAGGGCCATGAACACCGCGTATCCGACGCCCAGGGTGAGGAACGTCTTGGCGATGGAACCTTCGGTGAAGCCGCCGAAGTTCACCATCAGCTGGCTGGTGAGCGGAGACGCGATGAGTGCGCCACCGCCGAATCCCATGATGGCGATACCGGTGGCCATGCCCGGCCGGTCGGGGAACCACTTCATCAAGGTCGAGACGGGTGAGATGTAGCCGATTCCGAGGCCGATACCGCCGACGAATCCGTAGCCGAAGATCACCAGCCAGAACTGTCCGAGGGCCATGCCGAGCGCGGACAGCAGCAGGCCCGAGACGAAGAAGCCCAAGGAGACTGCCATGGCCCACCGTGGACCGTTCTTCTCGACGTGGGTCCCGAAGATCGCCGCGGACAGGCCGAGCATCACGATGGCGAGCTGGAACGGAATGGCGGTGACGGTGCCGCTGAGCCCGAGTGCGTCGGGCTGCGAGATGGCGTTCTTGAACACGCTCCAGGCGTAGGCGGATCCGATCGCGAGGTGAATCGACAGCGCGGCCGGGGGTATCAGCCAGCGGCTCCACTCGGGGGTCGCGACGATGGCGGAGCGATCGAGAATGCGGAGGGTCATCGAAATCCCTTGGAATAGAAAGTAGTACAAACTTGCACGAGCCCTAGCAGTCAAACACGGGCACCACCTCGGCTGCTCACAATCAAGAATAGTTTCTGTGCCGAACTCACTATTCGGGCCGGGTATCTTCGAGGAAGTGGATATCGAGCGGTGGCGCAGCAGATTGCCGGTGAGACGAGCCTCCGACGGCGAGGTGATCGGGTGGACCGTTGCGCACGACACGAGTGCGCAGGACGAATACGACGACGGCTATCTGGTCGATGCCGTCAATCCCGCCGGAATCGCCGTCGCGCAGTGCGTTCCGATCGAGACTGCGATCGCCCACCTCGAGGATCGCGGTCTGGCATCGCTGTCGGCTCCACATTGGACAAAGGCACCCCTGCCGCTGGAGTCCGAGACCGATCTGAGTGCACCGCAGGAAGACTGGCCGTGGCGGCGGGTGCTGATGACGCAACTCGACGACAACCGAGTGTGGATTCGGCCCGCGTACCCGAGTTGGCCGGAGCGCCTGCTCGAGCTTCCGCTACCGATCCCGGCCGACGACATCCTTCGTCCGGACTCCCCCGAGAACTCCGACTGAGGTCAGTAGCGTCCCAGGACGGACCTCATGGCGTCGGCCAGCTGGGTCAGCCCGGGTTCCTCGACGGGGAGATGCCCGCACCCGTCGAGCATCACGATCTCGGTGTCGGCCCGAATGCGTTCCAGGAAGCGGATACTGACGCTCGGTGGTGTCCACCGGTCGTCGCCGGGGTGGGTCAGGAGTACCGGCGGACCGTCGTAGTTCTCGGGTCGGGTGTGCGAGTAGCCGAAGAAGCTCGCGAGGAAGCCGATCGGAACACGCACCCCGCCGCCTCTGGGGTCACGTGCGCACACGCCGGACAGCTCCGCGTTCAGGCTCATGTTCGCCATGTCCGCCATCCACCGGACCGGAATACGTACTCCGCCTGCGCCAGCGGCGAGCATCCGAAGAAGCTGTGGAGCCGGCCCACCGAGCAGGTCGAATCGCGCCGCCGCACGGCGAGCGCTCGAATCGGCCGGATCGAGCAGGCAGGTCGCGATCACTCTGTCCACCAGCCCCGTTCGGTGCGCCACCTCGTACGCGAGCATGCCTCCCATGCTTGCGCCCAGCAGTACGAGAGGACGGCCGTCGCGAGACTTCTCGGCGGCCACGAGCTCGCACAGCAGGTCGATCCAGTCGCGGTAGCGAACGGACGCGGGGTCCGAGACGACGGTGTCTCCGTAGAGAGGCAGGTCGGGGCACATCACCTCGAAGCCCTCTCGGGCGGCGATGGCGGCGTACGGCCACAACAGACCGGAGTGGCCCCCGGCACCGTGCAAGGCCATGACGCGGACCCTGGACTCGGGCCGCGCAGCACGGGCGATGTGAACGCGCTGCTCGCCCCACATCCAGTACGTCGACTCGGGCTTCTCCCCTGCTACCGGCTGATACTGCTCCGGCACAAATCGGACATACCGGTCGAAATCCATGATGGGATCGTAGCCGTCAGATCGACAGCCCCGCCGCGACGGTTCCGCCGAGCTCGTAGCAGCGTTCGCGTGCAGGCTTGCCGCTCTCGGCGATGTGCACGGTCCCGAAGACCTTCTCGAGGCCCCACCCCGACGCGATCTTCTCGATGGCCCGTCCGGCACCCACGGTGTCGTCGTTGCCGTGAACCCAAGCGGCGTAGGGCTTTCCGGCAACGGCACCGAGGCACGGATAGTACACGGTGTCGAAGAAGTGCTTCAGAGCCCCGCTCATGTAGCCGAAATTCGCCGGTGTTCCGAAGAGAAATCCGTCGGCACCGAGGACATCCGGAACGGTCGCGCCGAGTGCAGGCACACTGCGCACGTCCACGCCGGTGATCTCGGGGTCGTGTGCGCCGTCGAGCACTGCCTCGAGCAGCTCCCGAGTGAGCGGGCTCGGGGTGTGATGAACGACCAACAGGGTGCGCGGCATAGAAGGTCAGTTCTCGTTCCGTTCGAGTGCCACGGCGCGCTTCATCGTCTCGCGGGCCCGCCCGCGGTCACCGGCGTAATCGTAGGCACGAGCCAGACGGTACGAGTTGCGCCAGTTGTCCGGATCCTTCTCCCACTCGGTCTTGATCTGTTGGAATAACTCGTCTGCCGCATCACGTTCGATCCGCCCCGACGGCCTGCGCGGAAGATCGGCGACGTCGAGTTCGAGGCCTTCCTCATGGATGCGCGACGCCAGCCTCTGGTGGTCGAAACCGGCTTTGAGGGTGGCCCACACGATCCACAACCCGAGTATCGGCAGCAGCAGGACCCCGATCCCCAGCGCGATGCTCGCAACGCCACCGTTCTGGATCAGCGTCACGCCGCGCTGGCCGAGCAGGAAGAAGTAGAAGCCGAGGATCAGCACCATCACCGTGATGATGGCGACGACCTTTGTCGTTTTGTTCACCGTCGATCAGCTCACAGGTCCAGCAGCGGGTCGAGGCCGACGGTCAACCCCGGTCGTCCGGCGATCTCGCGGACTCCGAGAAGGACTCCGGGCGCGAAGGACGTTCGATCGAGCGAATCGTGCCGAATGCTCAGCGTCTCCCCCTGCGTGCCGAGCAGAACTTCTTGATGCGCAACGAGTCCCGCGAGCCGGATCGAGTGCACACGCACTCCGTCCACGTCGGCACCACGTGCGCCGTCGAGTTCGGTCGTCGTCGCGTCGGGGCTCGGCGGAGTGCCTGCGGCGGCGCGTGCCTCGGCGATCAACGCGGCAGTGCGGTACGCCGTGCCCGACGGCGCATCGGCCTTGTTGGGGTGGTGCAGTTCGATCACCTCGACGGAGTCGAAGAACCGCGCTGCCTGCTGTGCGAATCGCATGGACAGCACCGCGCCGATGGCGAAGTTGGGCGCGATCAGCACACCCGTCTGCGGCGAACCTGCCAACCACTCGCGAACCTGCTCGAGGCGCCGGTCGTCGAATCCGGTGGTGCCGACCACTGCATGGATGCCCTGCTCGATCAGGAACTGCAGGTTGTCCATCACCACGTCGGGATGGGTGAAATCCACTACTACCTGGGCGTTCGCGTCGACGAAGTTCGCCAGCGGATCGCCCTGGTCGACGGTCGCCACGAGCTCGAGATCGTCTGCTGCCTCGACGGCGGCACAGATGGCCTGACCGACCTTGCCGCGTGACCCCAGTACCCCTACTCGATCAGGTGCCGTTGCACTCACGTCGTACCCACACTCGTTTCGTCGTCTTGTCGGTTCTACCGACCTCAGAGCCTACTTCTCCACGATCCGCCCCGGCAGCTACGGTCGTTCGGTGCCATCCAACGTCCTGTTCGCCGACCGAGTCGACCTCGTCCGCGGCGGCCGATACCTGCTCAGCGACGCCACGATGCGGGTCGAGGAGGGTGAACACTGGGTGTTGCTCGGTGCCAACGGCGCGGGCAAATCGACCCTGCTCAGCCTGCTCGGCGCGCTCGTTCATCCCACGCACGGTTCCGTGCACGTTCTCGGTCATCGCCTCGGCCGGGTGGACATGCGCGAATTGCGGACGCACATCGGCCACGTCGATCCGCGGTTGAAGATCGAGGCTCCGCTGACGCTGTTCCAGGTGGTGTTGACCGGGCTCACCAACACTCCCGATCTGATTCCGAGATGGTCGGCCACCGAGGACCAGATTGCACGTGCGCACCGGCTGATCGATTCCCTCGGCGTCGCCCATCGCACCGAGGCATCGTGGCACACACTCTCCCAGGGCGAGCGAGGCCGAGCGCTCATCGCCCGCGCTCTACTTCCCGACCCTGCAGTGCTACTGCTCGACGAGCCTGCCACCGGCCTCGATCTCGCTGCCCGCGAACAACTTCTGAGTGCTCTCGACTCGCTGCGGGTCGAGCATCCGAGCCTGGCCAGCATTCTGGTGACTCATCACCTCGAGGAAATCCCTACCTCGACCACCCACGCCCTGCTCATCCGTGACGGAAGAGTGCAGACGCAGGGAGCCGTCGACGCGGTGCTGACCACCGACAACATCAGTGAGTGTTTCGACCATCCCATCGAGATCACTACGCAACGCGGCCGGTGGGTCGCCACGGCGTCCCATCGCTGATGCTCAATCGAAGACGATGACCTGACGGATCGCGTTGCCGTCGGCCAATTCGTCCATGCCGCGGTTGATCTCGTCCAACGTGATTCTCGACGAGATCAGCTTTTCGACGGGCAGCCTTCCCTCACGCCACATCTGGGCGTAGGTCGGGATGTCGCGTGCCGGCACGGCGGAGCCCAGGTAGCTGCCGATGATCGTGCGCGCCTCCGCCACCAGGCCCAGCGGCGAGATGGACGAGCGGGCGTCGGGTGAAGGAAGACCGACGGTGATGGTCTTGCCGCCGGGAGCCGTTGCAGCGACGGCGGTTTCGAAGGCTCGGGCGTTGCCTGCCGCCTCGATCACGATATCTGCTTTGATTCCCTTCTCGGCGAGCTCGGCCGGTGAATAGACCTGCGTTGCGCCCAGATCGGTTGCGGTGGAGAGTTTGTCCGCGACCCCGTCGACTCCGATCACCTCACCGGCACCCACCGATACGGCCGTCAGGACGGCTGCCATGCCGACTCCGCCGAGGCCCACCACCATCACCGATTGACCGGGTTTCGGAGTTCCGGCGTTGAGCACCGCGCCGCCGCCGGTCAGTACCGCACAGCCGAGGACTGCAGCGATGTCGGCCGGGATGTCGTCCTCGACCGGAACCACGGACTTTCGGCTCACCACAGCGTGGGTGGCAAATCCGGAGACCCCGAGGTGGTGCTTGACCTCTGCCCCGTCACGGTGCAACTTGATGCCGCCGCCGAGCAGTGTCCCCGCATTGTTCGACGCACTGCCCGTGACGCAGGGCATCTGGCCGTCGGTGGCGCACCCGGCACACTCGCCGCAGCGCGGCAGGAACGTCATGACGACGCGGGTGCCCACCTCCACGTCGTCGACGCCCGGTCCGACTTCTTCGACTCGACCTGCGGCCTCGTGGCCGAGCAGCATCGGGACCGGACGAACTCGATTGCCGTCGACCACCGACAGGTCCGAGTGGCACAGCCCCGCGGCTTCGATTCTGATCAGCAGTTCGCCGTCGCCCGGCGAACCGAGTTCGAGGTCGGAGACGGTGATGGGATGCGAGTCCGCGAAGGGACGGGACCGGCCGATTTCTTCGAGTACTGCGCCGCGAATCTTCATCCCGCCAGACTATGCGGCTCCGCCGCAGTGGTGTGGAAAAGTGCCACTGAGGGCACATAAGCACACCACTGCGCGTAGCGCACTACAGCGGCAGACGCGGCCTGAGCAGGTGCGCAACCAATGCGGTCCAGCCTGTTTGGTGCGTTGCCCCGAGTCCCTCGCCGGTGTCTCCGTCGAAGTACTCGTTGAAGCTCGGGTGCTCGGACCACAATGGGTCGGCACTGGACTCGATGCGATTACCGTCCGCAGGCCTCTTGCCGTCCACCGGCCGGAACAGTCCGGCGAGACCGTTGTCGATCAGATCGGCGGCGTCGGTGAGGGTGCGATGGTTGCCCGAGCCAGTGGGAATTTCGATGGTGAACGAGTCGCCGTAGTACCGGCCGTACGCGCGCAGCTTGTCGGCCAGCAATACGTTCACCGGGAACCACACCGGTCCACGCCAGTTGGAGTTGCCACCGAACATTCCGGTACGCGACTCCCCCGGCTCGTATTCGATGGACAGGCTACGGCCGTCCACGTCGAACGTGACCGGTTCGCGGTACGACGCCGAGAGCGATCGAATCCCGAAGTGCGACAGGAACTCCTCGGAGTCGAACATGCGGGCCAGGATGCGCTTGAGCCGCTCGGGTTGGACGAGCGTGAGCAGCATGCGCACCTCGCCGCCCTCACGCCGAGCCAGCAGCGGGCTCACCATCTCCGGTCGCCTACGTTGAATCCAGCGCAGGCGGGCGGTGAGGTCCGGACATTCGTCCTCGACCCACGGCGGAATTTCGGTGGCACCGAGGATGGGCAGCAGTCCCACCATCGACCGCACCCGCATCGGAACCGCATCGCCCTCGGGCTGAACCAGGACGTCGTAGAAGAACCCGTCCTCCTCGTGCCACAGCGAAATATGCTGCGAACCGAACGAATTGACCGCCTTCGCGATCGAGAGGAAGTGCGAGAAGAACTTGGTCGCGACGTCGTCCCAGGCGCTGTCGTGCCGCGCGAGTTCGAGTGCGATCTTGAACATCTGCTGGCAGTAGAACGCCATCCAGCTCGTCGCGTCGGACTGCTCGAGTCGGAAGCCGGGAGGCAGCGGTGCAGACCTGTTGAACAGACCGATGTTGTCCATGCCGAGGAATCCACCCTCGAAGATGTTCGAGCCCTCGGAGTCCTTGCGGTTGACCCACCAGGCGAAGTTGAGCAGCAGCTTGGTGAACACCCGCACCAGGAATTCGCGATCGCGGTAGCCGTCGATGCGATAGACGTGCCATGCCGCCCACGCGTGCACGGGTGGGTTGACGTCACCGAACTCCCACTCGTACGCGGGCAGTTGGCCGTTGGGGTGCATGGCCCATTCCCGGCACATGAGCACCAACTGTTCCTTGGCGAAATCGGCGTCGACGTGCGCCAACGGAATCGCGTGGAAAGCCAGGTCCCAGGCCGCGAACCACGGATACTCCCACTCGTCGGGCATCGAGATCACATCGGCCAACGCCAGGTGACGCCAGTGTGCGTTGCGACCGCCCGGGTCCTGCCTCGAGTCCGGTGCCGGAGCTCCGACCTTGTCGCCCTCGATCCATTCCTCGACGTCGTATCGATAGAGCTGCTTGGTCCACAGCAAACCGGCGTACGCGCGTCTCGCCACGTGCCGGTCGACGTCGGTGAGATCGGCACCGATCACGGCCCCGTAGAACTCGTCGGCCTCGGCCTGGCGATCGACGTTGACGGCATCGAATCCGGTCCCGAACGTCTGCTCGTCCGGGCGGTTGGGCGAGAGCCGCAGTCGGACCGATTCCGTTGCGCCGGGCGCGATGTCGTCGAAGCGATACCAGAACGCAGCCTTCGTTCCGGTCTGCTCCGGGTTGACCGCGTCGAGCTCCCCGTCGACGACGCGGCGGCCGATGCCGTCCTTGGGGTAGGCCGAGATGTTCTCCTGCCCCCAAAGAGCCTCGGCATTGGTTTCGTTGTCGCAGAAAAGAACTGCCGGGGTTCCTTCGGCACTGAGGTAGTAGCGACCGAGAAATCCGTGGTCGACGGCGATGGCTTCGAGTCCACCAGCCATGAGGTCCGGCGGGCTCAGCTGCGCCAGTGTTCCGCCCCGGTCGTCGCGTCCCCAGGACCAGGTGTTGCGCAACCACAGGTGCGGCAGTAGGTCTACCGACGCCGCCTCGGGGCCGTGGTTGGTGATGGAGATGGTGATGCAGATGTCGTCGGGCGAGGCCTTGGCGTACGTGACCTGGACGTCGAAGAATCTGTTCTCGTCGAGGATCCCGGTGTCGGCCAGCTCGTACTCGCGGTCGTCACGCCCGCGTCGGGCATTCTCTTCTCGCAGGTGGGCGTACGGATACTCAGCGTGCGGATAGCGGTAGAGCCATTGCATCCAACTGTGCGTCGGTGTTCCGTCGACGGCCCAGAAGTACTCCTTGACGTCCTCGCCGTGATTGCCCTCTTCGTTGGCGAGACCGAACAGCCGTTCCTTGAGGATCGGATCCTTTCGATTCCACAGTGCGAACGAGAAGTTCAGGAACCCGAAGCGGTCGCAGATTCCGCCGATACCGTCCTCGCCCCAGCGGTACGCCCGCTTGTGCGCCTGATCGAACGGGAACGACGCCCAGGCATTGCCGTCCTCCGAGTAGTCCTCGCGCACTGTGCCCCACTGACGACCCGCCAGGTACGGACCCCACTGACGCCACGGGCCGCTGACCCCCGGCGATTCTGCCAACCGATGGTGTTCGACGGTGGAGGGGGTGGGAACGGTCACGGGATTGGTGGTCACGGCACACAGTCTGGTCGTTCGCACTCAACGATGCACGCCGACGTTGGCCGCCAGATAGCCGACGCGACGCTGCACCGCGGCGATCTCGCGGATGCCGTCGGTCAGCAGGCTTCGTTCGAGCGGCGACAGATCGGCCATGATCAGCACGTCGCCGGGGCGGTGGCCCGCTGTGATCTGGTCGATCTGATGCGACAGTCGCAGGCGCTGCAGCAGCACGAACACCTCGGTCAGTACGGCGACATCGCGTTCGGAGAGCATGCCGTTGCCCGACGCCGCCGCGAGACGCGCGGGGGTGGAGGACGAGGCGATGCCGACCGACAACCCTCCCCAACGAGCGAGGTTGACGATGGGCGTCAGTGCGTGGGCTTTGAGGTCGAACGTGCCACCGCGCCGAGCCAGCACATCGCGCAGCGATCGCAGCCGGGCGCGGCCGGCGAGCGCATCACGCAGTTGCAACCGCAACGCATCGGGGTGATCGACCAGGAGTCGACGGTAGGCCTCGGGCACGGTGTGTAGTTCCCTCGGGCCCCACACCACTCTTCCGTCGATCATCAGCGAGGACATGATCAGGCCCGAGTCCTCTGCCGGGTTGCCGCGTTCACCGAAGGGGTTGCTGAGCCAGTGCGCCGCGGCGCGTTCCCACTGACCGGCCGAGCGGGCGAATCGGGGCGAGCTCGCGACCGCGCCGTTGGTGTCCGACGGTAGCCCGGCCCCGTCGAGGCTCACGTGCACGCGAGCGGCCAAGTCCATCAGCGCCTCGTCGCGGGTTCTCGGCACCGCGTTCGATTTCCCACGCACATAGGGGTCCGCCGTCGCGTCCGCCCAGGTCAATGCGCTGTCGACGTCGGAGGAGGGCATGGCTTCTCGACGCGCCACGCTGCCGAGAGTGATCCAGGCGAAGTGGTCACGCGGCACATCCGGACGTGCGGTCCACTCGATCTCGACGGCCCGTCGGACGAGGCTGTCGACCACGACGGAGAGGATCGCGCTGACCGCCATCGCATCGGTTCCGCCCTGGAACAGATCCACCACCAGGCGGGGCACGAGCCTGCCCGCGTCGGCGAGTTCGGCGGAAGTCGATGCCGATGCCACAGCCCGGCGGACCACGAAACTGCGTCGAGTCGACGCGGCATGCAGATCCGAATCCTCGACGACGCCGAGTACCTCACCACGGTTCGACACCACCGGCATGTGACGCAAGCCTCGCTCGAGCATGTCCATCAGCACGGTGCCCGCCAACCGGTCCGCCGTGACGGTCTCGGCCGGCGAGGTCATGACCTGCTCGATCGGAGTATCGACGCCGATCCCGGCGGCCACCACCCGAATTCGGAGGTCTCGGTCGGTGAAGATGCCATGGCGCGAACCACGCAGCGGAATCAGAACGTAGGAGCTGCCCTGCTCGGTCATGTGCCGGACGGCATCTCGAACCGTGGTGCCGACGGGCGTGAACACCGCTGGTGCCGAGAGCAATTCACCGACGGTGCGGCCGGCGCTGCCCTCGACCGGCCCGCCGCGGTGCGCGGTGGCCGAGGTGACGGCGTCGGCCAGGAACGCCAGCCCGGTCGGCGTTGCGAACAACGGTCGAATCAGCTCGCCGGGCAATCGAATCACGATGCTCGGTTCCGTTGCCCGCGCTCGGAATTCGACGGTCGCGCCGGACAGCAGCGCCGAGAACCCGAAGACACCACCGGGACCGATGGTGTCGATCGGTGCCTCGGTGCGCGAGGTGTCGTCCGGGTGCGTGATCACCACGCGCCCGGTGCGCACCACCCACACGGTGTCGGCATCTGTCGAGACGTCCGTCCGCGCAGGGTCCACAACCCATGCCCCACTGCCGTACTCGCGTTCGACGGCTGCTGCGGCCATCTCTGCCAGGACTGCCGGTGGCGCGCCCTGAAACGGCGGATGCACGCCGAGAAAATCGGCCAGCTCCGGTCTATCCGCCACGGATCAGGTCGGCGCATTTCTCCGCCATGGTCATCACCGTGATGTTGGGATTGACGTACGGCAGCTTCGGCATCGCCGACGCGTCGACCACGCGCAGGTGCGCGATGCCCTTGACCCGCAACTCGGGATCCAGCACGGCCATGGTGTCGTCCACCGATCCTATCCGCGCCGTGCCCGCCGGGTGATAGACGGTGTTGTGGGTCTTGTGCACATAGTCGAGCAGGTCGTCGTCGGTGACGGCGTCGGGCCCTGGGGCGAGTTCACGTTCGATCCAGCCGGCCATCGGGCCGTCGGCCGCGATACGACGAGCCAGCTTCAGGCCGGCGAGCATCACCGCGTCGTCGTGGCCGTCGGCGTCGGTGAAATAGCGCGGGTCCACTTTGGCACGGTCGCGAAAGTCTCTGCTGCGCAGACGAACAGTGCCACGCGAGCGCCCCTGCGTCACGTTCGGAGTCAAGCAGAATCCGTTGTCGGTGGTCGGGTAGCCCCATCGGAGGGTGTTCATGTCGAACGGGACGCTGCCGTAATGCATCATGATGTCCGGGTAGTTCAGCGAGTCGTCGGTCTGCGCGAACACTCCGATCTCCCACCACTGCGAGGAGGTGGTGACCATCGGCTTGCTCGCCTCCCAGAACACCAGCCCTTCGACGTGGTCGTCGAGGTTCTCGCCCACACCGGGCGAGTCGACTCGCACCGTGATTCCCATCTCGCGTAGCTGGGCTGCCGGTCCGATTCCGGAGAGCATCAACAACTTCGGCGTGTCGATGGCCCCGGCGGTCACGATGACCTCGCGCCGCGCGGACACCGTGTCGTAGCCGGTGAGATCGGGGCGTTGGTACCGCACTCCGGTCGCGGTCAGCGATTCGTCGATCAGAATCTCGCTGATCCAGCAGTCCGTGCGCACCTCCAGGTTCGGGCGCGTACCGATGATCGGGTGCAGGTAGGCGTGTGAGGTCGACATCCGCGAGCCGTCCTCACCCGCATTGATCTGGAACCAGCCGGCACCGTTGAGTACCGTCGTTCCGCGGTTGAATGCGACGGTGGGAAGGCCTACGGCCGCGGCCGACTCGAGTACCGCGGCACCGCACGGATCGTTCGGCGGCACGTCGCGAATCCGCACCGGGCCGTCGTGTCCACGACCTGTGTCGTTGTTCTCCACTCGCGCGACGAGCGGCAGGATGTCCGACGCTTTCCACCCCGTCGCGCCTGCAGCCGCCCAGTCGTCGAGGGTTTCCGCGGGCGGGTGAAAGGCGATGCAGGAGTTGTGCGAGGAGCAGCCACCGAGCACTTTCGCTCGCGCGTGCCGCATGAAGCTGTTGCCGCGCTCCTGCGGTTCGACGGGATAGTCCCAGTCGTAGCCGGAGTCGAGCAGATGCATCCACTCCACCAGTTCGAGAATTGCCTTGTCGCCGACGTCGGTCGGCCCTGCTTCCACGAGGCAGACACTGACGGAGGGGTCCTCGCTCAGCCGTGCAGCGAGGACGCACCCCGCCGTCCCGCCACCTGCGACGACGTAATCGAACTGGGTGTCTGTCACTGCACGCTCCTTCTAGTCGCCCGTGGAGGCATGTGATTGCAGAGTGCCGATGTGCTTGCGTCCCTTGACTGCGTACCACAACAAGCCGACGGCCAGGATGCCGCCGATGTAGACGAACGCCCCGAACGTGTTGTACCAGGGGGTGCCGTACACGGCCTCGCGCGGCCAGGCGAGGTTGATCGCCATGCCCGCTCCCCACACCACCGCGAGAATGTTGATCGGCAGGCCCCACTTGCCCATCGTGAAGTAGCCGCCGGGCTTCAGGTCCTCCGGTGGCCATTGCCCCTTGATTCGTTTGACCAACAGCGGTCCGGTGACCATGAGGTAGGCGAGGTAGATCATGATGATCGCGATGGAGGTCAGCACCGTGAAGATCTGCGGCTGACCGACGTTGACGACGAGGATCACGATGGCCAGTACGCCGATCGTCACCGCGGGAACGACCGGAGTCTGGGTCTTGGGATGCACCTTGGCCAAGCTCTCGCCGAACGGCAGAGCGTTGTCGCGCGCCATGGCGAACGTCAACCGGATCGCTGCGGTGTGCACTGCCAGCGAGCAGACGAAGACCGCGATGACGATGCAGATGAGGAAGACGGTGCCCAGTGGGCCCCACATCACCGCTTCGACGATGGACTGCAAGCTGCCGTCCGGGCTGCCGAGCGACGGATCGTCCAGATCGGGCGCGGCCATGACGGCGAACACCAGGATGGCTCCACCGATGACGAACGACGCGAGGATCGCGCGCAGGATGGCCTTCGGGGCGGTACGCCGGGGTTCGACGGTTTCCTCGCCGAGCGAGCTCGCAGTGTCGAACCCGTACATCACGTAGCCCGACGCCAACGACGCCACCAGGAAGGCTCCGAGGTAGCCGCCGCTCTCACCGGCGCCGTAGCCGTTGGTGGAGAAGAACACCTCGGGTCCGCGAGTGATGTTGGCCGCGAGCAGAATTGCTATCAACACGGCCGCGATGAGCTCGATGAACACTCCTGAGCTGTTGATCATCGCCATCAGCCGGACCCCGAGCGCATTGATCGTGGTGGTGATGGCGATCAGGATCGCACCGAGCAGCACCGCATTGGCCGCGAAATCGCTGGCACCGGAACCGTCGCCGATGATCTGGAATCCGCTCCAGATGCGGGGCAGGTTCAGCTGCAATGCCAGCGCGACGGCGGAGAGCGTCACGATCGAGGCCGTCAGCATCAACCAACCCGCGGACCATCCGACGATTCTGCGGCCCAACAGCTTGGCCCAGTTGTACACCGATCCCGCTACCGGATACTTCGCGGCCAGTTCCATGAAGCACAGTGCCACGCAGAGCTGACCGAGGAAGACCGCCGGCCACGACCACAGATACGCCGGTCCGGCTGCGCCGAATCCGAAATAGAAGAGCTGAAACGTGCCGGTGAGAATGGAGATGTAGCTGACGCCCGCGGCGAAGCTGGCGAATTTGCCGAGACTTCGATCGAGTGACTCCTTGTAGCCGAAGTCGTCCATTCCGCTCGAACTGTCGTTCAGTAATGCCATGCGCCTGGCCTTTCCGATCTCTTCGCTATCGGGTGCCGAACCACCCCGCCGCTGTGGGTGAGGTGTTGTGCCAAATATGCTTCGCCTCTTGGTATTCGGACATTCCGGACGGTCCGAGCTCGCGGCCGTTGCCGGACTGCTTGAAGCCGCCCCATTCTGCGGCCGCGGTGTAGACGCCGAAGTCGTTGAGCCACACCGTGCCATGGCGAAGCCCACGAACCATTCTTTCCCCTCGGGCGGCGTCGGATGTCCGAACTCCCGCGGCGAGACCGTAATTCGTATCGTTGCCCAACAGAAGTGCTTCGGCCTCGGTGTCGAAGCGCTCCACAGTGAGTATGGGCCCGAATGTCTCCTCCTGCACGATATTCATCGACCGATCGCAGTGGTCGAAGATCGTCGGTAGAAAATAACTACCCCCGTCCAGAGCAGCATCGTCCGGTTTCGTTCCGCCGATGACCAGCGTCGCGCCCTCGTCGATCCCGCCCGCGACGAAGGCCTCGATCTTCTCTCGCTGCGCCTGCGACACCAGTGGTCCGGTCTCGCTTGCCGGGTCCATCCCCGGACCGATCACGATGGTCTTGGCGCGTTCGGCCACGGCAGCAACAAAACGGTCGGCGACCGATTCTTCGATGATGAGTCGGGTGCCGGCCGAACACACCTGACCCGAATGCAGAAAGACTCCGGTCAGGACGTTGTCGACCGAGTCGGCGAATGCCTGGTCGTCGGCCACCGCGTCGGCGAACACGATATGTGGATTCTTGCCACCGAGTTCGACGGCCACCTTGGTGACGTTCTCGGCCGCCGCGGCCAAGATGTGCCTGCCTGTCGCCAGTCCACCGGTGAACGAGATGAAGTCGACGTCGCGGTTCCTGGTGAGTGCGTCCCCCAGAACCGCACCGCTGCCTTGCAGCAGGTTGACAACACCGGCCGGCACTCCGGCTTCTTCCACCAGCTTGGTGAACGCGATGGTGCTCAGCGGAGTCACCTCGCTCGGTTTGAGCACCATCGTGCAACCGGCCGCCAAGGCGGGGGCGATCTTCCACGAGATCTGCAGCAGCGGATAGTTCCACGGTGCGATCATCACGCAGACGCCGATCGGCTCGTGGACGACGCGGCTGAGGATTTCGGGTCGGTCGACGTCGATCAGGCGATCCGCCTGCACCACTGCAAGATCGGCGTAGAACCGGAAGACCGACGTCACGTCGTCGATGTCGATTTCACTCTCGCCGAACGTCTTTCCGGTATCGAGAGTTTCGATACGCGCGAGCTCGGCTTTGTCTCTCTGGAGCAGATCCGCGATGCGGTTCAGCAGATCGCTGCGCTCGCCCACCGTCACCGACCGCCACGGCCCGTCGTCGAACGCCGCCCGCGCCGAGGCCACCGCCCGCAGAGCGTCGTCCGGCGTGGCCTCGTCCACGACGGCAACCGTGCTGCCGTCCGCTGGGTTGACGATGTCTCGGGTTCCGCCGTCACCGGCTCCCTGCCACTGCCCGTCGACGAACAACGACGGCCGTAGCGAGGTCGGGTCGAACACTGCGTCGGAGTCGGTCACCGAAACACCTTCTTCCGTATGGGGGGTCGGGTCGTGTGTCTACGCTATGCCCTCAACGGCCGATCACTCCATCGATCTGTTCGCGGATGATGTCCGCGTGTCCGTTGCGTCGGGCGTATTCGCCGATCATGTGCACGTAGACCATCCGCAGCGACATCGGGTGGAACGACATCGAGCCCAATCGAGGGCGGGAACGGACGTCGTGCCAGTTGCTCCGAGTTCGCGCCTGCGCAGATGTTGAGCAGCGTCGCTCGATGCCACTGCAGCATTCCTTCGAGAATCGGCCGCTCGTCGCCGATGAGGGGACCGTCGACCGGTTCCTGAGTTGGCGCTGTCCATGTCGTTCGCCGTTCGGTCATGCTGCGATTGTCGAACATGTGACGGCACTGTGCAGCGCCGCGCATTACGGTGGGATTCATGACTATCGAAGATGTGGGCGGCAGACGAACGGTGACGGCGGACGAGCTTCTTCTCCTGGTGGGTGATCATCTGCTCATAGAGGAAGGCGTTGCGACCGGGTTCATCGAAAGCGCGGGCCAGGTTGCCGAGAGCGTGGCGGTGACGGTGACCGATGGCGTCGACGGAACCACGACGACCGAGCGAGTTTTCCTTCCCGATGCCGAGGTGACCATCGAACCCGCCGATCGCGGACGCGCCCCCGTTTCTCTGTAACAGTACGAGAGTCCCTGCTCAGAAGTACATTCGTGTAACTCGAACAACTCTGCTCACATCAGTCACACAGGCACCGAACTGAGCTAGGGTGGCGGAAACCCGTCATCGTTCGGAAGGACGTCAGTAGTGCGACAAGGCCGAGTACATCCGACCGTTCGCATTGCTGTCGTCACCTGTGCCGCCGCCCTCGCTGTCGGTTTCGGCTCGATCACGGCGGTGGCCGAGCCCGCGGCGTCGGCCCCGGCAACCGCCGCCGAGTCGGTCCGCTCGGCCGACGCAGAGCAGTACAACGGCGCGCAGGATGCGCTGGTGAAGGGTCGCTACGACACCGGTTTCGCTGCACTCGACGCACTCGCAACCGCCGCCGCGGACGACGCCAATGTGGCAGCGCTGCAGACGTTCTACGCCAACGCAACCGCCGATGCCGTTGCCGTGGCGGAGCATGGGGCTCGCCTACGCGGCCTCTCTCCCACTCTGGCCGATGCAGTCGATCGAGCCATCGCCGTCATCGACGAAGTCGCCACGGAGACAATCGACTTCGCGCCGACCACCGACGGACCGCGCACCGCGATCGTGGTGCTCGGGCTGGGGCTCGACGGTGACGGCAACATGACACCCGAGTTGGTGGCACGACTACGCTCGGCCGTCGCCGCGGCGGAGCGCTCCCCCGAGTCCCCCATCATCGTCACCGGCGGGAATCCGCAGAGCGGCATCACCGAGGCCGAGGCAATGCAGCGGTGGCTCGTCGAGGAAGGCATCGCGGCCGACCGCATTCACAGCGAATCGACCGCGAATTCGACGGTGCAGAACGCACAGCGCACCACCGCACTGGCAGCTGAGATCGGCATCGAGAACATGGTGCTGGCGACGACTCCGAGCCACCTACGGCGTGCGATATCGGACTTCGAGATTGCCGGCTCCGACGTGATCGGCGCTGCGACCACCAATGTCGACGATGTCCCGGATCTGCCCGCACTCGCTCCGACAGCTCGGTTGGGTATGACCGTGGATGCAACCAAGATTCTCGGAATACCGCGCACCTACTGACGCGACCACCCGCGCAGCACGGACTCCGTTCCCGCGTCGAACATCGCGCGACGGGTCTCGTCGTCGTCGGAGGTCGAGGGCATTGCCAACTCCAGCGACACCAACCCGTGCACGATCGCCCAGAACGAGTGGCTGATCAGCTCGACCGAAGCCCCGCTCATCGTTCCCGCCGCGACGGCGCTCGAGACGGCCGCGCGGAGCGGATCCATGGCCGCGTCCGCGCGCTGCGCCTCGTCTGCCACATCGATCGAACCGAGCACTCCGCCGAACATCACCGCGTACAGATGCGGATTGCGTAGAGCCCAGTCTCGGTACGCGGCGGCGAGTTCGCGCAGATCGACCTCGGGATCGCCTGTGACCGGGACCCGGCGCTGGGAGTCCCCGAAACTCGCGAACGACGTGGCGAACAGTGCCACGAGCAACTCGGCGCGTCCGCCGAACAGTGAATAGATCGCCGTTGTCGAGGTGCTCTGTGCGGCCGCGAGTTTACGCAGCGACAACGAGTCGACGCCCTGGTTCGCAACGGTTTCCGCCGCGGCCTCGAGTAGCCGGGTCCGCAACTCCGCGTCGTGAATTCTGGGTCTCGCCACTTGCGAAACTTATCACAACGGTGTTTTATAACAGTGTCACATAATGCTTTACCCCACGAACAGACGGGAACACGTCATGCCACCCATCATCGACGGACGCCGCACGGTCGAATCCGAACGAGACACCGTCACTGTCTTCCTCATCGGAATGCGTATCAACAATCCGGTGGCCGTTCGCTCGTGGCTACCCGCGGTGCGCGCGATGCCGCGGATGCTCGGCCATCTCGAGCAGGATCCCGCCTCCGGGCTGCTCGGCTATCACTCGTGGCTGGGACGCACCACCATGTTGGTCAGCTACTGGCGCACTGCCGAGGACTTGACGCGATTCGCCTCCGATCCCGACGCACCACATGCACCCGCCTGGCGCGCCTTCAACCGATCGGTGGCCGCAACCCGCCACGTCGGCGTGTGGCACGAAACCTATACCGCGACAGCACAGAACAGTGAGGCGATCTACGTCAACATGCCTGGGTTCGGCCTCGCGGGAGCCATCGGTGGACTCCCGGTCGGTACGGGCTCGCAGACGTGGAAGCAGCGAATGAAGTCCGCGAAGTAGAAGCTCGACGGCTACAGGAAGTTCCCGGCACGCGCAGCGAGGTCGAGAACGGGCTGTGGGAAGACTCCGAGAACCACGGTGACCACCACCGAGAGCCCGATCGCGCACGATACCGAGGCCGTCGGGCGCACGATCGTGGCGGTCCTGCCTCCCGGATCGGTGAAGAACATCAGCACGATCACCCGTACGTAGAAGAACGCTGCAATCGCGCTGCACACCACGCCGACCACGACCAGTGCCGCTCCCCCGGCACCCGAGGCAGCATTGAACACCGCGAACTTGCCGATGAAGCCACTGGTGAGCGGTATGCCGGCGAACGAGAGCAAGAACAATCCGAAGACCGCAGCCACCAGCGGAGAGCGTCGACCGATTCCCGCCCACCGTTCCAGATCACTCACCTCACCGCGTTCGTCGCGTGCCAACCCGATGATCGCGAACCCCCCGAGAGTGCTGAAGGCATACGCCAACAGATAGAACATCGTGGCCGACACACCGGAATCACCCACGTCACCCGGATCACCCAGTGCCGTCACTCCGGTGAGGATGAATCCGGTGTGCGCAACGGACGAGTAGGCCAGCATCCGTTTCACATCGGTCTGCGTCACCGCGACAACCGAACCCAGCACCATCGTCGCGATGGCGACGACCCACAGCATCGGCCGCCAACTCGATTCGAGACCGGGTAGCGCCATCCCGAAGATGCGGAGAATCGCACCGAAAGCCGCGACCTTGGTCACCGTGGCCATCAGTGCCGTCACCGGCGTGGGGGCACCCTGGTAGACGTCGGGAATCCACGAGTGGAAGGGCACAGCACCGACCTTGAACAGCAGACCCACGGCGAGCAAGGCGGTTCCGATCAGCGCGAGCGATCTACCCTGACCGTCCGCCGCGATGGCGTCGGCGATGCCGTCCAACCGAACGGTTCCGGCGTATCCGTACAGGAACGCGACCCCGAACAGGAAGAAGGCGGACGAGAACGCGCCCAGCAGAAAGTATTTGAGAGCCGCTTCCTGAGAGAGCAACCGCCGCCGTCGGGCCAGTCCGCAGAGCAGATACAGCGGCAACGACAGCACTTCGAGCGCCACGAACATCGTCAGCAGATCCGTGGACGCCGGAAACAACAACATGCCGCCGATCGCGAACATCGCCAGAGGAAACACCTCGGTCTGGGCGACGCCTGCGTCGATGGCCTCCTTCTCCGCCACGCTGCCCGGAGTGGTCGATGCCTGCGGAGTGAACGAATCTATGCGGCGTTCGGCACCGGCCGACGTCACTGCAACGGTGCGCTCCGCGAGCAGTGCGATTGCCGGAATCGACACCAGCACAATGGTTCCCTGCAGAAAAAGGGTGGGACCGTCGATCGCTACCGCCCCGGACATCGCCGACGCCTCGGTGCCTGCCAGACCGAGGATCGCCGCCAGCGCCGCCACCAGTCCCGCGAGAGCGAGACTCAGATGCGTGATCCGACGGGCCCGCAGCGGCACGAACGCTTCGACGAGAACACCGAGCACTGCGACCGAAAACACGATCAACATCGGTGCCAGCAAACCGTACTGCACCTCGGGTGTGGTCATCGCTGACCTCCTGAACTGTCGACTATCGTGGATTGCACTGCCGGAGTGATGACATCGAGCGCAGGTTTCGGATACACCCCGAGCACGATCAGCAACGCGATCAACGGCACCACCACAACCAGCTCGCGTCGAACGAGATCGGGCACCGTCTCGTTGCCCTCCCGGACCGGGCCGGTCATGACGCGCTGGTAGAGCCACAGAATGTAGATCGCCGACAGCACGAGGGCTCCTGCGGCCACTATCGCGGCGACGCCGTATCGACCGAACGTGCCGATCAGCACGAGGAATTCGCTCACGAACGGCGCGAGGCCGGGGAGCGAGAGCGTGGCAAGCCCCGAGATCAAGAACGTCCCGGCAAGCACCGGTGCCACCTTCTGCACCCCGCCGTAGTCGGCGATAGCTCGTGACCCTCGACGCGACACGAGGAAGCCCGCGATCAAGAACAGTGCGGCCGTCGAGATTCCGTGGTTGACCATGTACAGCGTGGCGCCGGCCTGACTCTGGCCGGTCATGGCGAAGATGCCGAGGATGATGAATCCGAAGTGCGAAATCGACGTGTAGGCAATCAGTCTCATCATGTCGGTCTGGCCGATCGCCAGTATCGCGCCGTAGACGATGCCGATGACCGCGAGAGTGATGATCCACGGCGCGAACGTCTGCGACGGGCCGGGGAACAGTTCGAGACAGAACCGCAGCATCGCGAACGTGCCGACCTTGTCCACCACCGACATCATCAGCACCGCAGTCGCGGGTGTGGATTGGACAGCGGCGTCGGGTAGCCACGAATGGAACGGCCACAACGGTGCCTTGATCGCGAAAGCGAACATGAAGCCGAGGAACAGCGCATTCAGAACCATCGGATCCACACCGAGTCCGCCCGATGCAGCCGCATCGGCGATCGCGCGCAGATCGAATGTCCCGCCGTCGAAAGGCCCGTCGGGTCTCGCGGTCACCACGTACAGGCCGATGACGGCCGCCAACATCACCAGACCGCCGAACAGGTTGTACAACAGGAACTTCACCGCGGCGCGCGTTCGATGGACTCCCCCGAAGCCACCGATGAGGAAGTACATCGGAATCAGCATCGCCTCGAAGAAGATGTAGAACAACAACACGTCCAACGCGGTGAACGACACCAGCACCATCGACTCGACCACCAGGATCAACGCCATGTACGTGTGCGACACCCGACGGGAGCCGTAGTTCGCGACGCGAGTGCCGTCGTTCCAGCCCGCGACGAGCAGCAAGGGCGTGAGAACGGTGGTGAGCAACACCAGAACGAGGCCGATTCCGTCCAGGCCGAGGGTGTACCGCGCACCGAAAGCCGCTATCCAGGCGTGGTCTTCGACGAACTGGTACCGATCACCACCGGAGTCGAACGACACCGCCAAGGCGACCGACACGGCCAAGGTCCCGGCAGCGAAACCCACTGCGACACTGCGCGCGACGGTCGGGCGAGCGGCGGGCACCAGGGCGACGACGATCGCGCCGAGCATCGGGACTACCCATAGAACGGTCAACCAGGGAGTCGTCACAGAGCCACCACCATCAGGACCACGAGAACAGCTCCCGCGAACATCGCCAACGCATACGACCGCACATATCCCGTCTGCAGCCGCCCGGACCGCGTCGATGCGCCACCGATCGAGCTACCCACCCCGTCCACGACGGCGTCGATACCGTTGTCGGCGTGCACCATTGCGCGCGTCAGGGTCTGTCCTGGACGCATGAATGCCGCCTCGTTGACGGCATCTCCGTAGAGATCGGCACGTGCAGCTCGGGTCAGGGCCGACACATCCTCGGGTGGCGTCGGTGGAACCTCACCGACGATGTACTTGCGGTAGGCGAGGGTCGCGCCTATCAGCACGACCACCAGGACGGCGACGGTGACCACCCATGCCGGAATCGCGTGCTCCTCGTGTGCCGATCCCACCACGGGTTCGAGCCATGCCTCGAGGCGTCCGCCCACCGCGAGAAAGGCACCCGACGCCACCGAGCCGACGGCCAACACGATCATCGGTGCGGTCATCGTCGCCGACGCCTCGTGCGGATGTGCCTGCGCGGACCAGCGTTTCGGACCGAAGAACGTCAACAGCATCACCCGAGTCATGTAGAAGGCCGTCAGGCCTGCACCGAGCAAAGTCACGCAGCCGAGAACCGGGCCTGCCACTCCCTCGGCGGCGAAGGCGACCTCGATGATCGGATCCTTGGCGAAGAAGCCGGAGAACGGCGGCAGTCCGATGATGGCGAGATACCCGAGGCCGAACGTGACGAACGTGATCGGCATCGCGGCGCGGAGTCCACCGAACCGTCGCATGTCGGTCTCGTCGTTCATCGCGTGCATCACCGAGCCCGCGCCCAGGAACAATCCCGCTTTGAAGAAGCCGTGCGAGATCAGGAGCACGATGGCGTACGCGTACCCGGAGGGGCCGAGCCCGGCCGCGAGCACCATGTACCCGATCTGACTCATCGTCGACGCCGCGAGCGCCTTCTTGATGTCGTCCTTCGCACAACCGATGACGGCTCCGAACAGCAAGGTGACCGCCCCGACTGTGACGGTGGCAGCGCGGGCGGCGGGCGACGCCTCGAACACCGGTCCCGAGCGGACGATGAGATACACCCCGGCCGTGACCATCGTGGCCGCGTGAATCAATGCCGATACCGGTGTCGGGCCCTCCATGGCGTCGCCGAGCCACGACTGCAGCGGCACCTGCGCCGACTTTCCACACGCCGCCAACAACAACATCAGTGCCATGGCGGTGGCCACCGATTCGCTCGCCTCGCCAATTCCGGCGAACACGTCGTCGTACTGCACGGAGCCGAAGTTGACGAACATGATCATCAGCGCAACGGCCAAGCCGATATCGCCGACTCGGTTGACCACGAACGCTTTTCGGGCAGCCGACGCAGCCGACGGCTTGTGTTGCCAGAAGCCGATGAGCAGATACGACGCCAGACCCACACCCTCCCACCCCAGATAGAGGCCGAGGAAGTTGTCGGCCAGAACCAGCAGCAGCATGGCTGCCAGAAACAGGTTGAGGTACGCGAAGAAGCGCCGCCGCTCGGCGTCGTGGCTCATGTAGCCGATGGAGTACACGTGAATGAGCGACCCGACACCGGTGATCAGCAGGACGAAGCAGATCGACAATTGATCTGCGCGCAAGCCGAACTCGACCTGCAATTCGTCGACCGGAACCCACCGGAACAGGGTCTGGGTGAAGGCTCGGCCCGACTCGGCGCGGCCGAGCATCGAGCCGAACACCACCGCAGCCACGACGAACGAGGACGCTGCCGCCGCCGTCGCGACGAGGTGCCCCCAGCGGTCGGTGCGCCTGCCACCGAGCAGCAGGAACGCTGCACCGAATGCAGGCAGAGCCGGAAGAAGCCACAGCATCGACATCATTTCTGCGCCCCCGTCAATTCTTCATCAGGGAGTTCTCGTCCATCGAAATCGACCGACGAGATCGGAAGATGGCCATGATGATGGCCAGGCCCACCACCACCTCGGCGGCGGCGACCACCATGGTGAAGAACGCGAACAACTGTCCGTCGAGATTGCCGTGCATGCGGGAGAAAGTGACGAACGCCAGATTGACTGCGTTGAGCATCAATTCGATACACATGAACACGATGATGGCGTTGCGTCTGACGATGACACCCGCCGCTCCGATCGTGAACAGCAGAACGGACAGATAGAGATAGTTCTCCGGATTCATCGCTCGTCACCCCCGTCCACCTTGTACTGGCTTCGAGGATCGGCGAACATGGCGTTGACGGAGGACTCGGACTCGGTTCCGTCGGGCAACAAGGCGCGGCGATCGACCCCGTTGTGTCTGGCGTACACCCCAGGACTCGGCAGCGGTGTCACCCTCGAGCCGTCGCGGAATCGATCCTGTGCCATTTCTCGCTGACCCTTGACCGGCCCCAGAGCTTCCCGGTGCGCCAGAATCATCGCTCCGATGGTGGCAGTGATCAGCAGCGCCCCGGTCAACTCGAACGCCCACACGTACTCGACGAAGATCAGCTCTGCCAGGCCCTCGACGTTTCCGGCGGAGTTGACGGCGTCGAGACCGGCGAAGTCGAGCCGACCGGCATTTGCCGCGTCGCGCAGCAGTACCCCGATGATCAACAGTCCGAAGCCGATTCCGATGACGACGGCTGCAATGCGGTGACCGCGCAGGGTTTCGGTCAGCGACTCCGACGTGTCGACTCCGACGAGCATCAGAACGAACAGGAACAGCATCATCACCGCGCCGGTGTAGACGACGATCTGCACGACACCGAGGAACAACGCCCCCTGCGCCATGTAGAAGGTGGCCAGTACCACCATCGTGGCAGCGAGGAACAACGCCGAGTAGACTGCCTTGGTGCTCATCACCACCCCGAGGGCACCGATGACGGCAACGACACCCAGGGTCCAGAACTGCACGGCCTCACCGGTGGACGTGGCATCGAGGGCGAGCTGCACTGTGGCAGTCATCGAACCGAACCGCCCTCGGGTTCGGATGCGGGTTCGGCTGCGGACTCCGCTGGGGTCTCGTGGCCGGTGACGGTTCCCCGGTAGTAGTCCTCGGCCGAAAGGCCCGGTGCCATCGCGTGCGGTGGTGCCACCATCTCCGGTTGCAGAGGGGCCAACAGAGATTCCTTCTCGTAGATCAGATCGGCTCTGTTGTCACCGGCGAGTTCGTACTCGTTGGTCATCGTCAGAGCCCGTGTGGGACAGGCCTCCACACACAATCCGCACCCGATGCACCGCAGGTAGTTGATTTGGTAGACCCCGCCGTAACGCTCACCCGGAGAGAACCTCTCGGTCTCGGTGTTGTCGGCTCCTTCGACGTAGATGGCGTCGGCCGGGCAGGCCCACGCGCAGAGCTCGCAGCCGATGCACTTCTCGAGACCGTCGGCGTACCGATTGAGCTGATGCCGACCGTGGTAGCGAACCTCGGTGGGCTTCTTCTCCTCCGGATACAGCTCCGTCTCGGCCTTCTTGAACATCGTGGCGAACGTGACCCCGAAACCCGCTATGGGACCGAGAAATTCAGGCATCGGCGTTCTCCTTCGGTGACCTGGCGGCGGGCGAGCGCACACCGGCATGCCGGCTCGGGAAATTCGAGCCCTGCGTGGGAATGGGAGGTATCGGGAATCCGCCTGCCAGAGCATCGAACTCGGCGACGGGTAGAGGAGGTGGCACGTTCCGTTCCCGGGCACGCCTGCGCACCATCAGCAGCAGCGCACCCAGCACGGCCACCGCGAAGATCATCGACACACCGAACGTGACCAGCGGTACGTCGTACCGATCGGCCCCGAGGACGCGCACCGTCGCGATCACCATCACCCAGATCAGGGCAACGGGAATCAGAATCTTCCAGCCGAAGTTCATGAACTGGTCGTAGCGCAGCCTCGGCAGGGTCGAACGCAGCCAGATGAACACGAACAGGAACACCCACACCTTGAGGGTGAACCACAGCACCGGCCACCAGCCCGAATTGGCACCGCTCCACAGACTCAGCGGAATCGGAGCCCGCCAGCCGCCGAGGAACAGCGTGGTCGCGAGCGCCGACACGGTGACCATGTTGATGTACTCGGCGAGCATGAACATGGCGAAACGAAGAGACGAGTACTCGGTGTGGAAACCGCCCACCAACTCACCCTCCGCCTCGGGCAGATCGAACGGAGCGCGGTTGGTTTCGCCGACCATCGCCGTCACGTACACCAGGAACGACGGCAGCAGCAGAAACACGTACCAGGTGTTCTGTTGCGCAGCAACGATTCCGGACGTCGACATGGTGCCCGCGTACAGGAAGACCGCCGCGAACGACAGGCCCATTGCGACCTCGTAGGAAATCACCTGCGCCGTCGAACGCAAAGCACCGAGTAGCGGGTACGTCGAGCCCGACGCCCACCCTGCCAACACGATCCCGTACACCCCCACCGACGTGACCGCGAGAATGTACAGAACACCCACCGGCAGGTCGGTCATCTGCAGCGGCGTCGTCGTACCGAACACCGACACCTCGGGACCGAACGGAATCACCGCGAAGGCCATGAACGCAGGAACCACCGAAATGATCGGAGCCAGAATGTAAATCGGCTTGTCGACGCCGGTCGGAGTGATCCCCTCTTTCAGCGCCAGCTTGATGCCGTCCATCAGCGACTGCAACAGACCCCAGGGACCCACCCGGTTGGGCCCCACCCGCATCTGCATCCACGCCATGATCTTGCGTTCGGCATAGATCGCCACCAGCGGCGTGAGCACCAGGAACACGAAGACCGCCAAGGCCTTCCCGACAACCAACCACCACGGATCGGTGCCGAACATCGACAGATCGGTCGGCGCGGCCACGATCATGACTGGCCTCCCTCGGTGGATTCCGCAGAAACACGACGAATGCCTACCACCGCGCCCGACTGCACCCCCAGCGAGCGATACACCGCCGAACCGGGCGAGTTCATCGGTACCCACACCACGGAGTCGGGCAGGTCGGTGATCGTCAGCGGCAACGTGATCGAGCCCCGGTCCGTCCCGACGCTCACCAAGTCACCGGTCTCCGCCCCGATCGCCGAGGCCGTCGCCGCCGACAACCGAACCGTGGGCGCGCGACCGGTCGCGGCGAGATTGTCCTCACCGTCCTGCATCCGTCCCGCATCGAGAAGCATCCGCCACGTGGCCAGAACCGCGTCCCCGGAACCGAGGGCCGGAACGTCCACGCGGGGTGCCACCGGGCCACCGCGGTGCGCGGGCCGTCCCACACACCGAGGCGAACCAACTCGGCGCGTGCCGCTGCCGCGTCGGGCACGGCCAGTTCGACGCCCATCTGTGCCGCGATCGCGTCGAGGATGCGTTGATCCGGCATCACCGCTCCGGCACCGAGCGCAGTGTCGAAGGCGCGAGGTCGACCTTCCCAGTCGACGAAAGTTCCCGGCTTGTCGACCACCGGCGCCACCGGGAACACCACGTCGGCCCGCTCGGTGACCGCACTGCGGCGTAGCTCGAGGCTCACCACGAACGCCGATCGGTCCAGTGCATCGAGCGCAGCCCGGGGGTCCGGCAGATCGTCGACATCGATTCCGGCAGTGACCAGGACACGATTCGGTCCGGCGTCGGCCAGGACCGCGGCGGTGTCGCGGCCCACCCCCGCCGGCAGCTCGGGCACTGCCCACACCGCCGCCACCTCGGCGCGCGCAGCCGCGTCGGTCACCGGACGCCCGCCGGGCAGGACGTTCGGCAGCGCCCCTGCGTCGAGGGCACCGCGTTCTCCGGCGCGTCGCGGAATCCAGGCCAGGCGCGCCCCGGTGTCGTCCGCCAGTTTCGAGGCCGCCGCCAGACCGCCCGGCACGGAGCCGAGCCGCTCGCCCACGAGCACGATCGCACCGGGCTCTCGGAGGAGCTGGGCAATCGCTTCGGTGCCACGATCGCCGACGTGCAACGCATCGAGCCACCCCGGTTCGTCACCGGGAATCGACTGCAGCAGGATGCCGTCGAGCTTTCGTAGGCCCCTGGTGGAGAACGGTGCGATCGACGCCACCACCACCGCGCTCGTGCGGTGCGCCTTCCGAAGCCTCAGGAACAACAGTGGTGATTCTTCCTCGGGCTCGAAGCCGACGAGCAACACCACCGGTGCGTTCTCGAGGTCGGTGTAGGTGACCCCCAACCCGGTCGCTGCGATTCGACCGGCCAGGAAGTCCGCTTCCTCGGCGCTGTGGCTGCGATTGCGAAAGTCGATATCGTTGGTGTGCAGCACTGTTCGAGCAAACTTGGAGTACGCGTAGGCGTCCTCGAAGGTCGACCTTCCGCCGATCAGCACCGCGGCCCGGCCGACCGATGCGGCCAGCCCCGTCGCCGCGGCGGCCAGCGCAGCCGACCACGACGTCTCGATCAACTCCCCCGATTCGTCGCGGATCATCGGCGCCGTGATGCGATCGGGTTCGGTGGCGTACTTGAACGCCCACCGTCCCTTGTCGCAGTTCCATTCCTCGTTGACCTGCGGGTCGTCCCCCGCCAGCCGGCGAAGGACCTTGCCGCGTCGATGGTCCGTGCGTTGAGCGCAGCCTCCTGCGCAGTGCTCGCACACGCTCGGTGACGAGGTGAGATCGTACGGGCGCGCACGGAACCGATACTCGGTATTGGTCAGGGCACCCACCGGACAGATCTGAACGGTGTTGCCCGAGAAGTAGGAGTCGAACGGCTCGTTGCCGAAGATCCCCACCTGTTGAATCGCACCACGCTCCAGTAAGTCGATGGACGGGTCGCCGGCCACTTGATCTGCGAAACGAGTGCACCGCGCGCACAGGACGCACCGCTCCCGGTCCAGCAAGACCTCGGCCGACAGCGGAATCGGCTTGGGGTACGTGCGTTTCGTTTCGACGAATCTGGACTCTGCTCGACCCGCAGCCATCGCCTGGTTCTGCAGCGGGCACTCGCCGCCCTTGTCGCACACCGGGCAATCGAGCGGATGATTGATCAGCAGCAATTCCATGACGCCTCGCTGCGCCTTCTCCGCGGACTCCGATGTCACCTGGGTGCGCACGATCATGCCCTCGGCCACGGTCGTCGTGCAGGACGCCAACGGCTTGCGTTGCCCCTCGACATCGACCAGACATTGCCGGCACGCCCCCACCGGATCGAGTAGCGGGTGATCGCAGAAGCGCGGAATCTGCACGCCCATCAGCTCGGCGGCGCGAATCACCAACGTGCCCTTCGGAACACTGATCTCGTGGTCGTCGATGGTCAGTGTCACCATCTCCACTCGAGTGACCGACTGCTCAGGGTTGCCAGGAGTGGAGCCCGCGGAACGACCATGTGCTGCTGTGGTCATGACGTCAGCTCCTCTGCCATCAGAGTCGATCGGTGTGGATCGAAGGGGCATCCCTGTTCGGTGACGTGTCGGATGTACTCGTCGCGGAAGTACTTCAGCGAGGACACGATGGGGCTAGCGGCTCCGTCTCCCAAGGCGCAGAACGACTTTCCGGCGATGCCGTCCGCGATGTCGAGCAACGTGGTGAGGTCCGCTTCGCTGCCGGTTCCGCCGTCGACGCGGCGCAGTATCTGCACCAGCCAGTAGGTTCCCTCTCGGCACGGGGTGCATTTGCCGCAGGATTCGTGTGCGTAGAACTCCGTCCATCGCAACACCGCTCGCACCACGCACGTCGTGTCGTCGAAGATCTGCAATGCCTTGGTTCCCAGCATCGATCCGGCGGCGCCGACGCCTTCGTAGTCGAGTGGCACGTCGAGGTGATCGCCGGTGAACATCGGTGTCGACGATCCTCCCGGTGTCCAGAACTTGAGCTCGTGACCGGGCCGGACGCCGCCCGCGTAGTCCAGCAGTTCCCGCAGGGTGATGCCCAGCGGGGCCTCGTACTGGCCGGGGCGACACACGTGGCCGGAGATCGAGTAGAGGGTGAATCCGGGTGACTTCTCGCTGCCCATCGACCGGAACCATTCGATTCCGTTGCGCAGGATCACCGGAACGCTGGCGATCGATTCGACGTTGTTGACCACTGTCGGGCGCGCGTACAGGCCTGCGACCGCGGGGAACGGTGGACGCAGCCGGGGTTGTCCGCGGCGACCCTCCAACGAGTCGAGCAGAGCCGTCTCCTCGCCGCAGATGTACGCGCCGGCACCGGCATGGATCACCAGTTCGAGATCGAATCCCGTTCCGAGAACGCCCTTGCCCAGGTATCCGGCCGCGTATGTCTCGGCAACCGCGGCCTGCAGACGGCGCAGCACCGGTACCACTTCACCGCGGACGTACACGAAGGCGTGCGATGCCCGAATAGCGTACGCCGCGATAATGATCCCCTCGATCAACGTGTGCGGGCTCGCCATCATCAATGGCATGTCCTTGCACGTACCCGGCTCCGACTCGTCGGCGTTGACCACCAGGTAGTGAGCTTTCCCGTCACCCTGTGGGATGAAGCTCCACTTCGTTCCGGTCGGGAATCCTGCACCGCCACGACCGCGCAGACCGGAATCCTTGACGAAGGCGATGAGATCGTCGGGGTCCATGGCCAGGGCCTTTTCCAGGCCTCGATATCCCTCGTGACTGCGGTAGGTGTCGAGTGTCCACGAGTTCTTCTCGTCCCAGAATTCGCTCAGCACCGGCGTCAGGGCCATGTCACATCCCCTTCGTCGGCGGATCGGTTTCGGTGGTGTTCGGCTGCGGTGGAACGGTGGCCGAAGGAGCCGGAGCGGGTTTCTCGCGCACCGTCTCCGCCACTGCTTCGGCACCCAGATCGGGGTGATCGTCCGGGGAGCCGGCGTCGGCCCGGGGAGCCGACATCGAGTGCTCTAGCGCGTACCGGAGGCCGGCGAGAGTGGCTTCGCCTGCGCTGCCGGAGGATTCGAGTGCCCCGGGTCGGTCGTCGGCGAACCCGGCCAGAATTCGCTCGGTCTCGCGGAACGTGCACAGCGGAGCGCCGCGGGTCGGGGTCACCTGCGCACCGGATCGAAGCGCGTCGACAAGTTCCCGCGCCGACGCCGGAGTTCTGTTGTCGAAGAATTCCCAGTTGACCATCATCACCGGCGCGAAGTCGCACGCGGCGTTGCACTCGATGTGCTCGAGGGTGATGGCACCGTCGGCCGTGGTTCCGCCGTGGTCGATATCGAGATGATCCCGCAAGGCATCCATGATGGCGTCACCGCCCATGACGGCGCACAGGGTGTTGGTGCACACTCCGACGCGATAGTTGCCAGTGGGCTCGCGGCGATACATCGAGTAGAACGTCGCGACCGCGGTCACCTCTGCTCCGGTGAGATCGACTACATCCGAGCAGAATTCGATTCCGGCAGGCGTGAGATATCCGTCCTCGGATTGCACCAGGTGCAGCAACGGCAGCAACGCCGATCGAGCCTGAGGGTAGCGGGCGAGCACGATGTCGGCGTCGGCGCGCAGCCGGGCCCGGACGTCGGCCGGATAGGACGCGCGTGCGTCGGGGCCGACCAGTTGTACGGCTTCCTCGGGACGGGCTCCGAGTGGGACGAGCACCGGCTCCGAGCGTGGCGCGATCATCGGTCCACCCCGCCCATCACCGGATCGATACTGGCGACGGCAGCGATGACGTCGGAGATCATGCCGCCCTCGCACATCGCGGCAACCGCCTGCAGATTGGTGAACGAGGGGTCTCTGAAATGCACTCGGTACGGCCGAGTTCCGCCGTCGCTGACGATGTGCACACCCAGTTCGCCTCGCGGCGATTCCACCGTGGACAGCACTTGGCCCGCCGGCACTCGCATTCCCTCGGTCACCAGTTTGAAGTGGTGGATCAACGACTCCATCGAGGTGTCCATGATGGTGCGCACGTGGTCCTGAGAATTGCCGAGACCGTCGGGTCCGGAGACCAGTTCGGCCGGCCAGGCGATCTTCTTGTCGTCGATGACCACCGGTCCGGCCCGCAGGCGATCGAGGGTCTGCTCGACGATCTTGAGCGATTCCTTCATCTCTTCGACGCGAATCAGATAGCGCCCGTAGCAGTCGCATCCGGTGTCGGTGACGACATCGAACTCGTAGTTCTCGTACCCGCAGTAGGGATCGGACCGGCGCAGATCGTAGGGAAGTCCGGTCGATCGAAGCACCGGACCGGTGACGCCGAGGGCCATGCACCCCGTCAGGTCCAGATACCCGACGTTCTCGGTTCTGGCCTTCCAGATCGGGTTGTCGTTGAGCATGAGTTCGAGATCGCGTAGCCGTCCGGGAAGGACCCGCAACAGCTCGCGAACCTTGTCGATCGCATCGGCGGGTAGATCCTGCGACAAGCCGCCGGGACGAATGTAGGCGTGGTTCATTCGAAGTCCGGTGATGGCCTCGAAGACGTCGAGTATCAGTTCGCGTTCCCGGAATCCGAACAGCATCGCCGTCACGGCACCCAATTCCATTCCGCCCGTGGCCAATGCCACGAGGTGCGACGAGATTCGATTGAGCTCCATCAGCATCACCCGTACGACCGTCGCGCGCTCGGGAATGTCGTCGGTGATGTCGAGTAGCTTCTCCACCCCGAGGCAGTACGCGGTCTCGTTGAAGAAGGGCGAGAGATAGTCCATCCGAGTGACGAACGTGACGCCCTGAGTCCAGTTGCGATACTCGAGATTCTTCTCGATACCGGTGTGCAGGTAGCCGATTCCACACCGGGCCTCGGTGACGGTCTCGCCTTCGATCTCGAGAATCAACCGCAGCACACCATGGGTGGACGGGTGTTGCGGACCCATGTTGACCACGATGCGTTCCGTGGTCGACCCGCGCGCCAGTTCGACCACGTCGTCCCAGTCCTGGCCCGACACTGCATAGATCGTTTCGTCCGTTGCGCTCATCAGTTGTACGACCTGCGCTCGTTGGGAGGCGCAACCTGAGCGCCCTTGTACTCGATGGGAATTCCACCCAGGGGATAGTCCTTGCGCTGCGGGTGACCGACCCAATCGTCGGGCATCTCGATCCGCGTCAGTGCGGGATGACCATCGAAGACGATGCCGAAGAAGTCGTACACCTCACGCTCGTGCCAGTCGTTGGTCGGATACACCGCACAGAGCGAGGGTGTGTGCGGATCCGCATCGGGCACAGCCACTTCGAGTCGCAGACGGCGTCCGTGGGTGATGGACACCAGATGGTAGACCGCGCGCAATTCCCGGCCGACCTGATCCGGGTAGTGCACACCCGATGCGCCCGTGCACAATTCGAATCTCAGTTCCGCGTCGTCACGGAGAGCACGGGCCACGGCGGGCACGTGCTCCCGCGAGAGATGCAGCGTCAGTTCACCGCGAAAGATCACCGCACGCTCGACGGCGTCCTCGAACGGCACGGCCGCGTCACCGGTGCCGAGAACAGCGGCCAATCGATCGACCAGGGCATCGAAGTAGCTGCCGTACGGCCGGACAGCGGTATCCACCGACTCCACCGGCGGCTGCAGCCGGCCGTAACCGGAGGTGTCGCCACTCCCCCGGACACCGAACATCCCGCGGGATCCGTGCGCCGTCATCGCAGCAGCCCCTTCAGATCGATGGTCGGGGTGGACGCCAGCGCTGCAGCCTCGGCAGCCGCGCGCACCTGGTCACGATTGACACCCAGTGGCATCTCCTGAATCTTTTTGTGCAACTCCAGGATTGCGTTGAGCAGCATCTCGGGTCGGGGTGGGCAACCGGGTAGGTAGATGTCGACGGGAACGATGTGATCGACACCCTGAACCACCGCGTAGTTGTTGAACATTCCACCCGAGGACGCGCAGACTCCCATGGCCAGGACCCATTTCGGTTCCGCCATCTGGTCGTACACCTGCCGCAGTACGGGCCCCATCTTCTGGCTGACACGGCCTGCCACGATCATCAGGTCCGCTTGGCGCGGAGACGCACGGAACGCCTCCATGCCGAATCGCGCGAGATCGAACCGACCTGAGGTGGTGGCCATCATCTCGATCGCGCAGCACGCGAGACCGAAGGTCGCGGGCCACAACGAACCCTTGCGTGCGTAGCCGGCCAACCCCTCGACGGTGGTCAGCAGAAATCCGCTGGGTAGCTTCTCTTCGAGTCCCATCGATCACACTCTTTCCGCATCCGCTCGAGGTGAGAACCGTGCATCGTGCCGTCGCCGATCAGTGTTCGGACGTCAGTCCCATCCGAGCCCGCCTCGCCGCCACTCGTAGACGTAGGCCACCGACACGTTGACGACGAACAGTGCCATGGCAACCAGCCCGAAAGCGCCCAGGACGTCCAGGTGGACCGCCCACGGATAGAGGAAGACGATCTCGATGTCGAAAATGATGAACAGCATGGCAGTCAGATAGAACTTCACCGGAAATCGTTGGCCCGTAGGCGCATGCATCGTGGGCTCGATGCCGCACTCGTACGCGTCGAACTTCGCTCGGTTGTACCGCGCCGGCCCCACCATGGTTCCGACCATCACCGAGAACACCGCGAACACGACCGCAATGGCACCGAGAACGAGTATCGGAACGTAGGCGTTCATCCCGGCATCTGCTCCCTCGATCGACTACCGCGCCGGCGCGTAGTAAATGCGACGGCCGTACCAATGTGACCTGAACCACACAGTATGGGTTCGGTGTCGATCTCGCGGGATTTCGAGGTGTCAGTTTCGTAATCCGTTGACGCGCGGGGGCACCCGATCTCAGGACTGTGACTCAGATCACTCACCGGCCCCGTGCGATCCGGTCCGAGGAGAACGACAAACCCGCCGACGATCCCGGCCGAACGCGGCCGCCGATATGCAACAGGAAAAATGATGAAGTCGATTTCCGTCTCGGCGCTCGCCGCCGACGGACTGGGAACTGCCCTGCTCGTGATCTTCGGCGTCGGCACCGCCGTCATCGCGGGCGACACTGTCGGAACCCCGGGCATCGCCCTGGCATTCGGGCTCACACTGCTCGCCCTCGTCTACGCGATCGGCCCGATCTCGGGATGCCACATCTACCCGGCCGTGACGATCGGAGCCCTGACAGCTCGCGCCATCACCCCGATCAAGGCTGTGTTCTACATCGCCGCCCGGGCCGTCGGTGCAGTGATCGGCGCGCTGATCGTACTGTTCGTCGCGTCCGGCCGTCCCGGATACGACATGCCCTCGGACGGTCTGGGCACCAATGGATTCGGCAGCTCCTCGCCCGGAGAATACGGGCTGGCGTCGGTGGCGGTGTTCGAGACGATCGCGACCGGCCTGCTCGTCCCCGTCGTACTGGCCACCACGGCCCCCACCGTTCACCTGCTGGGCATCGGAATCGACTCGACCTCGGTCAACCCTGCTCGGTCCTTCGAACCAGCTCTCCTCGCCGGCGGCCCTGCCCTGTCACAATTATGGGTATTCGTGGTGTTCCCCGTGCTCGGAGCTGTCATCGCCGGCTCGATCCACCGGTTCGTGCTGACGGTGCCCGCAGCGGAAAAGACGGTCTGATCTAGCGCGGTCGAGAGACCGGAACACCGACGGGTCCCGAGTGCTGCCTCAGTAGATCGACCACCGCCCGCCCGAGCCGGATCGGATCCAGCGGGTGCGGAACTGCAGCCTCGGCGCGCGACCATTCGGCCAACCAGGCGTCGTCCGGACGTCCGATCAGCACCAACACCGGTGGGCAGTCGACGATCTCGTCCTTCAACTGCTTCGCCAGACCCAGACCGCCGACAGGCGAGGACTCGCCGTCGAGGATCGCCAACGCGACACCGCCTGCATCCATGTGCTCGATAACGACGGCCGCCGTGGCGATGTCGACGTACTCGATGTCACCGAGTGCGGGATCCGGTCGAGTTCCCACCGCAGACCGCACCTGGGCACGGGTCGCCGCATTGCTGCTGTACACCAGCACGCGAACACGACCGGATGGACTCTCTCCCGCTGTGGCGTCGGACACACCGCGATGCTACCGCGCGGTCCCCGGCGAACGGATCGAAACAGCCACGGCCGAAGTGCATTCGACGTTCCAGCGCCGTTCAGGACTCGACGGTGACGATCACCGCGGCGGGTTCTTCGGTGGTGGCCACCGTGAACTCGGGTCGATCGGCGGCAACTCCGACGAAGGCCTGCGAGATTCCGCCGGGATCGGCCAGAAAATCGACCGAGACGACGGCGGAATCCGTATCGCTTCGGATCCGTTCGGGCCCGGCGTACAGAGAGAACGTGTCGTCGGAGTCCGTCGACGTACCCGACAGATCGACCTGCAACACGGATCTGCCCGGCACTGCCATCGGTTCACTCGTGGCGTAGCGGACGGCCTCGTCGACGTACCTCACCGTATAGGACACCGGGCCGTTGCCCGCCAACCGGAATTCGACCGTCGACGACGCCCCCAACACCACGTCGGTGACACCGACCGGCGACGCACCAGGGAATCGCGCGCCATCGAGGATCGGAGGAAGCTCTGTCACCGCGGGCGGCAGCGCTTCGACGGTCGGCTCGGGATTGGACATGGGATCACCGACGACCAGTGATCCCGTGACCGTGGTGTAGTTCGTGCCGGCCGAGACCTCGTCGACCGGCATGCTGCCGTCCTCGCCGGAACAGCCGGCGAGAAGACCGAGCGCCAGTGAGCCGACGACCGAGAGCGCGAGTGGAGCCCTGCGGTGACCGTCGTACATCGCCATACCGTACTGAAGAAACCGATCGGTTCGGTAGTGCCGTCCCGACGCAATTCGGTCACGATTGCACAGCCCTCCGATCCTGCTAGCGTCGGACGGTATGGAGCCGAAGAGCTATTCGTCCGGTGAGCGTGTGTTCGGTCCACCCAACGGGACGTTCGACGCAGACTGGGCTGCCACTGCACTGCGCTCGAACCGCCCCGAGTTGGACCATCCCACCTCGGTGCGCCTGGTCGAACAGGCCTGGGAGCTACTCCGAACGCAGGGGCTGCGCGGAGAACGACTCACCGCCGCACTGGACCTCGAGCCCGGTCTCGCTGCTGCAGTCTCCGCCGTCGCCACCGAGACCGCCGAGCTTTACCTGGACCCTCGGTAGCTCCGGGCTCAACTCGGACCGAACTGCTCGACTGCGAAACCGGCCACGAGCACCGCTGTACCGCCGATTTCGCCGACGATCAACGACACCATGAACAGATGCGTCCCCGGGACGGGATCGACGAACTGGTTCTCGGTGTCCCGACGAAACCCGTGCACCGTGTAGCTCACGACGGCAGCGACGAAGAACAACAGCACCACCGATGCGGCGATCAGATCCACCGCGACCGACCACGCACTGAACTGCGCCAACACAGCGAGCACCAGGGCTGCGAACGAGTACATCAACGCTGCCCGATGGGCGATGTCGACATAGCGATGCGCAGTGCCATCCGGCGACGTCGACATCTGGTGATACTTGACCACCCCCAACCCCAGTGCCCACAGCAGCAGGAAACCGGCCACGAGGACGATCACCTTGGTGTCCAGTTCCAACTGCATGTTTCTCCCCCACTCGATCCCGCGCCGAAGGTATCACCGGACTTGCTACCGTTCGGCAATGCCGGCCGACCCCGTACTGTCCCAGAACGCGTACGGACTCCGCTTCGACTGGGGTCTGTGCGGTGCCGATGCCATCGCCGACGGCGCAGACATCGCCGTCGTCGTGGATGTCCTTTCTTTCACGACCACTCTCACGGTCGCTGTCGACGCGGGCATCGACGTCATCCCCAGTCAGTGGCGCGACGACCGGGCCACGCAGTTGGCCGAGCAGTTCGACGCAGTCCTCGCAGTGGGACGGTCGGCCGCCGCAACGGGCCGGATCAGCTTGTGCCCGGCCACCGTACGGGCCGCGCCTGCCCCGGCTCGGCTGGTGCTGCCGTCACCGAACGGGTCCACCATCGCCGACGAGCTCGCGAGTACGGCCCAGCTGTGTGTGGGAGCGTCGCTGAGAAACGCGTCCGCGGTAGCGCAGTGGATCTGGGCGAGAAACCGGAGTGCGGTGATAGCCGTCATAGCGGCCGGGGAACGGTGGCCGGACGGATCGCTTCGGCCTGCCGTCGAGGACCTGTGGGGGGCCGGTGCAGTCATCGCCGCCCTGCTCGATGCCGGAGCTTCCGGTGCCTCCCCGGACGCGAGAACGGCCGCTGCCGCGTGGCGAGCCGTCGAGCACGACGTGGGGTCCGAGCTGCGGCAATGCGGCTCCGGTCGCGAATTGGCCGGGATGGGACACCCGGAAGACGTGGACATTGCGGCCGAGGTCGATTCGAGTTCCTGCGTTCCGATTCTGCGCGACGGCGTATTCGTCGACGCGACTCGGTCGTGAATCGGCGCGGGCTCGAAAACGACCCACGATGCCGACCCGACACGGCCGATCGTGTCCGATATTTGGATCGGAACCCCGAATCACGGATCATACGGTGGTGAGTACGGAACGAGTCGCCCCGAAGACCACCGTCGTTGTACCGACGTACAACGAACGTGAGAACCTCCCCAAGCTCGTCGAGCTGCTGGCCGGGTTGCAGGTGGAAGGGCTCGGTGTGTTGGTGGTCGACGACAATTCGCCCGACGGCACCGGCGACGTCGCCGACAAGTTGGCGATCGACGGCCCCATCGACGTCAGCGTTCTGCACCGCACCGAGAAGAACGGGCTCGGACGCGCGTACGTCGCAGGAATGACGCGAGCGCTCGACGAGGGTGCGGACATCGTCGTTCAGATGGACGCCGACCTCTCGCACCCCACCGAGGTGATCCCGGCGATGATCGACAAACTGAACACCACCGACGCGGCCGTGGTCCTCGGGTCGCGGTACGTACCCGGCGGAGCGGTCGCCGCCGATTGGCCCTGGCACCGCAAGGCCCTGTCCGCATGGGCGAATTTCTACGTCAACACGATCCTGCGCCTCGGAGTCAAGGATGCGACAGCGGGATTCAAGGCGTGGCACGCGCGCACCCTGCGCACCATCGACGTGGCCTCGGTCCAGAGCAACGGGTACGCGTTCCAGGTGGAGATGAACTACCGGACCGTCAAGCACCGCCTCACTCTCGCCGAGGTGCCGATCACGTTCGAGGAGCGCAGCGAGGGCGAATCCAAGATGAGCCTGTCGGTTCAACTCGAGTCGGCACTTGTGCCCTGGAAGTTGTTGCTGCGCAAGAAGAAGCTCTGACCGAAGCCTCACGGCGTGAAGCGTCGGAATCCGCCTTCGGCTCCGATGACCTGACCGGTGATCGAGCCCGAATCGGGCGAGAGCAGCATCGCCACGACCGCCGCAGCCTCCTCGGGTGAGTTCCACCGACCGCGCGGCATGTGGCGTCCGACGAATTCGTCCAGATCGGCACTCGCCCAGCCTGTGTCGGTAGGACCGGGATTGATCGTGTTGACGGTGATGCCGCGGTCGATCACCGAATCGGCCAGAGTAGGGGTGATCGACGCGATGGCACCCTTGCTCACCGCGTAGGGAATCTCGGTCGGCATGGGCCCCTGGTCCTGGCCGGACGTGAACAGCACGACGCGTCCACCGTCGGGATGCGCCACATATTGCCGCACGAATTCCTGCACGAGGAGCAGTGACGCTCGCACGTTCACCGCCCAGGTCAGGTCGAGCGACTCCGCCGTCATCGAATCCAGATCACCCAGCTGCGACCGCGCATGGTTGATCACCAACGAGTCGACGGCACCGAACCTGGATTCGGCAGCATCGAACAGGGTGGAAGGTGCTTCCGGATCGGAGAGATCGATGTCGAGGTGCCCGAGCCCACCTGGTGCGGTGGATAACTCGGTGAGCACCTGTACCGCTCCCGGTGTGCCCGCTCCCCACGGTTCGCTCACGTCGTAGTCGTCGCACGATTGCGCGAAGACCCGGGCATGCTCGTCCTGCAGCAACCTGCGGGTGATGGCGTAACCGATTCCGCGGCGTCGACCCACACCGGTGACAAGGACGGTACGCCCGCGTCTCTGTCCGTGCGACGTGTTCATGCTGCATCCTTGACCGTGGCGGCATACACGTCGGCGTATTCCTGACCCGACAGGGCGGACAACCCCGCCATCACCTCGTCGGTGGCCGCACGCAGAATTGCCCTGCTGTTCTCTCCCCCCGCATATCTCGTGAAGTCCAGCGGTTCGCCGACGATCATGCGCACCTTCCCCGGACGCCACATCCGCGAGCCGACCGGATTGACCGTGCGCGTTCCGCGCATCACCACCGGTACGACAGGCGCACCCGTTTCGATCGCAACTCTCGCCAAGCCGGTCTTGCCCTTGTACAGTCGCCCGTCGGGAGACCGAGTCCCCTCCGGATATACCGCCCACACTTTCCCTTGTTGCAGAATGCTTTTCGCAGCCTCGAGCGCTGGAGCTGACGCGTCGGCACCGCGCCGATCGACGGGAACCTGACCTGTCGCGCTGTAGAACCACCGAAGCGCCGCACCTTTGATTCCTCGGCCGGTGAAGTACTCGCTCTTGGCGATGAACGTGACACGACGACGAACCAGGAGCACGAGAAAGAACGAGTCGACCACTGTGAGGTGGTTGCCGGCGATGATCACCGGCCCCGTCGTCGGGAGATTGCCTCCACCGACCACCGACGGACGTCCGAGAATGCGGAGAATCGGCCCGATCAGCACATATTTGAACAGCAGATACCACATGGATGAACCCCCTCGGCTGGACAACGTCACGGCCGAGAGTAGACAATGTCTACGTGCCTGACAACCTTCGGACCCGACTCGTGGACGCAGGGGTCCGCTTGCTCGAAAGCGAGGGACAGGGCGGGCTGACCATCAGAGCGGTCACTCGTGAAGCCGGCGTGTCACACGGCGCACCGAGACGGTACTTTCCGACATTGAGTGCGCTGTCCGCCGCCGTCGCTCGGGTCGGTCTCGTCGACATGGGGGCGGCTTTGCACCGCGCAGCGCTGCAAACGATGTCGCCACAGGAGGCATTGCATGCGATAGCGGACGCCTACGTGGACTTTGCGGCGCAGCGACCGGCGATGTTCGCCCTCATCTTCAGGCACGACCTGCTCGAGGGCTCGGGCGAGAACCTGCGGCTGGCGTCGCGTCCACTGTTCGAGGCCTTGATCGCCGCGGTCGATGCTGTCGCGCCGGAGAATCCACAGTTCACCGCCCTGCGACTGTGGACCTCCGTGCACGGAATAGCAGCGCTCAACTCCACCCGCGCATTCGAGCCGATCACCGACCTTTCGGCGGTGACGGAGTTGACCCGCCGCGCAGTGCGCGACGTGATCGCCGACGCTACCGAACCAGGGACTTGACCGACGCAGGCAGCTGCCGGACGTTCTTGTAAGGGCCGACCACCGCGGCACCGAAAGGACGTTCGAGCAACACGGCAGCCACCTCGCGTACCTCGTCGTTGCCGACGCTGTCGATCCGCGCCAACGTGTCGGTGATGTCGCGGTGATTTCCGTAGTTCAGTTCACTACGACCGATTCGGTTCATCCGAGAGCCCGAATCTTCGAGTCCCAGAACCAATCCGCCTCGCAACGAACCCTTGGCCCGCGCACACTCCGCGTCGGTGATGCCTTCGGAGGCGACCTTGGCCAGCACTTCCCTGATCACCGTGGTCACTTCGCCCAAGTTCTCCGGCTGGCAACCCGCGTAGACGGAGAAAGCCCCACTGTCGGCAAACGTGTCCACCGACGAGTACACCGAGTACGCCAGGCCACGCTCTTCCCTGATCTCCTGGAACAGACGAGAACTCAGCCCACCACCCACTGCCGAGTTCAGCACCGACAACGCCCAGCGATGCCCTTCGTGTCGGCCGAACGCACGCACGCCGAGGCACAGATGCGCTTGCTCGCTGTCACGAGTGGTCAGGCTCAACGTGGGAGCGTTGCGCAATCGCGCTGTGCCGGACCTTCTTTCGGCCGGCCGTACACCCTTGACCAGATGGCCGGAGAACGCTCGGCGCACGAGCGAGACGATCTGCTTGTGATCGACGTTGCCCGCAACCGCAACGACCATGCGATGCGGGGTGTAGCGGCGAACGTGGAACGAGTGCAACTGCGCACGGGTCATCGACTCGATGGATTCGACGGAACCGATGATCGGGCGTCCGATCGGATGATCGCCGAACATCGCTTCCAGGAAGGCATCTCCCAGCAGATCCTCGGGATCGTCGTCGCGCATGGAGATCTCTTCGAGGACCACCTGGCGCTCGACGTCCACATCTGCCGAGCGGCACCGCCCACGAAGCACGACATCGCTGACCAGATCGATGGCAAGCGCCACGTCCTCGTCGAGCACGTGCGCATAGAAGCAGGTGCTCTCTTTCGAGGTGAACGCGTTCAGCTCTCCCCCGACACCGTCCATCACCTGGGCGATCTCGAGCGCACTACGTGTGGGAGTCGACTTGAACAGCAGATGCTCGAGGAAATGTGCTGCACCGGCGACACTGGGCTGCTCGTCCCGTGAACCGACTCCGACCCACACACCGACCGAGGCCGAACGAACGCCGGGCACGAACTCGGTCACCACCCGAAGACCGCCGGGCAGGGTGGTGCGTTGCACGCCAGTGTCGATGCCGGTGCTCTCTGGAACGGCCGAACGGTACGTCCCGAGGGGACGTACCGTTCGGCTCGATTGCTTCTTACTCAGCGCTGACCTCGGCGGGTGCCTCGGGAGCATCGGCGGGAGCAGCCGCGTTGTCGTCTTCGACGGGAACGAGGCTGATCTTGCCGCGGTTGTCGATATCGGCGATCTCGACGCGCAACTTGGATCCGACGCTCACGACGTCCTCGACCTTGTTGATGCGCTTGCCGTTACCGAGCTTGGAGATGTGCACCAGTCCGTCGCGGCCCGGGAGCAGCGAGACGAATGCACCGAAAGCCGTTGTCTTGACGACGGTTCCGAGGAATCGCTCGCCGACCTTCGGCAGCTGCGGGTTGGCGATGGCGTTGATCATGTCGATCGCGGCCTGTGCGGACGGGCCGTCCGCTGCACCGACGTAGACAGTGCCGTCATCTTCGATCGAGATGTTGGCACCGGTCTGCTCGGTGATGGAGTTGATCATCTTGCCCTTGGGCCCGATGACCTCGCCGATCTTGTCGACCGGCACCTTGATCGCGGTGACGCGAGGTGCGTACGGGCTCATCTCGTCCGGGGTGTCGATGGCCTCGGCCATGACCTCGAGGATCGTCGTGCGCGCATCCTTGGCCTGCGACAGCGCGCCGGCGAGCACCTTGGAGGGGATGCCGTCGAGCTTGGTGTCGAGCTGCAGTGCGGTGACGAAGTCCTTGGTTCCGGCGACCTTGAAGTCCATGTCGCCGAACGCATCCTCGGCACCGAGGATGTCGGTGAGAGCGACGTATCGGGTTTCGCCGTCGACCTCGTCGGACACGAGACCCATGGCGATTCCGGCGACCGGGGCACGCAGTGGCACACCGGCATTGAGCAGCGACAGGGTCGATGCGCAGACCGAGCCCATCGAGGTCGAGCCGTTGGAGCTCAGTGCCTCGGAGACCTGGCGGATTGCGTACGGGAACTCTGCCTGGCTGGGCAGCACCGGCAGCAGAGCGCGCTCGGCGAGTGCGCCGTGACCGATTTCGCGACGCTTGGGCGAACCGACGCGTCCGGTCTCACCGGTGGAGTACGGCGGGAAGTTGTAGTGGTGCATGTAGCGCTTGGACGTCTCGGGCCCGAGCGAGTCGACCTGCTGCGCCATCTTGACCATGTCGAGGGTGGTGACGCCCAGAATCTGGGTCTCGCCGCGCTCGAACAGAGCCGATCCGTGGGTACGCGGGATGATCGCGACCTCGGCGGACAGCGACCGAATGTCGGTGATGCCGCGGCCGTCGATGCGGAAGTGGTCGGTGAGGATGCGCTGGCGAACCGACTTCTTGGTCAGTGCGCGGAATGCGGCACCGATCTCCTTCTCGCGGCCGGCGAAGCTGTCTCCGACCGACGTGAGGACCTGAGCCTTGACCTCGTCGAGCTTGCTCTCACGCTCGGCCTTGCCCGCAATGGTCAGTGCCTCGTTCAGCGGGATCTTCGCGGCATTCTCGACGGCCTCGAAGACGTCCGTCTGGTACGCCGGGAAGACCGGGTAGTCGCCGGTGGGCTTGGCTGCCTTGGACGCGAGCTCCTGCTGCGCGGTGCACAGGGCTGCGATGAAGGGCTTCGATGCTTCGAGGCCCTCGGCGACGACCGACTCGTTGGGGGCGGTAGCGCCACCCTCGATGAGCTCGATGACGTTCTCGGTGGCCTCGGCTTCGACCATCATGATCGCCACGTCTGCATCGGCACCGGAGCCGGAGACGATGCGCCCGGCGACGACCATGTTGAACACGGCCTTCTCGAGCTGCTCGTTGGTCGGGAACGCGACCCACTGCTTGTCGATCAGTGCGACGCGAACGCCGCCGATCGGGCCGGAGAACGGCAGTCCGGCGATCTGCGTCGAGGCCGAGGCCGCGTTGATCGCGACGACGTCGTACAGATCGGCCGGGTTGAGGCTCATGACCGTGATGACGACCTGGATCTCGTTGCGCAGTCCGTCGACGAACGTCGGACGCAGCGGCCGGTCGATCAGGCGGCAGGTGAGGATGGCGTCGGTGGACGGACGGCCCTCGCGGCGGAAGAACGATCCGGGGATGCGGCCCGCGGCGTACATGCGCTCTTCGACGTCGACCGTCAGCGGGAAGAAATCGAATCCCTCACGGGGGTGCTTGCCTGCGGTCGTTGCCGACAGCAGCATCGTGTCCTCGTCGAGGTACGCGGCGACTGCGCCTGCGGCCTGCTGCGCGAGGCGGCCGGTCTCGAAGCGGATCGTCCGCTTGCCGAACGTGCCGTTGTCGATGATCGCAGTTGCTTCGTAGACGCCTTCTTCGACGTCCGATGTTGTGGTTTCCGACATGTGTTCTGTTCTCGTCCTCTCGTCTTTGCCGTGCCCGCGTGGACACACCACGAGCCCTCCTGGCTGTGGCGGCATACCTGTGCCGTCCATCTCCGAGCTTCTCTCGGGACGCGGCTGCGCGGAGGCGGCCATCGATCGAAGCCCACCGGATCTCGTATCCGAAAGGCCACTACCGAAGACCGTCACCACGGCGTGACAGGCATACACGGCGGTGTGCGGATGCCGTGCATCCGCTTTCTCGTGCTGGCGTAACTGTTCTTGCGGTACAAACACAGATAGCCAACGAGGAACAGTCTAAGCACTGCCTCGTTGGCTACTGCACTATTGCTGCGAGTCGGGTGCGCACCGGCGCGTCGAACCGTGCATCGGTGACATCCTCGCGTTCGTAAAGATTATCGACGCAGACCCAGACGCTCGATGAGCGAACGGTAGCGGGTGACGTCGACCTTCGCGATGTACTTGAGCAGGCGACGACGACGTCCGACCAGCAGTAGCAGGCCGCGGCGGGAGTGGTGGTCGTGCTTGTGCATCTTGAGGTGCTCGGTCAAGTCGACGATGCGCTTGGTGAGCATTGCAACCTGCGCCTCGGGCGAGCCCGTGTCGGTGGGGTGCAAGCCGTACTCGCCGAGAACGGCCTTCTTCTGTTCGGTGGTCAATGCCACTGGTACTACTCCTGATCAATGACGTCCGCGTGAAAGGAAGCAACACGCCCCGTGGTCGAAACCACGGGACCGAAGCCGGTGCAGCCGCCACGGACCGCAGCGAGCACCGAGGGGACAGCCTATCAGGCCGTGCTCGCCGCCAGGATCGAGCGGGCTCGCTCGGCGTCGCGCCCCATCTCTTCCACGAGTGCTTCCATCGAATCGAACTTCTCCATACCGCGCAGTCGATCCACGAAGTCGACTGCCACATGCTGCCCGTACAGGTCGGCCTCACCGTCGAGTACGAACGCCTCGACAGTCCTGGTGCGACCCGAGAACGTGGGGTTGGTACCCACCGACACGGCAGCCGGATGTCGCTCCCCGGGAGTGACCGTCCCCATGATCGGACCCGGCCCGAGCACGGTGAACCACGCCGCGTACACGCCGTCGGCGGGAATGGCCGAGTACATGGGCGGCGCGACATTGGCTGTGGGATAACCCATCTGGCGACCTCGGCCGTCTCCGTGCACCACGACGCCCTCGACCCGGTGCGGTCGCCCGAGCGCGGCAGTTGCCGCGGCGACGTCTCCGGCGTCCACGCACGATCTGATGTACGTCGAGGAGAACGTGACGGCGTGCTCGGCGAGCAGGTTGACTCCGTCGACTGCGAATCCGGACCGTTCGCCGATCTTGCGCAGCATGGGCACGGTGCCGAGCGCCTTCTTCCCGTAGGTGAAGTTCTCGCCGACGACGACCTCGGCAACGTGCAGGCGTTCGATCAGGATCTCGTGCACGTATCGCTCGGGGGTGAGCTTCATCAGCTCGGGCGTGAACGGCATCACGCAGAAGACGTCGATTCCCAGTTCCTCGGCAAGCTCGGCACGCCTCGTCAGGGTGGTCAACTGAGCTGGGTGGCTTCCCGGCCGCACGACTTCCATCGGATGGGGATCGAACGTCATGAGCACGCTGGGAACGCCGCGCTTCTTCGCAGCGGCCACAGCTCTCCCGATCAGTTGGGCGTGTCCGCGATGAACGCCGTCGAAGACGCCGATCGTGAGCACGCACCGACCCCAGTCGGCAGGTACATCGTCGAGACCTCGCCATCTCTGCACACCGCGAAGCCTACGGCCCGACGGCCGCTCGGTCACCCTCGGACAGGCGTGTCGCGCGCGCCAGGTATGGACAAAAAGGTGTCCCCACGGTAAATATTTCGGTGTGCCTAACTTATTTCTTCGCCAGCGTGGATCTCGCGCCCGGCGGATTCTCGCGAGCTGGGCCGTGGTGGGACTACTGGTAGCAGCGTCGACCGGCTGTGCCCGCGCCGTCGGAGAGGACGATCCGACTGTTCTCGACGACGGCAGACCCTTGGTTCTGACGACCTTCACCGTTCTCGCCGACATGGCCGCCAATGTCGCCGGTGACCACCTTCGAGTGGAATCGATCACAAAAGCCGGAGCCGAGATCCACGGCTACGAGCCGACACCCGGAGACCTACGCACCGCAGAGCAGGCCGAGCTGATCCTGGACAACGGGCTCGGGCTGGAGGCCTGGTTCGAGAAATTCGTCGAGCGCATCCCCGCACCCCACGCCGTGGTGAGTGCGAACGTGGACCCGATCTACATCCGGGACGACGCCTACGCGGGCAAAGCGAACCCCCACGCGTGGATGTCCCCCGTCGTGGCCGAGACGTACGTCGAGAACATCGCCGACGCGTTCATCGCGCTCGACCCCGCCAACACCGACGACTACCGCGCGAACGCAACCGCGTACATCGGACAACTCCGCGAGGTCGGTGCCGAACTGGACGCAGATCTCTCCGGGCTGCCCGCTCGTCAACGTGCGCTCGTCACCTGTGAGGGCGCATTCGGCTATCTGGCTCGTGACTTCGATCTGCAGGAGGCCTACCTGTGGCCCGTCAACGCCGAGCAGGAAGGAACTCCGAAGCAGGTGGTCCGCACCATCGATTTCGTTCGTGACAACGACGTACCCGCCGTGTTCTGCGAGTCGACCGTCTCGGACAAGGCGCAGCTACAGGTCGCCGACGACACCGGCGCTCGGTTCGGCGGACAGCTCTACGTCGATTCACTGAGCGATGCGGCCGGCCCCGTCCCCACGTACCTGGATCTTCTGCGCTACGACGCACGGTTGATCGCCGACTCACCGGTAGGAGAACGATGACCCAGCACACTGGTGCCCCGCACCGCATGGCCCCGCACGAGAACGAGGCGGCGCTGACGGTCGATGCCGTCGATGTCCGATACCGCGACGTCGTGGCCCTGACCGGTGCCAGTCTGACGCTCGCACCCGGCCGGGTGTGCGGGTTGGTCGGCATGAACGGATCGGGCAAGTCGACGCTGTTCAAGGCCGTCATGGGAGTGGTCAAGCCGAACTCCGGCTCGATCACCGTGTTCGGCGGCGACCCGGCCCAGGCGCGCAAGGCAGGCACGGTCAGCTACGTGCCCCAGGCGGAATCCGTCGACTGGACATTCCCGATCAGCGTGCGCGACGTGGTGATGATGGGCCGATACGGGAAGCAGAATTTCTTTCGCACACCCCGAGCAGCCGATCGACTGGCCGTCGACGAGGCTCTGCAGCGCGTCGACCTCGCCGAACTAGCGAACCGACAGATCGGTCAGCTCTCCGGAGGTCAACGCAAACGCGCGTTCGTCGCCCGCGCCATTGCCCAGGAGGCGTCGCTGCTGTTGCTCGACGAGCCCTTCGCCGGAGTGGACAAGAAGACCGAAGCCACCATCACCCGGTTGCTCCGCGAACTCGCAGCACACGGTGCCTCGGTTCTCGTGTCCACGCACGATCTCCATGCCCTACCGGAGCTGTGCGACGAAGCGATCCTGCTGCAGCAGCGGGTGCTGATGCACGGCAGTCCGACCGACGTACTGCGCCCGGAGAACCTGGCTCTGGCCTTCGGCATCGACCCGTCGAACGTCGACCAACTGGGTGCGGGCACTCGAACTCCGGCCACCCGAACCACGGAAGCGAGCTGAACGATGTATCTGATCGACTTTCTCGTGGACCCACTCGAATACACCTTCATGCAGCGGGCGCTCCTGGTGACCGTCACCGCCTCGATCGTGTGCGCGGTCCTGAGCTGCTGGCTCGTCCTCATCGGGTGGTCGCTGATGGGAGACGCCGTCTCGCACGCAGTTCTTCCCGGCGTCGCGCTGTCTTACCTGTTCGGGGCACCGTTCGCGATCGGTGCGCTGCTGTTCGCCCTCATCGCGGTCGGTGCCATCGGAGTGGTCCGCAACACCACCATCGTCAAGGAGGACGCCGCGATCGGCGTCGTCTTCACCACCTTGTTCGCGCTCGGAGTCGTCCTGATCTCCAAGTTTCCGAGTCAGATCGACCTCAACCACATCCTGTTCGGCAATCTGCTCGGCGTCTCGCAGGCAGACATGATTCAGGTGTTCGTGCTCGGCGGTATCGCGCTGGTGGCCATGATCGTCAAGCGTCGCGACTTCACTCTCTTCGCCTTCGACCGCACCCAGGCCCGCGCCGTCGGCATCAATCCGACGGTGATCTCGGCCGTGATGCTGACCCTGCTCGCGTTGACGACCGTGGTCGCGCTCCAGGCCGTCGGCGTCATTCTCGTGGTGGCGATGCTCATCACTCCCGGTGCGTCCGCCTATCTGCTCACGCACAGCTTCGGCCGCATGCTGGCGCTGGCCCCGCTCATTTCGGTGGGTTGCGCGCTGGTGGGGATCTACGCCAGCTTCTACCTCGACGTGTCCTCCGGCGGCAGCGTCGTACTCACCCAGGGACTCGTCTTCGTCCTTGCCTACCTCTTCAGCCCCTCACAGGGCATCGTCGTCCGCGCCCTGCGGCAACGCGGACAGGCGCCGGTAGCTCCGGCCGGGTGAGATGTCTTTTTCCATTGGATTGCCTAAGCTCGGCGACGTGGCGCAACGAAAAGACGATTCCGCACCGGCCGACGAGGGCGTCCAGCTGTCCGCGGTTGCGCAGGACTACCTCAAGGTCATCTGGACGGCCAGTGAATGGAGCGAGGATTCCGTCAGCACCAAGATGCTCTCCGAACGCATCGGTGTCTCCGCATCGACGGTGTCCGAGGCGATTCGCAAGCTCGCCGACCAGGGCATGGTCGACCACGCCCGCTACGGAGCCATCTCACTGACCGAGAAGGGTCGCCTGGCTGCCATCGGCATGGTGCGTCGGCACCGTCTGATCGAGACCTACCTGGTCCGAGAACTGGGTTACGGCTGGGACGAAGTGCACGACGAGGCAGAGATTCTCGAACATGCCGTCTCGGATCTGATGATGGATCGAATCGACGCCAAACTGGGCCACCCCGAACGGGATCCGCACGGCGACCCGATTCCGTCGGTCGACGGTGCGATCGAGACTCCGTCCGCGACCCGCCTGAGCGAGTACCTCGACGGACAATCCGGCCGGGTCGCCAGAATTTCCGACTCCGATCCGGCGATGCTCCGCTACTTCGATTCCGTCGGCATCACGCTGGACCTGCCGATCACGGTGGTCGAACGACGCGACTACGCAGGCACCGTCGCCATCGAGCTCGCCCGCACCGATGCCACCGATTCCATCGACCTCGGCCACCGCGCCGCCGAGGCGATCTGGATGGTTCCGGCGAACTGATCCTCGGATCGGTGCCGCACCCGTGCCGAATGTTTCAGTGCCCGCGCAAGGTCGCGGGCCGCACGACCATGACCGAACTGGCGCGCTTGCCCTTCTCCTGAAGCAGAGCGATGGTGTGCCCCGTGGGATCGACCGCCGCGTACACCCCGTCGATTCCGATCGGATCCAGCCACCGTCCCTGGCTCAACGATTCCGCCTCACCCGCGTCGATCTGCCGGTGCGGAAAGGCCGTTCGCGCCGCCTGGTCGATGTCCAGGCTCACGGCCGGGTCATCGGCCAGATCTTCGAGTGTCCGCGCATGGTCCAGGGTGAAGGGTCCGACACGAGTGCGGCGCAGCACGGTCAGATGGCCGCCGACGCCGAGCGCCGCGCCGAGGTCGCGCGCCAAGGCGCGCACATAGGTCCCCGACGTGCAGTCCACCTCGACATCGAGGTCCACGAAGGAGGATTCGTTCTCCACCACATCACGCCTGGCCGTCACGTCGAATCGGGTGACGCTGACCTTGCGGGCGGCGAGTGTGAACTCCTCACCTGCGCGGGACAACTTGTGGGCACGTTGCCCGTCGACCTTGATGGCGCTGACACTGGCAGGCACCTGCTCGATATCGCCGGTCAGGGCGGCGATCGCGGCCTGGATCTCGGAGTCGGAGACATGCGCGGCCGAGGCATCGGCCAGGACGTCCCCCTCGGCGTCGTCGGTCGTCGTGCTCCGGCCGAGCCGGATGGTTGCGGTGTACGACTTGGTGGTCAGCGAGAGCAATCCCAGCATCTTGGTCGCACGCTCCACGCCGAGCACGAGCACGCCGGTCGCCATGGGGTCCAGGGTCCCCGCATGGCCGACCTTTCTGGTGCGCAACAGTTTTCGGCACGACGCCACCACATCGTGGCTCGTCACTCCCGGACCCTTGTCGACCACCAACAGGCCGGCACCGACGAGACCGGACGAGATCTTTTCGCGAGCACTCACGAGAGAGCATTGTGCCAGGCTCGCGGAGCCGGTCGTCACATCACCGAGATCGCGGTCATCACCAGACCGCCCGCCACCATCCATCGACCGTCGAAAGCCCGCAACGGCGGCCCGGACACCGTGTCCCCGGGCACCAGCAGCTCGGAATGGAACGTTCCCGAAATGTCGTCACCGACACCGGTGCGCTCGAAAGTGATGTGCGCGTCCTCGAAGCCGAGCCAGCGTCCGGTCAACGGCTCCCAGGCCTTGTACGTCGCTTCCTTGGCGCAGAACAACACCCGATCCCAGTGCACGTCCTCACGGCCCACGGTCGCGAGCCACTCGCGTTCGGCCTCCAGGCTCACCGCCCCGAGCACGCCATCGGGCAAGGGTCCGTGTGGCTCGGCGTCGATTCCCACCGACCGCACCTGCATCGAGTAGGCCAACACCGCACCGCGATAGCCGTCGCAGTGCGTCAACGACCCGACCACACCCTTCGGCCACTGCGGGGCACCGGACTTACCGCGCATGATCGGCACCGGCTCCACGCCCAACTTCTCCATCGCCACGCGCGCACAGTGTCGAGCCGACGTGAACTCACGCTTGCGCTTGTCCACCGCCTTGGCCACCAGCGGGGCTTCGAGCGGATGCGGCGTCAAACCCGGTGGGTCCGCGAACAATTCGGCCGAGACGACGCCGTTGGGAAGTATGGACTCGATCACTTGCCTGCCCTCATCTTCTCGACCTCTGCCTCCATCTCGGGCGTCACCGTGAAGTGTCCACCCCACTTGTTCAACGCACCCGGCGGATACTCGGGGACCGGAAGAATTTGGCGCAGAACGTTCTTCGGCAGGCCACGGCGCTGCCATTCGCGCGGGTAGCCCACCGACACCTCCTCGAAGCGAACGCCGTCGTAGTAGGTCGTCCGCGGGATGTGCAGGTGCCCGTACACCGAGCAGATCGCGTTGTACCGCGTATGCCAATCCGCCGTCAGAGTGGACCCACACCACAGCGCGAACTCCGGGTAGAACAGCACCTCGGTCGGCTGCCGAACCATCGGGAAGTGGTTGATCAACACGGTCGGAACGGAGGTGTCCAGCGCATCGAGACGTTCCCGGGTGGCGTCGATCCGCGCATGGCACCAGGCGTCGCGCGTCGCGTAAGGCTGCGAGGACAGCAGGAATTCGTCGGTGGCGACGACGTTCTTCTCACGTGCGATCGCCAGTCCGTGCTCCTTGTCCCGAGCTCCCCGCGGCAGAAACGTGTAGTCGTAGAGCAGGAACATCGGCACGATCGTCGCCGGGCCGCCCTCACCCTCCCACCGCAGATACGGGTCCTCGGGGGTGACGACGTCGATCTCGCGGCACAGGTTCACCAGGTACTCGTATCGAGCTGCCCCGTGGATCTGGACGGGATCTTTCACCGTCGTCCACAGCTCGTGGTTTCCTGGAACCCAGATGACTTTCGCGAAACGGCTACGGAGCAGTTCGAGCGCCCACTTGATGTCGTCGGTCTTCTCCGACACGTCGCCGGCAACGATCAGCCAGTCTTCGGGCGATTCGGGAAAGATGTCCTCGGTCACGGGTCGGTTGCCCCGATGTCCGACGTGAATGTCGCTCACTGCCCACAGCTTCGCTGCCACTGAAAATTCCTTCCGATGCGCTCGGCCGCCGGCGTCGAATCGCCAGAACCGTCCGAGAACGTACCAACGTTCAATACTCCCTGCAGATTCCGCGGCGTATCCGGGCGGGGTGAAGCGGTGCTCCGGCGGACCGACGGCAGTGAATAACGCCGAGTTCGCAAACGGGTCGCATCAACCGCAAATTCGGGTATATGGTTGTTTTCATGACGATTTTGCGGAGTATTTCGCTATCAGGGGTGGTTCGATGACGGTGCCTCCGGTCCGTGTTCGAGACGCCGCGGCGCTGCTCGGAGTCAGTGACGACACCGTGCGTCGATGGATCGACAGTGGCACGCTTGCCTCGCTCGAGGACGAGACCGGGCGCAAAGTGATCGCCGGCCGGGATCTGGCCGCCTATGCCCGCGAGCATGCCGCTCCGCCGCCCGAAGTCTCGTCGGGTGGCAGTTCGGCCCGCAACCGATTGGTCGGGTTGGTCACCGATGTCGTCTCGGACACGGTGATGAGCGAGGTCAGCATGCAGTGCGGGCCGTTCTCCATCGTGTCCCTGATGAGTACGGCGTCGGTTCGAGAACTGGGACTCGAGCCGGGCAAGGTCACCGTCGCGGTCATCAAGGCCACGACCGTCATCGTCGAAACACCCTAGAAAGCAGGAGATCTCAGTGAAAGCAATACGACCGGCCTACATCACCCTGGTCGCGGCTACATTGATGCTGGCCGGGTGCAGTTCCCAATCCGATTCGTCCGCAATGGCTTCCGAACCGCGAGACGGTGCCGTCGGAGGTGAGATCACGGTGTTCGCCGCGGCTTCGCTGCGCGCGACGTTCACCGATCTCGGTTCGCGCTTTCAGGCCGAACATCCAGGCACCTCGGTCGAGCTCAGCTTTGCAGGGTCCTCCGATCTCGCCGCGCAACTGGTCGCCGGCGCGCCTGCGGACGTATTCGCCTCGGCGGATACGAACAACATGACCAAGGTCGTCGACGCAGGCCTCGTCGCGGGCAACCCAGCAGACTTCGCCACCAACACTCTGACCATCGTCACCGCACCGGGGAACCCGAAGAACATCACCTCGTTCGCAGATCTGGCGAACCCCGACGTACTGACGGTGATCTGCGCACCACAGGTGCCGTGCGGCGCGGCCACAGCGTCCATCGAGACCGCGGCCGGCACGGACGTCCCGGCGGTGAGCGAGGAGTCCTCGGTGACCGACGTGCTGGGCAAAGTCACGTCGGGTCAAGCAGATGCCGGCCTGGTGTACGTCACCGATGCTTCCGGAGCGGGCGACGCCGTGACCGCGGTGCCCTTCGATGAATCGAGCCGGGCCGTCAACACCTACCCGATCGCGACGTTGAGCGCGTCCGACAACGAGGCCACCGCGCGCGCCTTCACCGACTTCGTCACCGGACCCGTCGGCCGAGACGTCCTCTCCGGTGCCGGTTTCGCGGCACCGTGACCGCGCAGGCAGCGGCCGGGCAGTCGGGCTCACTCAGAAGTCCGACCGTCGGCGTGCCGCTGTGGATTTTCGTTCCGGCTGCCATCGGCGCGCTTGTCGTCGTGGCACCGCTTGCCGCGATGTTCACCCGAATCGACTGGTCGAACTTCTTCGGGCTCATCACGTCGGATTCTGCGGTTGCGGCGCTGGTACTGAGCTTGAAGACGGCAACGGCCAGCACTGCGGTGTGCGTGCTACTTGGCGTACCGATGGCAATCGTGCTCGCGCGCAGTACGATTCGAGGACTAGCTGCACTTCGCTCCCTGGTCGTGCTGCCTCTGGTTCTGCCCCCGGTGGTCGGCGGCATCGCGCTGCTCTACACCTTCGGACGCCAGGGACTGCTGGGCGAACATCTCGATGCTTTCGGTATCAGAATCGCGTTCACCACCTCCGCGGTCGTGCTGGCGCAGGTATTCGTGTCGCTGCCGTTTCTCGTCGTCAGCGTCGAGGGCGCATTGCGGACGGCCGGTAACCGATACGACGTGGTGGCCGCGACGCTGGGGGCCACTCCGACGACCGTCCTACGCCGCGTCACCATTCCGCTGATACTTCCTGGATTGATGTCCGGGACCGTACTCGCGTTCGCACGCGCACTCGGAGAATTCGGAGCGACTTTGACGTTCGCCGGCTCGCTCGAGGGAGTGACCAGAACACTTCCACTGGAAATCTATCTCCAGCGAGAAGCCGATCCCGATGCCGCGGTGGCGCTGTCGCTGCTGTTGATTCTCGTCGCGGCACTCGTCGTCGTCACCGCACGCGGCACTCGGTCGTCGGGGACGCTGTGAGCCCACTGCACCTGCGCGCCACCCTGGGCGTCCGTGACATCGACCTCGAACTGGATGCCCGCGAGGGTGAGACGGTCGCGATCCTCGGGCCGAACGGGGCAGGCAAATCGACGCTGCTGCAACTCGTCTCGGGCGTCGTGGCACCCGACGACGGAATCGTCCGACTCGGCGAGAAGGTGTTGACCGACACCTCGTCGAGAACCTTCGTTCCGATACATGCCCGAGGCGTTGCCACTCTTGCGCAGGACGCTCTGCTGTTTCCCCACATGGACGCGCGAACGAATGTGGCCTTCGCTCCGCGTAGCGCCGGTGCGAACCGAGCAGCCGCGAAGGTCGTGGCCGATCGGTGGCTGGACGCCGTGGGAGCATCCCACCTGGCCGACCGCCGCCCGGCACAGCTGTCCGGTGGGCAGGCCCAGCGCATCGCGATTGCGCGCGCGCTTGCCGCAGATCCTCGACTGCTGCTGCTCGACGAACCACTCGCGGCATTGGACGTCGAAACGGCACCGGCCATCCGACGAGTGCTGCGCACGGTACTACGCGAGAGCGCCCGCACGGCACTGATCGTCACCCACGATCTGCTCGACGTCGTCGCGCTCGCCGATTCCGTCGCGGTCGTCGACGGTGGGCGCGTCGTCGAGCGAGGATCGGTCACCGAGGTACTGACCGCCCCTCGCAGCGAATTCGGTGCCCGCATCGCCGGGGTGAACCTGATCTCGGGACGGGCTGTCGATGCCGACGACTCGACGTCCCTGATCACAACATGGGGAGGGACGGTCCACGGCTCCGGGCGGCACGCCACCGGAACTCCACTGGTAGCGGTGTTCTCCCCCGCCGCCGTGTCGGTACACCCGACTGCACCGCACGCCAGCCCCCGAAACGTGTTCGAGGTGGTGATCGAGGAGATGGAGGTGCAGGGCTCCGGGATTCGTGTTCGGTCACGTCCGCAACCCGACGGGTCTCCCGGCATGGCCGCCGACATCACCCCTGCTGCGGTATCGGATCTCGGCCTCGAGCCCGGGCGCAGCGTGTTCTTCGTCGTCAAGAGCCGTGAGGTGGCACTACACCCGGCATTGCCGTCGCAGCCCTGACCGAGACCACTCAGTGGCGTAGTTGGCGGTCGCTGCCGATCACCAGCCACTTACCGGACAGCACCCGGCCCGCGACCGCGAGCATCCGCAGTCCGACGAAGACGCCGAGCCCGATCCATATGCCGACCAACCCCCAGTCGAACACCAGAGCCGACCAGATGAACGGCAGAAAGCCCACGACGGCGCACGCCATGGTCGCATTTCGCAGAAAAGCAGCGTCACCACTGCCGAGCAGCACTCCGTCCAACGCGAACACCACCCCGGCAATGGGAATGATCGCGACGAAGATCCACCAGATCGCATGCATCTCGTCGATGACCGACGCGTCGGTGGTGAACAACTCCGGGACGAAGGAGCGCCCGACAGCGAACACGCCGGCGAGGACGACCGCGAACACCGTCGACCATGCCGTCAATCGCCACGCCAGTGCGCGCGCGTCGTCGGTCCTGCTTGCACCAAGGGCGGCACCCACCAGAGTCTGAGCGGCGATGGCCAACGAATCGAGCATCAACGACACCAGGTTCCACATGTGCAGAACCACCTGATTGGCGGCGACAGAGGCCGCTCCGAACCTCGACGCGACCGCAGCGGCAGACAGAAAGCAGGCCTGGAACGCCAGACTGCGCACGATCAGGTCGCGCCCCAGCACCAGTTGCGCGCGCATCACCGACCAGCGCGGGCGCAATTCGGTGCTCGCCCGCACCACCGCGACGACGAACAGCGCACCGGCGACGCCCTGCCCGATCACGTTGGCCACGGCCGATCCCACCAGCTCCAGACGCGGGAATCCGAGCAACCCATGAACGAGAAGTGGGCACAGAACTGCCGACACACCGAAGCCGAACACGACGAAACGCAGCGGGGTCACCGTGTTCTGGACTCCGCGCATCCATCCGTTTCCGGCCAGAGATACCAGGATGAACGGCACACCCAGCAAGGCCACCCGCAGCCACGCGAGCGCCTCCGCGGCGATGTCGCCACCGCCGGTGAGCACCGACACCACGGGCTCGGCCGCGAGCTGCATCACCGCTACGATGGCGATACCGATCGCGAAGGCCAGCCAGGTTGCCTGCACACCCTCGCCGACGGCATCGCGTTCGCGACCGGCACCGTGCATGCGAGCCGCTCGCGCGGTCGTGCCGTAGGACAGGAAGGTCAGCTGGGTGCTCACCTGGGCCAGCACGAGCCCGCCGATAGCCAGGCCTGCGAGGGCCAACGCACCGAGCCTGCCGATCACGGCGGCGTCGAACAACAGGTAGAGGGGTTCGGCGGCAAGGACGCCGAGGGAGGGCAGCGACAGGCCGAGAATCTTTCGAGCGGTGACCGGAGTGGAGCTCACGACGTCGAAAGAGCTCCGCGCAGCGCATCGATCACGTCGGGCAGGTCACCGGTCGCGGTGTAGCCGGCCGCGTTGCGGTGCCCGCCGCCGCCGAGTTCGCACGCCACCGCCGAGACGTCTACCTCGGTCTTCGAGCGCAGGGAGACCACCCAGACCGCGCCGAAGTCCTGTTGCTTGAGCACGGCTGCCACCTCGGCTTCGGAGGTGGTGCGCACGATGTCGATCACGCTCTCGATTTCCTCGGACCGCAGTCCGGCCGAATCCTCGCTCCGAATGACCGCGTACACCAGCCCTCGTCCGTCGGCTGCGTCGGGAATCAAGGATGCCGAACCGAGCACGGACCCGAGCATCGGCAACCACTCGAACGGATGGGTGTCGAGCAGCTTGCGGGCGATGTGAGCGCCGTCGATCCCAGTCGCCAACAGTCTTTCGGCCAACAAATGAGAACCCGGGCGAACCCAGCGGAACGAACCGGTGTCGGTGACCAAGCCCGCGAACAGCAGGTGAGCCAGATCGGCATCGATCTCGACGCCCCACCGATCGAGCAGACGCGCGATCACGGCGGTGGTGGACTCGGCGGACGCATGCACCACATTCAGCGTTCCGAATCGCGTGTTGCTGCGGTGGTGATCGATGACGAGGCTGGCCGACGCCGTATCGAGTCGGTCGCCCAACGAACCCAGCCGACCCCGACTTCCGGCGTCGACCGTGACCACCAGATCGACGGTCTCGGTGACCTGGTCGGCGTCGACCAGAAGGTGCCTGCCGGGTAACTCGTCCATCGACTCGGGCAGGGACGCCGGTGCTGCGAACGCCACCTGGACGGTCGCACCGCGACGTTCGAGTACCGAACCGAGCGCGAGCCCACTACCGATCGTGTCGGCATCGGGCTGAACGTGACACAGCACGGTCACCGACGATGCACGTTCGAGCATCTCGATCGCCTGGGCCAGATCCTCGTCGGTCTCCGACACCGACCCCGAACCATCGGACATGTCAGTCGGCTTCGGCGGGCTCGACGTCTGCAGGAGTGGAGCCTGCGGAACGACCATCCAATCCAGGAGTGGAGCCTGCGGAATGACCATCTGAGTCTGCGACTTCGCGCGGGGCTTTGTACGGGTCGGGGTCGCCTGCGGGCTTGGCGTTCGCACGGGCGCGGGCCAGTTCCTCGTCGGCCACTCGGGCGCGTTCGAGGAGGTCTTCCATGTGGCGTGCGGTGTCGGGCACCGTGTCGGTCACGAACGTCAATGTCGGCGTGTACCGAACACCCGTTCCGGCTCCGACCTTCGAGCGCAGTACACCCTTGGCCTTCTCGAGTCCTGCAGCGGCCGCCTGCAGATCGGGCGGAGTATCGAGATCTTCACCCATCACGGTGTAGTACACCGTGGCGTCGTGCAGGTCGGCGGTCACCTTGGTGTCGGTGATGGTCACGAATGCCAGCCGTGGATCCTTGATCTCGTGATCGATCGCCGTTGCAACGATGGCGGCGATTCGCTTGGACAACTTACGAGCCCTGGCCTGATCCACCACGACAATCACACTCCTCTTTCATGGCCGAACGTCGATTCTGTTGCGACGTACCGACGGTTGTGCACTTCACGTCTGCCGAGCAGTGCTCGGCAGACTTCCCGGATCAATCCTCGGGTCCGAAGATTCTCCGGCGTACTGCCAACAGTTCCAGATCGTGGCGTTCGGCGACATGCCGTTCGCACTCGTCCAGTTTGTCGTGCAGTAGGTCGACATCGGTACCGGCCGCGGCAACCCCCAGCAGGGATCGCCGAATACGTTCTCGCTCACCGGTTTCGGCAGCCGAGACTCCCAACCGTTGCAGATCACCGAGGACCGGTTCCACCATCGACCGTTTCTCGGCGAGCGAACGCACATCCCCCAACAACACGTCCAACTCCAGAGCACCCAGATACACGCTGACGTCCTTCGATCAGCTTCGACGACAAAGCCGGTGGCGGTACATCTGTCGTACCACCACCGGCTCGAAAGTCGGAGCGCAGTGTCACTCCCCTGGCTTCACCACCGAGCCGACGCGACCGGATGCGGAGCCGAACGGCTCCGCATCTGTTCTAGTCGCGCGGCTTTTCACGGAGTTCGTACGCCTCGATGACATCACCCACCTTGATGTCGGAGTACGTCACCGTCAAACCACACTCGTAGCCCTCACGGACCTCCGTCGCGTCGTCCTTCTCGCGGCGGAGCGAGGAGATCGTGACGGTTTCCGCGACAACGGCACTGTCTCGGATGAGTCGCGCCTTGGCGTTGCGACGGATCGTACCGGAGGTGACGAGGCAACCGGCGATGTTTCCGACCTTGGAGGAACGGAACAGCGCGCGGATCTCGGCCTGCCCGAGGGCAACCTCTTCGTACACCGGCTTGAGCATGCCCTTGAGGGCCTTCTCGATCTCGTCGATGGCCTGGTAGATCACCGAGTAGTACCGGATGTCGACGCCTTCGCGGTTGGCCAGCTCGGTGGCTTTGCCCTCCGCTCGAACGTTGAAGCCGATGATGATCGCGTTGGATGCCGACGCCAGGTTGACGTTGGTCTCCGTGACGCCACCGACACCGCGGTCGATGACGCGCAGTTCGACCTCGTCGTCGATCTGAATTCCGAGCAGCGCCTCTTCGAGAGCCTCGACGGTTCCCGAGTTGTCACCCTTGAGGATCAAGTTGAGCTGCGAAGTCTCCTTCAGAGCTGCGTCGAGATCGTCGAGGCTGATGCGCTTGCGGCTCTTGGCTGCCAGCGCATTGCGCTTGCGCGCATTTCGACGGTCGGCGATCTGACGTGCGATCCGATCCTCGTCGACGACCAACAGGTTGTCGCCTGCACCGGGCACCGACGTGAAGCCGATGACCTGCACGGGACGAGACGGCATCGCTTCGGTGACGTCGTCGCCGTGCTCGTCGACCATCCGACGAACGCGTCCGTACGCGTCACCGGCGACGATCGAGTCACCGACACGCAACGTTCCGCGAGCGATGAGCACGGTCGCGACCGGGCCACGACCACGGTCGAGGTGCGCCTCGATGGCGACACCCTGGGCGTCCATGTCCGGGTTGGCGCGCAGATCGAGCGACGCGTCGGCCGTCAGCAGCACCGCTTCGAGGAGGGCATCGATGTTGGTGCCCTGCTTGGCGGAGATGTCGACGAACATCGTCTCGCCGCCGTACTCCTCGGCGACCAGTCCGTATTCGGTCAGCTGCTGCCGGATCTTGTCCGGGTTCGCGCCTTCCTTGTCGATCTTGTTCACCGCGACCACGATCGGCACGTCGGCCGCCTGGGCGTGGTTGATGGCCTCCACCGTCTGCGGCATGACGCCGTCGTCGGCTGCGACAACCAGGATCGCGAGGTCGGTGGCCTTCGCACCACGGGCACGCATGGCCGTGAAGGCCTCGTGACCGGGGGTATCGATGAACGTCACGAGACGTTCGTTGCCTTCGAGCTCGGTCAGCACCTGGTACGCACCGATGTGCTGCGTGATTCCGCCTGCCTCGCCTTCGCGCACCGTGGTGTTGCGAATCGAGTCGAGCAGTCGCGTCTTACCGTGATCGACGTGGCCCATGACGGTGACCACCGGGGGACGCTGTTCCAGATCGTCCTCGCCGCCGGCATCCTCGCCGTAGGTGAGGTCGAACGAGTCGAGCAGTTCGCGGTCTTCGTCCTCGGGACTGACGACCTGAACGACGTAGTTCATCTCGCCGCCGAGAAGCTCCAGCGTCTCGTCGTTGACGGACTGCGTCGCGGTGACCATCTCGCCGAGGTTGAACAGGGCCTGCACGAGTGCGGCCGGGTTCGCGTCGATCTTGTCCGCGAAGTCCGACAGCGACGCACCGCGGGCGAGACGGATGGTCTCACCGTTGCCGCGGGGCAGCCTGACGCCGCCGACTGCGGGAGCCTGCATGCTCTCGTACTCGGCGCGTTTCGCCCGCTTCGACTTGCGTCCACGACGAACTGCTCCGCCGGGACGACCGAATGCACCTGCTGCTGCGCCGCGCTGACCGGGGCGTCCACCGCCACCGGGGCGACCGCGGAAACCACCTGCGGGAGCGCCGCCTGCGGGGGCACCACCGGGAGCGCCGGGAGCGCCGCCGCCGCGGTAGCCACCGCCACCGCCGCCGCCGGGACGTCCACCCGGAGCGCCACCGGGACGACCGGGACGACCTGCTGCGGGACCGGGACGCGCCGAACGGGTCGGCATGGCACCGGGGTTCGGGCGAGGAGGCATCGAGCCCGGGCTCGGACGAGGTCCGGCCTGGCCCGGTGCGGGACGAGGCCCACCCTGCCCGGGAGCCGGACGGCTGCCGGCCGACGGTGCGGCGGGACGAGGCCCACCTTGTCCGGGAGCGGGACGTCCGCCACCGGGGCGCGGAGCACCGGGAGCGGGACGGGGAGCCGGTCGCTCCACGGGAGCCGAGGAGTACGGGTTGTTACCGACACGCGGAGCCTTGGGGCCGGGCTTGGGGCCGGGACCTGCGGGCTTGGGTGCCGCCGGGGCCGGTGCAGCGTCGCTGGTGGTGGCCGACGCGGCCGGAGCCTGCTCTACCGGAGCGGCGGGCGCTGCAGGCGAAGGGGTTGGTGCTGCCGGGCCGGAGCGGGTGCGGCAGCCGGAGTTGCGGGTGCGGCCGGTGCTGCCTCCACCGGAGCTTGCGCTGCGGGTGCTTCCGGCTCTGCTGGACGGGGTGCCGGCTTGGGGCCGGGACGGGGTCCGCCCGGCTTCGCAGCGCCCGGCTTCGCGGTGCTGCCTGCAGCGCGATCGGCCGCTGCGCGACCGTTCGGTGCAGATGCGGCGGGTGCCGACGCGTCCGCGCTGTCGGACGGGAAGGATTCACGCAGTCGACGTGCCACGGGGGCTTCGACTGTGGATGATGCGGACTTGACGAACTCGCCTTGCTCTTTGAGCCGTGCGAGTAGTTCCTTACTGGTGACACCGAGTTCTTTTGCCAACTCGTGCACGCGGGCCTTGCCTGCCACTGCTCTCCTCACTGAGAGGCCGAGCGAGGCTTGGTGCCCGCACGACCTCGGGTTATCTCCGATGGACGTTCATCGTTGGTGCTTCACGGTGTGCTCATCAGTGCTGTTGCCTGTTCTTGTCGACGGGTGTTGCTCTTGTCGTGTCCTCGGCCTGCAGCTGTTCGTACTCGTCGAGCACGGCTGTCACTGCGGACGATTCCACATTTCCCGATATCCGAAACGCACGACCGAAGACTCGGCGTCGTTCCGCATTGTGCAGGCATTCTCGGCTGTAGTGCAACCACGCACCACGGCCGGACATCGAATGCCGGACGTCGGGGACGAGAGCGAATTCGTGCGAACCAGCTTCTCGAACCACGATCCTCAACAGATCGGCGGCCGGCACTCGCTCCCTGCACCCGACGCACGTACGAATAGGCCGGCTTGTCACTACCGGATACTCGCGTTCATGCCCCTGGGCGGAGAGGTCGTTACCGAACCATCGACCACTCTACCGCTGTATTGCCCCGAACTCCGCATTCCGGCCCTACGCGCTGGTCGTCTCGGGTGCCGCCGCATCACTGCGGATGTCGATCCGCCAACCGGTCAATCGAGCGGCCAGTCGAGCGTTCTGCCCTTCCTTGCCGATGGCCAGAGAAAGCTGGTACTCGGGAACCACCACACGGGCCGCACGAGCAGCCGCGTCGACGACGGTCACCGAGACGACCTTCGACGGAGAAAGAGCGTTTCCGACGAACGTGGCCGGATCCTCGTCGAAGTCGATGATGTCGATCTTCTCGCCTGCGAGTTCGCTCATCACGTTGCGCACGCGCTGCCCCATCGGTCCGATGCAGGCACCCTTGGCGTTGAGACCGGACACGGTGGACGCGACGGCGATCTTCGAGCGATGCCCCGACTCGCGGGCCACTGCCACGATGTCGACCGAACCGTCGGCGATCTCGGGCACCTCGAGGGCGAACAGCTTGCGCACCAGATTCGGATGGGTGCGCGAGAGGGTGATCTGCGGACCCCGGTTGCCCCGGGCGACTCCGACGACGTAGCACTTGATGCGTTCGCCGTGCTCGTAGCTTTCACCCGGCACCTGCTCGGCGGGCGGCAGGAGGCCGTCGGCTCCGTTGGCGTCACTGCCGATACGAACGATGACGGTGCCCTTGGCGTTGGCACGCGTGTCGCGCTGGATGACACCGTTGACGATCTCACCCTCGTGCGTGGAGTACTCGCCGAACGAGCGCTCGTGCTCGGCGTCGCGTAGGCGCTGCAGGATGACCTGACGCGCCGTGGTTGCCGCGATGCGTCCGAAGCCTTCCGGGGTGTCGTCCCACTCGGAGATCAGATTGCCGTCGGCGTCGAGCTCCTTGGCCATCACCCGTACCGACCCGGTCTTGCGATCGACGTCGATCCACGCGTTGGACTGGTGTCCCTCGGTGTGCCGGTAGGCCGTCAGCAACGCGGTCTGAATCGTCGAGATCACCATCTCGATCGGAATTCCCTTGTCCGCCTCGATGGCACGCAGTGCGGCGATATCGATATTCACTTGTTCGACCCTTCTTCCGGTGCTTCCACGTCCACGATCTCATCGGTGTCTGCGGGTGACGGTCTACTGCCGACCACGCCACCCGCCAGGTCCATCTCTTCGGCGCTGGGCCGCGAGAACTCCACCTGTACAACAGCTTTCACAACATCGGACAGCGCAACGGACCGGGTAGACAGCACACCCTTCTCCTTGATCACCACGGTGACCGAGTCACCGTCGAGCACACCGACGCGACCGTCGAACTTGACGTCGGCGAGTTCGATACGAACCTTGCGTCCGCGGGCCCGACGCCAATGCCGTGCCTCGGTCAGCGGGCGGTCGATTCCGGGGGTGGTGACTTCCAGCGTGTACGGAGCTTCCCCGAAATCGGTCACGGCATCGAAGGCATCCGAGATCTCGCGGCTCAGTTCCGGGAGCGCGTCGAGGTCGATTCCCTCTTCGCGATCGACCATGATCCGCACTGCACTGTGCTTTCCTGCGGCGACAACGTTCACGTCTTCGAGGTCGTAACCCCGTTCTCGAACGAGGTCGGCGAGCAGTTCGACAACCCTTTCCTTGGACGGAACAGGCATGTCGCGAACTCCTCGTGTGTAGTTGTGGGCGATCCGGCGTACGGCAGCCGGACTGCGTTTGGTGAACCAACAGCCTACCGCCCCGCAGGCAGTGCTCGTGACCACGATCGACCGCCGCGACACGCGGGCACGGCGCGTACGAGCGCTGCGGTCTGGCACGATATCGGAGTGCCAACGCCGACCGTCCCCTTCGCGCTCAGCCGCCGCGGGTTGTTCCGACTCGCCGGTGTCGCCGCTCTGTCCGCGGCCGCCGTGTCCGGCGTTGCCGCCTGCGGCCAGGAGACCATCTCGGGCCCTGCCCTCGACACACTGACCGCACAGTTGCGCGCAGCCCGCGCCGATGCCGCGGATGCCACCGCGGCCGCGACGGTGATCGCCGACTACGCAGCCGCACTCGGGATCGTCGCGGCGCAGCGGACCGAGCACGCCGATGCGCTCGAGACCGAGATCGCCCGAGCCACCGGCGCCTCGACCGACACGTCGTCGGCCACGGCCACCACGACACCCGCTCCCACGACGCCGCCGCCCGATATCGCCGCCGTGCGGGAGATGTTGACTTCCTCTGCTCGCAGTGCGGCAGATGCAGCTCGCAACGAAAGTGGTTACCGGGCAGGCCTTCTCGGTTCGATCAGTGCCTCGTGCACGGTCTCGGCCCTGGTGGTTCTGGCATGAGCGATCTCGGTCCGGAACAGCAAGGCCTGGTCGATGCCCTGCACGCCGAGTACGCGGCGGTGTTCGCCTACGGCGTCGTCGCGGCGTTCTCCAACCCCACGCGCGCCGAGGTGGTGGCGTCGAACACTGCCGCTCACCGCGCGCGCCGCGACGCCACCATCGATGCACTCCGGGCGGCGAGCGTCACTGTGCCACTGCCCGATCCGGCGTACGCGTCCCCGTTCCCGGTGACCGACGCGATCTCGGCTGCGCAGTTGGCTGCGCAGGCCGAGATCGACACGAGCATCGCGTGGCGTTCGTCGATCGAACGCAGCCGGTCGGGAGCGACCCGCGACATGGGCGTGCAGGCGTTGACCGACGCTGCGGTTCGCCTCGCGACGTGGCAGCAAATTCTGGGCGTCACTCCGTCGTCGACGGCATTTCCCGGCCAACCGTGAGCGCTTCCGCCGGTCCGGCGGAACGCCCCGGCATGAACAGCGCCGCCACGAGTCCGATCGCCACTGCCCCTGCGCCGACGAGCAGGGCGGGTGCCAGGGCGTCGGTGTAGCCGGTGGGCGTCAGTGATCCACCGGCTCCGATGAACACTGCTGTCAGTACCGCGATGCCGAGCGCGATACCCACTTCTCGCACGGTGGAGTTCGCACTGCTCGCGGTGGCGTGATCCTCGTCCTTCATGTCCCGCAGCACTGCGGTGGCGGACGGGGCGAACGTCAGTCCCATGCCCACTCCGGCCATCAGCAGCGCCGGGACCATGGACAGGTATTCGGTGTCGGGTCCCAGAATCAGCGCCATCCACACGAGCGAGACCGACTGCAACGACAGGCCGGCGACCAACAACCCACGCAGTCCGACGCGCTCGGCGAGCAGGCCTGCGATGGGTGCGACCACCATCGGTGCGGCAGTCCACGGCAGCGTGCGTAGGCCTGCCTGAAACGGCGTGTAGTTCATCACGATCTGCAGGTACTGCGCGAGGAGGAACACCGCCCCGAACATGCCGAGCGAGAACGTGATTCCGATGATGTTGGCGATGGTGAAGCTGCGCGAACGGAAGAGCGCCAGCGGCAGTACCGAGTGCCGGGTGCGCGATGCACGCAGAACGAAGGCGACGAGCAGTACCGCCGAGCCGATGAAGCCGGCGAGCACCGTGGTCGACGCCCACCCGTCGTCGTTGCCGTGGACCACCGCCCACACCAGAAGGAAGACGCCGCCGCCCGCGAGGACCGCGCCGAGCAGATCGAGCGGTTGGATGCGCCCTGCGGTTTCCTTCAGCGCGACGTACGCCAGCGGTACTGCGACGAGGGCCACCGGAACGTTGATCCAGAAGATCGCCTGCCAGGAGATCCCGTCGACCACGGCTCCGCCGACCACCGGCCCCAGCGCCACGCCGAGTCCGGAGACTCCACCCCAGATCCCGATTGCCATTGCCCGCTTGCCCACCGGCACCACCGCGGCGAGCAGGGCCAGGGACAACGGCATGATCGCGGCGGCACCGATTCCTTGCACGGCGCGCGCCGCGATGAGCATCGCTGGACTCGCAGCGAGCGCGCTGGCCACCGAGGCGGCGGTGAAGACAGCGATTCCGCCGAGGAACACCGCGCGTCTGCCCCACCTGTCGCCGAGCG